>CAYIXQ010000009.1:2285-24345 GCA_964367475.1 uncultured Candidatus Saccharibacteria bacterium | reverse complement strand
ATCTCATGGCGGTAAAGCCGGTTCGTAGCAGGAGAGCATACTTTCTCGATCCGGTACTGCTTGAAGGACGAGAGTGTTACGAACGATGGATTCAAGCTGTTGCGACAATTTCTCCGGCAGTGAAAAACCACATTCAAGCCTTTGTTTCTGATGGTTTTCGGGGATCACAACTGCTTTCAGAGCAGAATAGTTGGCTGCACCAACGTTGCCATTTCCACCTGCTTGCCAATCTGGTGCGCGGCAAGGGCAAGCGACGATATCGGGTACGAAGCAGTAGGTTGCGGGACAAACTGCTGGATACAGCAAGAATCATCCTGAGTTCTCAAAGTACCCACGCGCTGGTACAAGCTCGGAAAACAATTCGCCGACTCATTAGCCGGCCAACCTGCCCGCCATACATCCGGAAGCAAACCCTGGAATTTCTGGAACGAGAACAGGATTTCCGTACATATCTTCAGTATCCGAAGCTCGGTTTGCCAACGACCACGAATGCGATCGAATCAACCGGACAGATGATGCGTCGGGCAACCAGGACAGCACGGACATCAAAGTCGTTGTTGCTGCGTGCCACGGCGTTCCTGCGTCTAAAGAAATTTGTGGTGTGCAACGGGCATGTCCATCAACCGAATTAACAGGATGATCCCAAAAATTTTTAATCAATAAATTCATAGGATTTTGGATAAGAAACAGCAGAAATACTGATTTTTTGTTGGGCTTGACGCAGACCACCTATTATGCTACTGTAGGTTGAAGCCCAAGCATAGCATTTGGATACAAACAGACCGCACCTTGAAAGGAGGCAGTTATGTCGTTGATTTGCGACGAGACAGGCCGAGACATCGAGTATGCCGACATCCTCATGGCAGGTACACGTGGCGACGTGGAGTTCTTCTCCGCGCTGAGCCAGGAAGTGCTGGGTCGCATCCCGGAATCGGAGACGCGCCCGACACCCTGTGAGCCCGGGGACGGCGGGGTGAACATCCACGAGGCGAACTCCTCGCGGAACTTCAATGGGAGCTACACCATCACTGGCTTCACGCTGGGGGAGTTTCTTTTCTCCATCTCGAAGGAAACCGCCGAAAAGTACCTGCCGAAGCATGTCAGGCGCTATCCGGCACCCGCACACGCGTAGTTCATCTCGCCCAGCCGCAGCCAACTCTACGAGCTCCAAGTGGACCAAAAGTCTTCTTGGAGCTCTACTTTTTTCTAAAATTGGAGTTATTGAAATTTTCATAAAAATTGATTATTCTTTAAGTATTCGCCTTGCGAATTCTGAATTAGTTGCCGCCAAAGAAAAATTGGAAATTGTTAAATCTCGCGGCGAAGCCGCTCCGCTCAAAACCGCAAAAGAACCCGGAGAAAAACATCGGCTCAAACCATATTTTAATTTTGGGGGAAGATTTTTTTTTAACCATATGAAATCTAAAATTATTAATATATAAATATATGACTCAAAAAACTATTTTGATTGGCGTTATCTTAGTGGTCATTGCTGTTGCAGGATATTTTTTCTACTCAAAACAGCAAAACCAATTCGACAGTACACAAAATCCAACCGCCCAAACAACAGAGAGTGATTCTGTATCCTTAAACTCGAATGACCAACAAGTATTGGAATCAATTGCTTTCGCGGCAATAGACCAAAAAACGAAGGGGCAGTGGGATAAAAAAATAGATATTCGGCGCGTAGATATTTCGCAAAATGCTGTTGAGGGAGGGTGGTGGGCGAAAGATCGTTGGCATTGGATTGCGTGGAGACAGTCTGGTGGAAGCTGGAATGTTCTGGTGAGTTTGGACGGATTTGATTGCAAGGAATTAGAAGGCCTGCCAGCTCAATATGAGAGTTTCTTCCACGAACTACTCTATATGCCGTCTGGAGAAAAGTATTGTTATTCACACGCATCACGTACTAATCCTTAATAATTGGTTTGTGCGTGCTTCGCACACTCGAATTTGTATTCCGCCAAAGAAAAACTTGAAATTGTTAGCGGTGCGGCTCCGCCGCCTTTCCGAATTTTTCGCCCTCCTTCGCCTCTCGGCTTCGGACGGGCAAGCGGGGGGAATTCCTCGCCGCCTGCGGCGGCGAAATGCGTTCGAACTATCTTTAGAATACAGCACATCCAGCGAGCAAGTTTATTTATTCCAAGGGATTTCTAACTGTAGGGAAAAGTGAGGGGGATCTGTAGCTGGAATAAAACATATCTTTTTTTTGCGAGCCATCGCTGCGGGTGATGACTCTTTTAAGCCATGTTTTAAGAGAACCATCCGGACTAGATTCATACGTGTGAGGCCCTTCCACTGTTACTTTGCGGTCATCGTCTGATCCATAAATTTCGAACGATAATGTAGAACCCAAAACCTCTCCTTGAATAAGAAGGTGACCGGGGGTGTCATTTTTAAACTTTAAGTCACTAACCTCTGGATAAATAGCCGCGTCAAATCCTTGGGGATTATAGTATCTTACCGGCAAAGAATGTGGATGGCGTTCGACAATAGGCAAGCCGGCATTCACGGCTGCTCGGAAAATAGTTGTCGAAACCTGACAAAGACCACCACCGAATTCCGGGATGAGCTTATTGTTTTTAATCACCAGTTCTCGCTTGTATCCATTCTCACCATCCACCGGGCCAAGAGCACTATTGAAAGAAAACTCGTCTCCTGGCGACAAGACAGTACCATTAAAAACGGCCGACCCAATTTTAATATTATTTATCCTCGCGTGTGACGAACCAACGAAATTAGAAACGCCCGAACCCAATAATTTTTTTATACCTAGCAGAAATGCTTTTTCAAGTGTAATTTCCGGTTCGTAAGTGGTTAAAACTAGTTCCACTGTCGATTGCCCCTGGGCGAGGGCAGTGATGATGTTAATCACGGAGCGGTCATTATCTAATTTTGTGCCATTTTTTGGCGATCTAATCTCGATCAGCTTACTTTCTTCATCCAGCGCCAGCCTGGCATTTACAGCAGATCTTTCTATATTTTTGGCAGTGTTATTGAGATATTCCCGTATCCTTGCGGTATTGGGTGCCAATTCCTCACGTTGCGTGTAAATACGAAAATATGAATCATACCATGACTTGAGGATGGAACTTTTCACCGTATAGTTTTTTTCCAGTGATTGGAGTACCAGGTCTTTCTCAAGCGCAAAAAGAAGGGCGGCTTGGCCATGCGAATTGGGGGGTTCAGGAGTGATGACAATGTCCGGGGAATAAATCCCAGGCTGCAGATCAATAAAGAATAAAAGACTAACCGCAAGCGCGGTGACTGCCGCACCGACCACGATTTTCTCCGGCCAGCTCATAAGAAGCCTATTAAGACGAAATTTTTATTTTCTTGGTTCTAGTCTTGGCCAATTTGGGTAAAATTAGTGTTAAAAGCCCGTTCTTCAGCGAAGCCCTCGCTGCGTCAGAATCCACTTCTTCAGGTAAAATGATGGACCTGGAAAATGGCCCCCAATATATTTCCTGATAAAAATAATCTGGTGATTTAACCCCGTCATCAAACTGGCGCCGACCTTTGATGGTTACGGTATCGTTTGTCACCGCGATATCCAAGTCATCCCCGGTAATGCCGGCAATGGTGGATTTTATGATAATTTCCGAGTCGGTTTGGTAAACATCCACCGTAAGAATACCCTCTTCTTTATTGGGGCTATTCCGGTCGCTTCTAACTGGTCGTCTGGAACTCGCTGTCAAAGTTGCCTCGGATTCTGTGCTGAAATCATTTTGATCGCCGATGACATCATGCATAACGTTTTAATTATAGCAATTATCAAATAAATTTAACAGATCATTCTCTGTCGCAAGCGAGTAAAAAGCCAGGATATCAAAATTACCAAAATTAATAATGCGGAAGTGGAGGCAATGAAGCCGATAACATGAGAATTGGCCGTCAACAAGGCGATATTGAAAACAAAGTGACTAAAAGTTGCGGCCAGCAGTCCTACCCAGAAAATCTTTTTACTGTGATGTAAATAAAACCAACTCAAGCCAATGAAGTAACCGAACAAGGCGGAGGAAACGGCGTGTAAAAGGGTGGCGCCCACGAAACGGAACAGCCATATTTGAACAGTGGCCGAGGCCCCATTAGGTATCGCTTGAAAAAGCACTAAAATATTTTCAATGGCCGCAAAGCCGAGCGACGCTGATATCATGTAGATCATGGCGTCTGTTGGTTCGTCGAAATTGGGATTTTGCAAAACGGTATATTTTACCGCCAGATATTTTACCCATTCTTCAATCAACGCTGCCCAGAGAAAAAATGTTAGCGAGGCTGAAGTATGGAAATCAGGATTAATCAATAAAGCAACTTGTCCAAATATCCACTGGGCAATAACAGCCAGCGGCGCTACCAGAATACCCGCAAACAAGGTACGAGCAATGAGTGATTTCGGTTCCGGATGGCAGTCCTTACGCAGATAATAAATCAGCCAAATCAAACTGGGTATAAAACCAACCAGTACCAGAATAATTGCCTGTCCAAAACTACTCACAGATGAATTATAACACTAAACTGTGGGCCAAACTTCCACCATCAACATTTTTTTGTCTGTCCACGACGGAAGGAGGTGAGAATAAATCTCTTCGGTGATAAAGGGTATGAAAGGGTGAAGCAGCTTTAAACAAGTGGTGAGAATTTTAAATAACGTCCATTGAGCGGAAAATTTAACTTTTTCATTTTCGCTTTTGACTTCGCTCTTTTTCGCCTCGATGATTTTATCCGCAAAAGTGTGCCAAAAATAGTGGTAAAGTTTTTCGGCGGCGATATAGAACCTGAACTGATCCATGTCCAACGTTACGTCAGCCACCAAAAAATTTAACTCCTGGAGATTCTTCTCGTCATTTTCAGTCAATGCCGGCGGGTTTGAGAGATCCATATCTTTATCAAGACTCATTACCACAAAACGTGAGGCATTCCAGATTTTATTGGCAAAATGTTTGTAGCCCTTAATTTTATTTTCTGAAAGAGCCAGCGCTGTGCCGGGAGTGTTGCCGACAACTAATCCCATTCTAAATGCATCCGTGCCGAATTTGTCAGTTAAAGCGATGGGATCAATAACGTTTCCCTTAGATTTACTCATTTTTTGGCCTTTGGCATCCAGTACTAAGCCGTGAAGATAAACCGTTTTAAATGGCACCTTCCCAGTAACATAAAGGCTAAACATAATCATTCTAGCTACCCAAAAGAAGATGATTTCTCCCGCGGTCTCCATAACATCGGTGGGGTAAAATTGCCGATAATCTTCCGCCGCAGGATAGCCTAAGCTGGCAAATGGCCACTGGCCAGACGAGAACCAGGTATCAAAAGTATCCGTCTCTTTTTTGACAGCACCGTTACACTTGGGACAAGCCGAGATATTATTGTCGATATCAATAATGCCTTCAGCGCAGGTGATGCAAATTTTTGCCGGAATCGGGATACCCCACACGATTTGTCTTGATATATTCCAGTCAATAATATCATTTAACCAATACAGGGATATTTTCCGGTAATGATCGGGAATATAAACAATTTCGCCGCGCTCGATGGTTTCGATTGCTTTCTCGGCCAGAGGTTTCATTTTTACAAACCACTGATCTCTGATTTGAGGTTCAATCGGCGTTTCGCATTTGTAGCATTTTTTAACTACGTGCTTATAGTTTTCGTCAACTTTTACGACCAGTCCCTTGGTTTTCAGTTTTTCCACAATCTTTGGCCGTGCCTCTGAGATTTTCATGCCGGTGAATTCTCCGGCGATGGGTAAAAGCTTACCTTGAAAATCTATAATTTGCTCTTTGTCGAGATTATGTCTTCGAGCAATTTCAAAATCTGCCGCATCATGCCACGGTGTGATAGTCATAACCCCAGTGCCGAAGGTCATATCAATTGCTTCGTCTTTAATAACCATGGCCGTGATCGGACCGTTTATCCATTCTAATTCTATTTTTTGTCCGTCTTTGTATTCAAAGTAACGTTTGTCATCTGGGTGCATGACCACGTACTTATCTCCAAATTTTGTTTCCGGTCTGGCCGTAGCGATAACAAACGGACCGTACTGCAAAAAGTAAAAATTATCGATTTGTTCAACCTCTTTTGTTTCCAGGTCTGATAGAGAGGTTTGGTGTTTGGGGCACCAGTTGATTATTTTCTTTCCTCGATAAACCAGATTGTCGTCGGACATTTTTTTGAAAGTGGCGTAGACGGTTTTTATGATGTCTGCGTCGAGGGTAAATTTTTCCCGGGACCAATCGCAGGAAGCGCCTATTTTTCGGGTTTGGTCTTCAATATTTTTTTTGTTATTGAGGGTAAATTCCAGAATTTCATTATACAATTGTGGCGGATCCATTTGAAAACGTGAACGGCCTTCTTTCTCTAATTGCTTCTCATAAACTACTTGCGTCTCGAAACCGGCATGATCTAAACCGGGCAACCAGAGAGTTTTAAAACCGCGCATCCGCTTGTAGCGTGTCATGATGTCCTCAATCGTCAATACCAAACCATGGCCGGCATGGAGTAAGCCGTTGGCATTAGTGGGCGGCATCAGGATGCAAAACGAAGCCTTATTAACAGATGGCAAATAGTCGGGATTAAAAAAACCACTCTCCTCCCAGAGCTTATATATTTTAGCTTCGGTGGTTTTCGGATCGTAAGCTTTTGGAATATCTTTCACGGCTATTCTAGTATAGCAAAATTTTATTGCATAAATGCTAATCTACCAATAATGCGAATCTACGAATAATTCATTTGTAAGTTAGTGTTATTTGTAAATTGGTGTTTATTTAAACGCTTCCCAATTCGCATCGGCCCTTACATTTTGCCACTTTAAACTTTCCGGTTCTGAAACTTTTAAACTCTTAAACTTTACATATCCCGCCAGCGCAATCATCGCTGCATTATCAGTAGTATAATCTAGTGCCGGTATCCGCACTTCGATATTTAATTCTTTTCCCACATTCATTAATCTTTCTTGCAGTAATTTGTTAGCCGACACGCCACCGGAAAGCATTATGGATTTTACTTTATATTCTTTTACCACCCGAACAGTTTTTTTTATCAATACATCTACGATGGCATCTTGGGTAGCAGCGGCGATCTGAATAACCGTTTCTTTACCAAGATTTTCTATATTCATTTGCTTCTTTAAATCTCTGACCAGATATAAGACGGCTGTTTTCAGTCCTGCAAACGAGAAATTAAAATCTTTTGAATTTATCATCGGTCTGGGCAGTTCAACCTTAAACTTTTCACTTTTCACTTTGAACTTCGCGGCTTCGGCCGCGATAGCCGGTCCGCCCGGATAACCGAGGTTGAGAATTCTGGCGATTTTATCAAACGCCTCCCCGGCCGCGTCATCTACCGTTTCTCCGATTAATTTGTAATTTCTTTGCCTCGCCGAAGTTTTGGCGTAGGCGGAAGGAAATCCACCCATCAACACGAGTTGAGTGTGGCCTCCCGAGACAATCAGGCAGAGAGCTGGAAAAACCTTTGAACTTTGAAACTTTGAAATTTTTCCTATTGGCTTCAGCCAATTGGAGACTATATGTCCCTCCATATGATTAACCGCTACAATCGACTTTTTATATTTGTAGGCAAGCGCTTTGGCAAAAGCCGTGCCGACTAATAAAGACGAGATTAGCCCCGGTCCAGCCGTAACCGCGATGAGGTCAATATCGGCCATATCAAAATTTCCCAATACGGTTTTTAATACGGTTGGTAAATTCGTAATATGTTCGCGCGCGGCCAACGACGGCACCACGCCCCCAAACGGCGCATGTTTTTCAATTTGTGATGACACAGTGTTACTCAATACTTTGATCTGATCATTCTTTGCTTCAATTACTGATGCCGCAGTTTCATCACATGAGGTTTCAATTCCCAATATTCTCATTCCGTATTTCTATCATTTTTCTTGATTTCCTTCAATTTTTGGATTAGAATTTTGAAATGGCGCCATCGTCTAACGGCGAGGACAGGTCCCTTTCACGGACCAGATCGGGGTTCGATTCCCCGTGGCGCTGCCAAAATGATTTATGGAAACTCGATATGTTTTGATGTTATCGGAAAAGATTGCCAATGCGTCGATTGATTTGGCAATTAAATACGCGCCGATGTACCCGAATTTTTACATAGTGGACGGCAAACCTTTCTTGCCGCACATCACCATATTTACTGCCTCGCAAAAAATAGAGGATATAGAGGCGCACTCTACGGCGATCGAAAAGTTTATCAAAAAATTAAATCCAATCAGATTAGACATTGTTAAATTTGATGCTTATGATGACGGAACATTATGTTTAAAGATCAATCCAAGCGGAGAGCTTTTGAGCTTGAGAGAAAAAACAAGAGACTTCGTTGAAGAAAAAATCAGCGGGATTTTAAGAAAAAAGGCATCGTACAATCCTCACATTACCCTTACCAAATACAGGAACCCTAAAGATTGCAAAATGTTGGTTGAAACCCTCGGGCTCATAAGCGGATCGTTTATCTCTCCGGCCATTGGCATTGGTCAATGCGACGATCTGGGAACACCTCTCGATGGTCAGATCAGGGAAATCCTATTTGAGTTTAGCATTAACCGTGATTGATCTAGAGAGACCCCCATGCTATAAACAAACTGGAGCTCTTTTAAATTCAAAATAGAATACGGGGGGGACATCATGCCCAAGAAAAAAGAGAGATTAGTTCAAATCGGTAACAACCCGGTTGATTTAAAATCCGCTACGCCAGAACAGTTGGAAGGCTTTTTGGGCCAGATTGTTCAAGCGCGGGAATCAACCATCCGAGACTTCGGACAAACCGAGACGATCATCCGCCGCGAATTAAAGCGACGTCGTAAAGAAACACCCAATAGCGAAACTTATGAATCAATCCCGGAGACGAAACCGATTAATTTAAAAGAACCCCCGCTAATTGTACCGCAGGACAATCCGATTGGGGACGTTAACTTATTGATGAGCCACGTCGAACTAACAGTAGCTCCATTTTCAACGATTATCATTTCCTTGGCCAAAGAGTTAATCACCAAGACTGGCGGCTTAATGCCCTTGATGGAAGTTTTGTCTGTGGAGGACAATGATTTGGAATTTAAAAGAATCATTGTCCGCTGGCGACTGGAGAGAGCTTTATCGATGAGTGAAGTCTTTGCCATTTGGAAATTGGCTCGCTTGGTGTATGAACAAGATATTAAAGGATTTTCTGAAGGCTGGGAGTACGCCCGCTACCGGGATTTTCGTAATAAGATTATACCGGCGGAATACGGTATAATCTTCAGTCCGCAAAGCTATTACAAGTCGTCTTCCACCGGCATCGTTATTAGCCGGAAGTTTCCGACGCCGGCGGAGGCCACTTTTATGGTGCAAAGCCGACGCAGCGATTGGATTAGGGCGGTCGCTTCGGATGGAGGGAGAATCATCACTAAGATTGAAATTAGAGAAGGACAAACTGGGGAGAAAAAGGAATGCCTTCTTTCCCAAGATTCCTTTCTTGAACTGGTAGTACAGACAGCATATATTCTGGCCAGACAACAACAAATCAATCGTCGGATTTTGATGACCTCCGTCTTTAAAGAACTTAATCACATCGGCGCCGCCGCTTTTGATAAAAGCAAGCTCTATGGTATGGAATCAGTGCTTGCCGTTATTGAACGGGTACTCCTCTTGCCCCTGCAACAGCCAAAAATCTCTAATTGGCTTAATTTTCGGCCGGAATCGATCCTGATGGTAGGAGTACCCGGTGTGGGTAAAACTATGCTGGCCCATTATCTGATGAGCGGCGATTACAACGCTGTCTTTTGCTCGATTGATAGCGATCGTTTACGTCAGGATCTTAAAGCTAGCGGCGAAAAGGGTATTAGCCCGATGCTTCTCCGAATAGACAATATCAAAGAAATTACCGCCCTGCCGGTCATTTTGCTGATTGATGACATTGATGTTGTCGTCAAAGAGGATGAGATCCTTTCGAAATTCCTTAATATCCTTCAAGGTATCAGAGAGCGGGGGTTACACCTGCTTTGTTCCACTAATTATCCCGAAAGAATTGATGACCGATTATTGGAACCGGGTCGTCTGTCGAAGATTGTCCACGTGCCCCTGCCGGACTTAAAAACCAGGCGAGGGGTGATGCGAACCCATCTGAAAGGTCTCCCTTTCCGAGCTCCTGACGAGGCTGAAAAAGTCATCGAAAAAATGGCCAACGAAACCGAAGGCTGGACCCAGCGATACTTATGGGAACTTTGTGTAGAAGCGGCACGGCTTTGCGGTTTAGAGTCAGTTGGTGGCAATATTTCAGCGCCCGAACCAGTTCTTAGTGATGCCGTTCTCTCGCTGGCACATTTTGAAGCCGCGAAAACCGATCTTTCCAGTCGGGTAAATCTTAAGCGGCTGCAAAAACGAGACGAGGAGATACGGGACTTTGTTTCTCAAAAAAGCAAAACTGCCGGGTTTATAATACCCCAGCAATAAGTGGCCAAGAGCCGCTTTTTTATTGACTGGTTCCGCGAGAAATTTCCACAATTCTCTTGAAAACCTCGGGTTGCGTTTGGGCGAGTTGGGAGAGAATTTTGCGATCTAATTCAACATTGGCTCTTTTTAAGCCGGCAATAAACTTGCTATAGGAAAGACCGTTCTGCACTGTGGCGGCGCCGATTTGGATTTGCCAAAGACGACGAGCATAACCTTTTTTCTTGCGCCGATCATTGAACTGAAACTTCCAAGCGTGGAGAAGAGCTTCTTTAGCCTGACGGTATTTACTATGGCGCGTCCACATAAAACCCTTTGCGTGTTTGAGCAAATTTTTCCGACGCTTATTGGCTTGGGTTCCACGCTTTACTCTGGGCATCTGGTACAGCTTATTGCTAATTGCTTATAGACGATAGCCATTCAGAATCGGCTCTAGTCTATCAGCCCTAGTCTCCTAGCTGATTTATAGAATTCCCACATTATAGGGCATCAGATTCTTGATGTCTTTCAGGTTTGATTTGGCCAATGGTTTTTCGTGGCGGTGGTGACGTCTAGTGCTGCCGTTATCTTTAGCGTTGAAATGATTAATAGCCACACTGCGGCGTCTAATCTTGCCCTTGGAAGAAAACTTAAATCTTTTTAACGCTGATTTTGATGTTTTTAGTTTCACAATGCAATTAAAATCGGTGCCAATCTCTGCGACGGGCGTCAGCTTTAAACAATTAAAGCGGGTTATTTTTTCTCTGGCTTTACCAAAAGCCCCAAACCTCCCGGGAACCTCTTTATGGGATCGTCAATCGTAAATACGTGACTGACAAGTTTTGTAAAATCTTCGAGCTTCCGGCGGCCAAGATCAGCCATCTCTTTTTCCCGACCGCGCAGAGTTAGCTCCAGTCTTACACGATAGCCTTTCTGTAAAAATTTATTAACTTGAACAGCCCGCACTTTTAAATCATGGATACCCGTCCTAAACCCAATTTTGACCGTTTTGACTTCTTGAGAAGTGAATTTGCCCGTCTTTTGGCCCCCCTCCTTTTTCCCTTTCTGATACATATATTTACCATAATCCATTATTTTCGCAAGTGGGGGCTTAGCTTGCGGTCCAACTTCAACCAAATCAAGGTTCTGTTCACCAGCAATGCGAAGCGCCTGGTGGGTCGGCATGATGCCCAGTGATTTACCATCAGCATTTATTACCTGAATCTGCGACTCACGTATCTGATGGTTTATACGTAGCCGTCGCTCAAAATGTTTCTGCATCGTTATAGGAAATTTATCATATACATAATTATTTTTGAAGAGGCGGCAATATTCTTAACTAATTAGTGAATATGGAGCATAATATTTATACTCCTAATTGTTAATAATCTGTTCATGCAATGTTGATGAGATTTCTTTGACATTTGAGGGTCATTGGTTAAGATACAAGGGCTGTCAGGACTAATATGGCTATGAAATACGACGAAGGGAGTGAGGTCTTGGCCAAACTAGGCAAACTAGTTCTTTTTCTGCTTGCTGTCTCGATGGTTTTGGCGGCCATGTTTACCGACGTCAAAACCACCAGTCCGAAGGCTAGGATTTCGGAATTTTCTGTTTTTAGGGCATCCTGGTACGGATCCAGATTCCATGGGCGGAAAACTGCTAATGGCGAAACTTTTAATATGTATGCTATTTCAGCAGCGCATAAAGACTTACCGTTTGGAACTAAAGTGTTGTTAATTAATCCCGAGAACGGGGAACAAATCAGAGTAGTAATTAATGATCGCGGCCCGTATGTTTATGGAAGGGATATCGATGTTTCATTGGCTGTGGCTGAAGCACTAGGCTTCAAACGTGATGGCGTAACTGATCTAATCGCCATCGTCCAGCCGGACAGTTCCAACCGCTCCGAGTAAAATCGGGGCTTTTTATTTGTATATCAGCAACATTCTTCTTAGAATGAGATCCTTTTTCGACCCGATAAATGGCCCTTCAAAATCGAACCAAACTCTTTTGAAAGTTTCCAGATCAATTTTTCTAACTTTGCCAATTTCCGGGTCTTGCAAAAAAATTTTCTGGTTGTCGATATCAATAATAACGCTATAATGACCTTCATTTTCTGAAAACCAGTCAACTATTACCGGGGTTTTCTTATTGACCACCCACCCTCTAATATCCTCTATTTCCGAAAAATCCTTAATAAAACCTTTCAACCCATATTTCTTAGCCAGTTTTAGCATCGGTTCAGCAGGAATGCCATATCTAGGGTCGCATTTTAATTCATTAGCCAGTTGTTTTTCTGTTTTCTTTAAACCGTAAAAATCAAAAACCATTTTTAAAACTGCCGGCCCGCACAGCCCCGAGCTTTGTTTAAAAGGTTTGATCTTGAGTAACATCGGTTATCTTTTCAAGTCGAAATACTTTAGAAGTTTCAGGTCGTAATCGAGCTTTCCCACCCTTAAAAATCGTATATTATTTTTTATTCATAGAACTTACGCGTAAGTCCTAATTCAGTTAAATTGCCTTACTGATAAAGATAAAGCCCTTTTCGTTGACGCTGTTATGGGTCTTTTTGTGTTGCCAGAGATTACCAATGCCAAATCCCAACATAGCCACCATAATGAGAGTGCTAGCTAAAATGGGAGCGGCAAATATAGCCAAAACGCCAAAACAACTGTGGTGGAATTGGTAACCTTTAATAATAATCCTAAAAGGCTTGTTCCTTTTATGGATTACAAATTTTTCCCCCCAGTGGTGGGCTAGAAAAGAAATAATGGCGCTTATAGCCAAAGTTAGAAATATGGGAAAGGTATTCATTTGGTGGACCTGATCGGGCTCGAACCGACAACCTCATCCGTGCCACGGATGTGCTCTGACCAATTGAGCTACAGGCCCAAAATTTAGATAAAAATAACACAAATTCGGCTTTTACACAATCAATCAAATTTTTTTTGCTCCTTTTTCCAAAGATCCGTCAGGCCCACGGTGCGGCTGGCATCATCGCGGCCAAGCTGTTTTATCTTTTTCAGATTCGCTGTCCAATCCTGACCATTCCAATACTCTAGATTTTTAAAAGCGGTTTTGTATAACGCCTTTTGACCATAAACAGTGCCAACATAAAAATGTTTAGCACCACGTTTTTGCGCCTGGCGAGCGCTATCTAACATAAGCCACATTCCCAACGACTGATGGACCAGCGACAAATCGTAAAAAGAAAACCAAAAATGGACCATGGCGTGATCAGCCACTTCAAAAACGTAAGCTACCGGGTCGATGGCGTTATGGTAAGAAACAATCTGAATGATTAGATCTGAATCCAGGATCGTTTTCAGTCTTGCCAGGGGCATTACATCCGGCCCATGGCGTTTGGCGAAATATTCCACGCAGAATTTTAAAAATTTGTGATCATGGCGGTCAAATTTATAAATGGGTGTAACGGTGCGTTCAAACTGGTCATCGAATTTTTTGACAATGCGCCGGTTTTCGCTGGAGAGTGAAAATAAGTCAAGCGGCATGCGGGCGCTCCGCGCCATGTAAAAAATATTTTTGATGTCCGGTCCACCTGAATATGGTAAGTAGCCGCTAGCATAAATGTCCGCCAGACTATCGCCTTTTTCGCGCAGACAATAGTTGGCATAGCCAAAAGTATAGGTATTGTAACTATGACCGAATTCGCTAGAAAATTTTTTCATTTAGGGAATTTTTCTTCAGCCACCCTGGTGGCAGATTCAATAATACCATCGAATCCTCCCGAAGAAAGAATTAATACAACGGTGTTTCGATCTATTTTTTTTGAAAAAACTTCTATGCCCGCCTCGGGTGATTCAAATCCGGCGACATCCATGCCCGACGCTATGACCCTGTCTTTGATTTCCTGCAAGGAAAGCTGATTGGGATTGGATCCATGCTCCGGCGGCTTGTAGATAAGAACGTAATCAGCCCCGTCGAAAACGTCATCATACCAACTAATGGCTTGGTGGCTCCGCCAACTAAAAGTGTGCGGTTCAAAAATAACAATTAATTTACGATCAGGAAAATGCAACTTCATAGCCGCCAAAGCTGATTTGGCTTTGTCATATGATGATCCAAAACCTTCGTAGATAGGAATGATGGTTTTATCCGATTTTTTATCCAGTCGTCGCTGCAACGGTTTAAATTTCGCTATCGTGGAGGTAAGATCGCCGGTGGATATAAGATTGAGAGATAATAGCAGAGCGCTAACGCCTAAAATATTTTCGATATTGTGTTTACCGAGTAGGCCAGTGCTTAGCTGGGCAACGAAATCCCCATTCTTAACTATATCGAAGAAAGTTATTTCGTCATATTTGATATTTTTAGCCTGCCAGGGAGCGGCCTTTATTAAACTGTACAACTCAATTTCTCTTCCCAGTTTACCGAGCGTCTCGCTCATACCCTTGCCATCAGCGCAAGCCATAATCAGACCACCGTCGGGAATCATGCCCGCTAACTTAATAAACGGTTTGCGATAATCATCGGCTGTTTTAAAAATATTAAGATGATCATGGGCGAGAGAAGTTAAAAGGAGATGGGCCGGGCGATAATGGAGAAATTTAGAATCGGCATCCCAATTTGCACTCGGATATTCATCACCTTCTAAAATAAAGTGCGTCCCGGTGCCAATACGCGAACTGGCCGAGGGTGTTTCCGGAATCGCGCCGATAAAATATCCGGCATCTTTTCCAGAGTTTTCCAGGCACCAAGCTATGAGCGCGGCGCAAGTTGATTTGCCATAATTACCCGCGACTACAATGTTTTCTCGATTTTTGGTAATTTCGCCCAGTACTTCGGCAAAAGATTTTATGGATACACCGGTTGCAAACGCGGCTCTTACTTCTTCATTTTCTGCGGGAATTAAATGGGCATGTTTTCCGATAACAATGGTATCAGTGCCAACCGGAATGTTCTTTTTTTTGTAGCCTTTAAAAAACTTAATTTTATTTTGCTCCAGGTAGGTGGAAACGGGAGGATAAAAATTTTCGTCAGATCCGGTCACTTGCCAACCTAAATCCCGCATTAATTTCGCTACCGCGCTCATGCCCGCCCCGCAAATGCCAATAAAATGGACTTTTCTCATTAATAAAAAAGTTACTGATTAATTGAAAAATGACATAAAAATGCTAGAATGACAATGATAAATGTAATTAGCCCTCGTAGTTCAATGGACAGAACTGCGGATTCCTAATCTGCCAATCCAGGTCCGACTCCTGGCGAGGGCGCAAACAACATATGAAAATCCCAAAGGAAATAATCAAAATCCTAGAGAAATTAAAAAAAGCCGGTTTTGAAGCATATATCGTTGGCGGCTGCGTCAGGGATTTACTAATGGAAAAAACACCGAAGGATTGGGATGTAACTACTAAAGCTAAACCGGAGGAGATCCAAAAAATATTTCCCGATTCTTTTTACGAAAATCAGTTTGGCACCGTAGGTGTAAAAATTAAAGAAGATGGGTCATCTGACGCCGAACCAAAAGAGACCACACAAGTAGTTGAGGTCACAACCTATAGAATTGAATCTAAATATACGGACAAGCGTCATCCCGATGAAATTAAATTTGCCACGACACTAGAGAAAGATCTGGGCCGGAGAGATTTTACTATTAACGCCTTGGCCGTAGATAAAGAGGGCAAAATAACCGACCTGTTTAACGGCCAGGAAAATATAAAAAGAAAAATAATAAAAGCAGTCGGGAATCCAGAAAAAAGATTTAACGAGGATGCTCTGCGCCTGTTGCGCGCAGTGCGCCTGGCGGCCACCCTGGGATTTGAAATTGAAGCGACTACCCTGGCGGCGATAAAAAAGCATAACTCGTTATTGCAGATTATTTCTAAAGAAAGAATCCGAGATGAATTCAGTAAGCTTATTAATTCCGACAATGGTATGAAGGGCATAGAGCTGCTGCGTGAGACCGAGCTAATCAATTACATAGTTCCGGAGTTGTTGGAAGGCCATGGAGTTGGCCAGAATCTTCATCATATTTATACGGTGTGGGAACACAATCTTAGAGCGTTGCAGTATGCCTGTGATAAGAATTATTCTTTCGCAGTCAGACTGGCGTCACTTTTGCACGATGTCGGCAAGCCACGCTCAAAACGGGGTGAGGGCATGAACTCGACTTTCTATGGCCATGAAGTGGTTGGTGCGCGCCTGACTGCCCAAATCATGGACCATCTTAAATTTCCCAGAGACCTAAGCGAGAAGGTGATGAAACTCGTCCGTTTTCATCTCTTCTATTACAATCCCGGAGAGGTTACGGAGTCGTCAGTGCGCCGACTGGTGGCAAATATTGGCAAAGAAAATGTGGAAGACCTGTTGAAAGTTCGTGAGGCCGATCGCATTGGTTCCGGTGTGCCCAAGGCCATCCCATATAAATTGCGCCATTTAAAATTTATGATTGATAAGGTAGCCCGCGATCCGATTTCACCGAAAATGCTAAAAATTAATGGCAATGACTTAATGAAATTGCTTAATATTAATCCTGGGCCGAAAGTTGGTATGATTATCAATGGTTTGATGAACGAGGTATTAGACGACCCAGCCAAAAACAGCCAGGAATTTTTAGAACAGCGTGCCAGTGAATTAAGCCAAATGACGGAAAACGAATTGCAATCCTTAGCCGCGGCGGGCAAAGAAAAAGTCGGCGAGCTGGAAGAAAAAGAGATTGAAAAGATTAAGGAGAAACATTATGTTAAATAGAACTGAATATATTATGAATTCAGGCTGTAGTGTAGCAGTAGCACGCAGGGTTCGGGACTCTGAAGCCCGGGCGCACATCCCGGCCGCCTGACCAGACAACAAATGTAGCTAAAAGTCAACTAGATACTTTGCTCTTACGTTAAGAGATTTAGCTATTTTTTGAACAACTTTTAACGAAGGGTTTCTAACCCCACGCTCAATACCACTGATATACGTGCGATGTAGCTTTAGTCTTCTTCCTATATCACCCTGAGAAAGGCCCTTTTTTATTCGAATTTCTCTGACCTTTTTACCAAATTGTTTTCTGATATCGAGCATATTTTATCCACAGGTTGCTTATGTACTTAGGCTATCTCCTATTGTAATATAAATCTATAGAGAGTTATAAGTCTACAATAAATGAATCTATCGCCAGGTGCAATAAAAATCCGGTGCCACAATTGTAAATTGCCGTTTTATCGTGAGTTGCGATGGGTTAAATATAACATTAAAATAAATAACAATAACTATTGCTCCAAAAATTGTGGGTTTGATATAAGGAAAACCGGTAAGATATTTAAGTGCGAAAATGTTTTATGTTCTAAAAAATTTTACAGAGCCAAGAACAATATTTCCCCTCATAATTATTGTTCCCAATCTTGTGGAGCAACGGTAAATAATAAAAAATTTCCGAAAAGACTAATTTCTGAAGAAGATAGATACAACGTATGTCAGCAATGTAAATTGAGATTCTTTACGAACTGGAAAAAGAAAAAACTTTGCTCTCCAAAATGCTATTCTTTATTGAGAAAGGATAGGAAAAAATACACTGAAGAAGAACTCCTCAAAATCATTAAATTATCTTTCAAAAAACTTGGTAGGGTACCGGCCAAGCGAGAAATGAAAGATATTTTAGGTGTTTGTACGAATACTTTTGGATCGTGGAATAAAGCAATTGAAGCAAGTGGTCTAGTTCCAAATCGTTCCCATGATAACAGAATGTATAAACGCTCCATGGCCAAAGCTGCCGATGGCCATATTTGTGACTCAATTTCCGAGGCTATTATTGACAATTGGTTGACCGAACACAGAATTACGCATGAAAAAGGCGTTTCCTATCCAAAAACTAATCATAAAGCTGATTGGGCGATCAAAAATGGTAAAGTCCTTGTCGAGTATTTTGGTTTAACGAAAGATAGTCCGCGATATGATCGCGACACTAGAAGAAAGAAAAATATTTGTAGAAGAAATAATATTAAACTCATTGCAATTTATCCGGAAGACATTTATCCTAGACCTAATCTGGGAAACAAGCTATTAACAAATTAATATAGCAAGGTGAGTCTTGATTATTGGACCGCGTGGTTCGGGAAAAATCAAACAGGGAAAAATACAAGATTAAACAACTCTAAAAATGGAAAAAGCTGGTCGTGTAAAAATCCCCAAAGACCACTAAAGTAATTAGTGTAAAATAAATGAGCCCGTAGCTCAGCTGGTTTGAAAGCCACCTGCGTGGCTTTCAAAGGGAAATCTAGTCCGAGCTCCTGCGAGGACGTTAAGGATTTTCCCGGAAGAGCGCGTCATTCGTTTATCTACCCAAACTTTCCTCTGGGCCAGTAGCTCAGAGGCAGAGCACTACATTCGCATTGTAGGGGTCGGGGGTTCAAGTCCCCCCTGGTCCACAGGAAAGTTTGGGTGAGCAAGTTGACGAGGTCAGGGATTTGAATTCCCTCGGGTCCGCCAATAGAAACTTCCGCGTTTGAGAGGATTGCTAAGGAAAAACAGTAAAGGCATAATAGCGGTATGACCGCCAGCGAAAAATTTGTCATCAAAGATCTGGTTATCATAATCATAAGCGTTGCTCTTGCTATCAGTCTGGCCCGCACGGAAGTCATCCCAATTTTCCTGTCCGCCACCAGGGAATTAGAACTGATCGGCAGTTTCGTGGCCGGTATTTTTTTCACTTCAATTTTTACCACGGCGCCAGCAATTGTCACTCTGGGGGCGATTGCCCAAGTCAATTCAGTTTTTTGGACAGCATTGCTGGGAGCGATGGGAGCGGTGATAGGTGATATTGTGATTTTTCATTTTGTGCGGGATCGCTTCGCGGAACACCTGATGGTCTTAATTAAGCATGAAACCAGCGGGAAAAGATTAAAAGCTATTTTTAAATTAAAAATTTTCCGTTGGTTGACCTTTCTAACTGGCGGACTAATCATTGCCTCACCCCTGCCGGATGAGTTAGGCATTAGCCTATTGGGTTTTTCTAAAATGAAAACGGTGCCATTTATGATTCTTTCTTTTTCTTTTAACTTTATTGGTATCATTCTTATCGGGCTCCTGGCTCGATCCCTGATTTAATTTCAATGAGACATATAAAAACAGTCGTTTTCCTAATTGCCGTTCAATTCTTGCTTGACTCTATCTTGGTACTGGTTTATCCAACAGTGAATCCGTATCGAGCTTCACTAATTGGTTTTTCCGCGCTAATTATTTTCCAGTTTAGGGCCGTAAACAGATTAATTGGCACTCATCCATTCATCGGATTTCTTTCTGTCTACTCATCGGCGTTTTTCGGGGCTCTTCTGGTCCAAGGGGGCTATCTTGTCTCAAAATCATTTATATCTGGCGTTATCCATGCGTCAATACTTATAATAACTTATATAATATCCGTATCCTTTTTGATTTCGTTGAAAAAATTCGCGCGCAATTAAAAAGCCCAGTCGTTACCTGTGGGCTTTGGGCTTGGCGCCGAAAAGATCGCGCATACTGAAAACACAACTTTCAACGTCATTTGGCAATCTAACTTCAAAGGAGATGTTTTTTATTGACTGGTCGCGAATATCATTCAGCCAATTATAGGTATTGACGCCAAGTTCCCGGCTGGCTACAAGAATAAACTTTCTCTTTTCAGCTTGATAGCATAGAACTACTGGACTGCGTGAATCAGTGGATGTCAGTTCTATCACCGCAAACGCCGCATTTTCTCTGAGTATTTCTGTGATAAAACACTTTTTTCTGGTTTCCAGATCTGTGCTTTCAGCCAAGGAGGCAAAATGGTTCAGAGTTTCACTCAAAATAATCTTCAGCGCCCGGAATGACAGTATTGGCATACATATCTCCTGTTTTTTTAGAATTTTTGAAAGTTCAAGGGACTTTTCCGGTATGAGAGTATAATCTAAATAAGTCGAGTTAATTATGATGTTTTTTCAGCATTTGTCAATTTCAAACTTGATCTTTAACGGAAAAAGAGTTTAAATTAATTGTATATGGAAGGTAATAACGGAAACGGAAACGGTAATGGACATTTTCAACAGGTAGAATACTTTATCAGTCCATCTCGCGGTCAGCGGGTTTTTTTGGAAGTGGTGGCTGATGTTATCGAATTTATCAGTGAGGATGAAGCCAGTAAATATACTGTTGTAGTCGGGACTGATTCGGAACAGGCAAATGGTTCCGCTGAGTTTGTGAGCGTGGTGGTGGTTCATCGGGTAGGCAAACATGGCCGCTATTTTTGGAAAAGAATGCGCGGGATTAAGGCCTTTGACCGACACGACCGAATTCTTAAAGAAGCTTCTTTCTCTTTGGATTTGGCCCAGAGAGTCATTGGCGAATTGCGAGCCCAGCTTCAGGAACATCTTTACGATTTTGAGATTCATCTTGACATTGGTCAGAACGGACCGACTAAAAATATGATTCAGGAAATTGTGGGCATGATCACCGGTAGCGGATTTACGGCTCGTATTAAACCTGACTCCTATGCGGCCAACAAGGTTGCCGATAGACATGTTAATGGTAATGGCTCGGGAATCTCAAAAAAGAAACCGGTCCTTGCCTAAAGTTACTATCATTTTACCACGATCGTGGCAAAATAATAGTACCAACTTTCAATGACAGCTTCCGTCACTCTCCTAATTATTGGCCTCGGCGCCGGTGCTCTGCTGGCTTTTTTGGTTTTTAAATTCGCTCGGAAGGGTAACAATTCAACCGATGCTCATTTGCAAATTCTTAATTCCCGCCTGGATGCCGTGAATACCTCCGTCAATTCTGCTCTGCGAGAAACGGTTAAATTAGTTTCTGATCAATTGGAAAATAGCCGGCAGTCGGTTGAGCGGTCACAACAAAATGTACATAAACAAGTCGAGGGCTTCACCGCTGGTCTGACTCAACTTCGCGAGGAGGTAAAACAGGTTAGTGAGTCGGTTAAAAGCGTGGCTTCTTTTCAGGATATTTTTAAATCCCCCAAACTACGTGGGATTTGGGGCGAGGCATCGCTAGAGGCCTGTCTCTCCCAATATTTTTCGAGAGACAGCTATATTCTACAACACTATTTCAGCTCGGGCGAGGCGGTGGATTGTGTCTTAAAATTACCCAACGCACTACTCTTATCGATTGATTCCAAATTTAACTGGGAAAATTTCGAGAAGATGATTAATGCCGAAAACAATATTCAGCGCGATCTCCATAAAAAAACTTTTTTTTCTGATGTGAAGAAAAAAATCGACGAAATCGCGGCCAAATATATTTTGCCGTCAGAAGGCACCACCGATTTTGCCCTCATGTATGTGCCGGCGGAGACGGTTTACTACGAAATAATTAATAATATCAAAGAGATCGATATTCCATTTTATGCCAGGAGTAAAAAAATATTTTTATGTTCGCCCAATACTTTCGGTCTGTGCGTTTCAGCCATTATCCAGTGGACTAAAGACGTCCAACTAACCAAACAGACTAAGGAAATTATGAGACGCCTAGAAAGAATTGCTACTGACGCTGTTAAATTAAGCGACAGTTTTCGCCGGTTGGGTAAACATTTGACCGATACGCAAAGTTCGTTTGATGATTCTGAAAAACGTTTATCTCTAATGACGGGCAGAGTCCAAAATCTTATAAGTAACAGCGACGAAGAAACTATAAAAACTATACCGGAAAAAACAAAACTTCCG
>CAYIXQ010000009.1:0-2185 GCA_964367475.1 uncultured Candidatus Saccharibacteria bacterium | reverse complement strand
AAGGAAAAACACCCTTACTCCCAATACCTAGGAAAGGGTGGGGTGGGATGAACTTTTGTTGCCAATTCTCTCGGAGCTGAATGTACTCCCAATACCTAGGAAAGGGTGGGGTGGGATGAACGAACTAGATCAAAAAGGATCAGGGCAGTAATAACTCCCAATACCTAGGAAAGGGTGGGGTGGGATGACTTATTGGGACTGACAGTACCTTCTACGGCCAATCATTCAGAGATTGGCTTTTTTATTATTTAATTTTCTGCTAAGACAGTGGTTATGAAGAAACCTTTAATTATTGAAGGATATGGTTATTTCATTAGTCTCTCCCAGGATAATTTTATTCTTAGAAATTCAAAAAAAGATATTGAGGAGCAACAGACTATAAAAGAAACTGCTCATGTAGTGATACGAGGCGGCGGTATTGCCCTGTCGAGCGATTTTCTTTTAACTTGTGCTCGACGAAGTATTCCGATAATTCTCCTGGACCACCGAAATCGGCCCACCTTAGTATTTAGTACCAAAACTTTTGTCCCGACGTTATTAAAATTGGGGAAAGAAAATCTGCACTTTATCACGCGTCTAATTAAAGATAAAATCCGGAGGCAACATTCGGTAATTAGTTACCATGCCAGATCTTTACGTAAAACCAAGAATATTCGGGATAAACTTGAAATTAACCCCGACAGCTATTTGGCTGAATTAAACAAGGTTTATACTTATTTGTCGGGTAAAGATGAGAATGTTAAAGACGATAAGAGAAGAAAAATATTATTTCTTATCGAGGCGAGAGCGGCGAGTAATTATTGGCGATCATTTTCAGCTCTCCTAGAGCAAAAATATTTTTTTCACAAAAGAACCAAACACCATCCAAGCGATCCCGTAAATCAACTGCTTAATTATGGATACGCCATGCTTTTCGGTATCGTTGCGGGCCAGGCAATAAGATTTGGGATTAATCTCTCGGTTTCCTTGCTACATCATCGTCACAATACTTACTACCCCTTACTTTTTGATCTGATTGAACCCTTTCGTCCGATTATCGACCATATTGTTATGACCTTTCTTCATCGTCAGCGTAGAGATTTGCAAGATAAACATGGCAATTTAAAACAATCCGTTTTGCGCAGGTTTCGGCGATCATTTTCGAAAATCGCAAACAAACCCCAGCCCTGGTTACGCTCAAAGCAAAATCTCCAACAAATTATTGATTCGTTTTTAAATAAAGCGCCAAATGATCTGTGGTTTACCGGCAGGCGTTGACATATAAACAATGATAGTTTAATATATACAATGTTCATTTCTTGAACAAAAAGGAGAACATCTTGTTCCTTACAATCGGATTTAAGGTCGTAGGTGATAAAAACAGTGATGGTCAAGGAAAAAACCGGCGAAATCACAATTCCAAGGTAGCCAAAACCCCAAAAACTCTCACTGGTCTGTCTCATCGAAAAGAAAGTATCATGCGGCAATCGCTGGAAACTTTTACGGTGGCCTATTGTCAGCTGATCGACTGGAGCATCGCCCATTGGGCCGAACTACCCTTTTCTTTCCCGATCCAGAAGGACGGTGTGCCAGTACTTGACAAAGAAGGAAAACAACGGATGTCTACCACCGGAGCGCACTATTTAGCTAACTGGTTGTATAGTCGAGCCAAGCTGAATGGTATCGAAATCAACTCACGCCTAGCCAATTGCGCACGGAACCAGGCGGCCGAGACCTTACTGTCACAGTATAAGTTAAGACAGACCGCTGAAAAAAATCCCGGCAAACTCACAGGCGACGTCCAATTTCCGGTGTTATTAACCCCGGAAAGTGCTAAAGAAAAATTTGATCAATCTGTCAAAATTTTGATCGATGTAGATTCAACGAAGAGCAATCTTATTCAGGCCACGGGAGATCTTAAGGCCAAGGCACGCCTGCTACCAATCTTCTTAGCTGGACCGACCGACTTTCTTCTCTTCCGTCACCGGGTGACCGAACGCATTATTGTTTGTCTTCCCCTTTTGGCGAAGAAGGATGATAAGGCTAAAAAACCGGTCAAGCAGAAGGATAAGAACTTATTAGAGCCACTCCGACCAGGTGATCCGGAGTTACCTAATAGTAAGCTCTGGATTCTTTTGCCTCTGTGCCGGCGACCGGACGCAGAAGCGATGCTAGCCGATCCGACTATCATCCCTCGAACAGCCGA
>CAYIXQ010000008.1:0-25169 GCA_964367475.1 uncultured Candidatus Saccharibacteria bacterium | reverse complement strand
CGCCTGGAGAAAGTGGCACACCGAACAAAGCCTCGACAGTGGCGAACTGACCTCCTTCAATGAGAATCAAAGAACGGCGGTCAAAGTCACAGACAGCCCGGGCCATTAAAATCCAGTTGTACCCATTTAAGTAGATTCTGGCCCGCCAGCCCTGTTCAAGCCCAAGGGCCATATATTGATCCACCGGTGGGCGGGGAGAGAGCGGAAATTTCCAGTTAACCATTAAGTACTCGTCAGGTTTGACGTAAATAAGACTGGCATAAACAATGACGCCTGTTAATGCCAATATCGAAAGCAGAAACGCGATCGCGGTGAAAGCTGCCATGGGGACCTCGCAGTGTTGGTTTGTGATGACTTTTCAAAGATCGGAATTAGATATTATAATATAAACCATAGTGTGTCAAGGATAAGATTTCGCTTGGAGGAGGGAAAATAATGAGGTATAATTAAAGTATGATTACAATCAACTATTGGGCCGTCTTGGCGGCCGCCGTGGCTAGTATGATCATCGGGTCGATTTGGTATTCGCCACTGCTATTTGCCAAGAAATGGCTGGCGGCGATGGGTTGGAGCAAGGAACATTTGGAGGCCGAAGAGTCTTTACGCGATTAATGTCAGCTATCAACTGGTTACACTTTTAGTCATGGCAGTCATTTTGACACTATGGTCATAGGATTAACCCAAGAATCCAGTTCTGTCTGGTTCTGAACATAACCGCGGATATCTGTGGTTATGCCTTTTTTTATGCCCAGATGAAGATGTTTTCTTTCACCATTAGTTTCCGGACTGTAGCCACGACCGAGAATGCCGATGAAAGTTCCCGGGCCCAGATAGATGGCAATTTCCGTATCAGCCGTGGCTCCGTTGAAAGTAGTATTACTAATACTAATATGACCATAAATCACGGTGATCAGCTGATCATTTAAAATACATTCTTGGGTAATAACGCCACCGTAACCCTGTATCGTGCGACGTGAACGCAAAGGGCCGCCGCAGATTGTATAGACAGGAACGCCCACATCAGCTTCTTCAGGAAAAGTTTCAAAATCCGTGCCGCTGTGGTAACCAGTAAACCTTTCGGGATCAACCGGAGAGTTCTCGGGCGCGACATAAAGACCAAAGGGCTTTTTGGTGACACGCCTGATTATATTTTGATCTGGTAATGGAGGCTGAAAGGATTCCGGGTCGTTGTGAAATTTAATATTTCTGATGAAATCCAGAAAATTATTCTCACTTAATACTGGATTATAGGCAAAGACAAAGAAGGTAGTCGGATTATTCTGGCTAAATCTCACATCAACCAATTTGTGTCTGGAATTGCGCCAATAGGGTTGGTAGGGGAAAGTGGGCACATTAGGTTTTTTCTCGATCTCATATCTTACGACAGGGTGGTCATTAATTGTGTCAGCTTGGTGGGAAATAATGTTTACCGTGGCAAGAGTTAAGAAATCATTGGCCTCAAAATAGCGTATAAATATTCGCGATTTTTCTAAATTGGTGGCACCTCCAGCGCCAGGGTCGTATAGATTGATGGCGGTTATTTCCGGTATGAATTCCGCTTGCCAACCGGCCGGTAATTCCGCCGAAAATCGATAAACGGGATGGAACTGATAAAAATCGGTGTGGAAGCTATTGGTTTCTACTTTTCCCATCAAGCGCTCTCTTACTTTCATCGCTCCGATCATAAACAGATTCAAAATAATAACGCCAACCGCTATCAGCCCGATAATACCCAAAATAATCAGCCATTTTTTTGACATAATTCATTCTAACATAACTTGATTATTTTGAGATGAAGTTTATGATGGATATATAAATATGTTGAATTAAAAACAGACAATGAACAAAATCATCGTTTTTATTGTTCTGGTTTTGGTGGTGGTAGGTGGAGCGTATTGGTATTACGACCGGAAAGAAAGGGAAAGAATTGTTTCGGAAAAAATTGAGCAAATGAATCTATCGCCGATCCTGGAAGCATCTCCCGGTCAGACGAATAGAACTTCATCCTTAAAATTCGGCGGTGAGGTTTTGGCTGGCCAGAATAGTCCGCTAATTAATTTCAATCAAGCTGACTTTGATGTCGCAGTAGCTTCTGACAAATTGGTGGTATTGTATTTTTACGCAAATTGGTGCCCGATTTGTCGTCAAGAGTTTCCTTTGTTGCAAAGCGCTTTTAATGAGCTAAAGTCGGATGCTGTCGTTGGTTTTAGAATTAACTACAATGATAGTGAAACCGACGAAAATGAGAAAAACCTGGCACGCAAGTATGGAATCACTTATCAGCATACTAAAGTTTTTGTAAAAAACGGAACCAAAATTTTAAAGACTCTGGAGGAATGGGATAAGAATAAATATCTTTCTGAAATCGCTATTTACGCCAAATGATTGAGATTACCTATTATGTTGCATTTCTAGCTGGTTTAATTTCTTTTTTGTCACCCTGTATTTTGCCCTTAGTACCAGGCCTACTGGTTTATCTAGCCGGTAGTACTATTGGCAAACAGGGACCAACTAGACAACAGGTTTTGCTCAGCGCGGTCTTTTTTGTGTTAGGATTCTCGGTGGTTTTTTCTCTCCTGGGTGCGCTGCTTAATAGTGTTTTGAGCCGCCTCGGTCTGGCTTATGATACTCTGATCTGGATGTCGCGTGTGGGTGGGGCGATCATCATTTTTTTCGGTTTGTATTTAATGGGTATTGTGCGGATTTCGTACTTGGAAAGGGAACATAAGTGGAACTTCGCGCGGAAGTTTAATTCAAAATTACTTACTTCGTTTATCTTTGGTGCCGCTTTTGCCACTGGCTGGACACCCTGTGTGGGCGCGGCCTTGGGCGGTATTTTAACCCTGGCGGCGACGCAACCCGGATCGGCATTTGGACTTTTGTTTACGTATTCGCTCGGCTTGGGGGTGCCCTTCTTGATGGTGGGCCTTTTTGTCTCACAAGCTACCGTGTTTATCAATCGCTACCAGAACTCATTAATCATTTTGAACACAATTTTTGGAGTAATTTTGGTAATCCTGGGCGGTTTAATCTTTACCCAAAATCTCAATCGAATAGCTAATTTCGAATTTCTTATCAAACTTCTTGATAAATGATTTATCCCGGGAGGGTTTAATATTAGAACACACTTTCTAGCTACTACAGGGGCGCCCTGTACAGACTGTACGGGGCGCCCTGTACAGACTGTACAGGGCGCCCCTGTAAACCCTGTACCCTGTAAACCCTGTATGGCCAAATCCCTGATTTTATGTAAGAATTACCCATATATTTCGTCTTCAATATGGATAATGGGGACATAAACCAACAATTTTTAAAGGCCTATGAAAAGCTGGCGGATGGAATTTTCAGATATTGCTATTTGCGGATTTCCGACCGGGAAAAGGCCAGGGACATCATGCAGGAGACATTTATCAAAACCTGGAAATATTTGGCGGAAGGCCATGCCATTAATAACCTCAAAGCTTTTCTTTACCGTACCGCTAGTAATTTGATTATCGATGAATACCGGAAAAATAAAACGGTTTCACTTGATCTGATGCGAGAAAAAGACGGTTTTGATCCCGTCGGCGATGATGCCGGTGATATTATCGATTTAGCTGAAGCTCAAAATGCGATTAGATTGATAAATAAATTGGAACCGGGCTATCGCGAGATTATAATTATGAGGTACATTAATGATTTGTCAGTCAAAGACATTGCTCAAATCCTGGGCGAAAGCGAAAATAATGTTTCGGTTAAAATCCACCGCGGTTTGGAAAAATTAAAAAGTTTAATGAATGGCGAATAATAGATATGGCTAAATTTGAGGACTTAATAAAAATTTTGAAGCAAATCAAACTGACCGATTCAGAAAAAAACCATTCGCGGGGTGGGCTGCTTAAATTTATGGCTGACCACTCTGTAAGAACCCATAAATTGAGCCCAGTTCCGCGCGGCCGATTTTTCCGACTTATGCCAGCATCATTGATTATAGCTTTACTTGTGGGGGGAGGAGTATCCTTTGCGGCGGAACAGTCATTACCGGGTGATATTCTATTTCCAGTGAAAGTGAGCCTGAATGAAAACATCAAAACCGCCCTGGCTTTGAATGCCGAGTCTAAGGCAAAAATACAATCTGCCCTCGCCCAGAAAAGACTGGAAGAAGCGGAAAAATTAGCGGTTCAGGGGAGATTAAATGAAGCCACGAAAACCGAAATCGAACTAAACTTTGCCAATCGAGCCAATAAAGTTAAAAAAATCGTAACTGACCTGGAAGCTAAAGGAAATATTGATTTGGCCGCAAAAATTAGCTCTAATTTCGAAACAGCCTTGAAAGCCCACCAATCCATACTTATCTCACTAGGCAATCAGAAGAATATTGATGAGTGGATCCATCCGATCGTGGTCACTGTAAAAAATCATTCGGATAATATTGCCCAAAGCCGGATCAAAGCAGAATCGGCGCTGCGAGCTAGCACAGAAACCAATATCGTCAGTAACGCAATGCCGGTAATAGGCGAGGGAAGAGGCAGCGCCCAGGTTGAGATAAAGGTTAAAAACGACGAAAAGGCTAGTAATCAATTTCGCCGTGCCGCCGAGAATGTTCGCGTAACCGCGCGCCGAAAAATTCAGGAAGTTCGAACGTTTATTGAAAGACAGAAAAAACGTCTATCGGCCGAGGCGGTAACTAAAGCCGAAGCAAGATTAAAAATAGCCGAGAATATAATTGTAGAAGGAAATACCCGTCTTGAAGCCAAGGTTTGGGGAGAGGCCTTCGTGTTATTCCAACAGGCTCATCGCCTTGCCCAAGAAGCCAAACTCTTACTTGAGGCGGCCAAAAATTTCAACATTGAAGTCGAAGGCGACGGCCAGGTAGAGGTGGAGATTAATCAGGAAATAAAGGCGAGCCGTCAGTATATTGAAACACAGCTAAGATCTAAAATAGAAAGTATTAAACCGATCAATCCTATGCCAAAATAAACCAAAAATTAATGGCCATCGACCTAAACATTTTTTATGTTATTAATAACCTGGCTCTGAAATCTCAATTTTGGGATACTTTTTTTATCTGGGCCACGGCCGCATCCATTTCGGTTTTTTCTTTAATATTATTTTTTTTTATTTTTAAGAATAGTCGTCTTTTCTGGCTAGCTCTGTTAGCGGCCATCATCTCTCGCGGGTTTTTTACCGAGGCCATAAGATTCTTTTATTATCGCGCTCGACCATTCATAGCTTTAGACGATATTCAATTTTTAAGTGGTGGTAACTTATTTTTTGAAATACCACAAGCTAATGCATCTTTTCCTTCCGGTCACGCCGCTTTCATGTTTGCTATTGCTTTCGCTGGGTATGTTTATAATAAAAAGATTGGCACGGTTTTGATCATTGTGGCTTTAATTTTAAGTTTGGCCAGAGTTTATATCGGTGTTCATTATCCTTCGGATATTCTGGGGGGAATTTTAGTGGCTTTGATTTCCGTTTGGATTTCTTATAAATTTTTCAAGGCTCGAAAAAATATCCAAAGTTAACAAATTATTCTTTTTTATCGACACTTGCAGCCACCGTTTAATTGTTTTATCATATCCCTTAGGTACTATTTTGAGACTACATGAGCAGCAAAATCAAAAAACTATATCGGTCGCGCTCGGACCGGGTAATTGGCGGTATCGCTGGTGGGCTGGGAAAGTTTTTTAATGTTGACCCGGTTTTGGTTAGAGTGGTTCTACTCCTCTTAGCAATTCTCACGGCGATCATACCTTTACTTATTATTTACCTGATTATGTTAGTAATAGTGCCCCTCGAACCAGCCCGCGTGGCCGTCTCGGCCAATCACCGCGAAGCTCAGTCCAATGAAGCCGAAGGCTTATCTTGAATTTAGAGTTGTTTATTAATCTCCCATGAAAAAAATCATATATATTCTGGCGTTTATCGCCTTGGGATTAGTTTTTCAGTCGGTTATCCATTCCACAGTAGAAATCGCGTATATTCAACTTTTGCTTAATAACTATGATCTTTTCGGCCTCGGACTTTCTTGGTCTACCTGGTTTTTAATACACAAATTTTTTACAGCCGTGTTAATTATCCTTGGCGCAGTATTTGGTTTCAAACAGGGCAGATACTGGTGGAGAAGGATCTATTTAGGATCTGCCATAGCTAACAAATAGTTCATATCTTTCTTGATATTGGTAATACGCTTCTTGTATCATTAAGCTAAAGGGGGTGCGATATGAATCAGAAAAAATTTCTCTCACTGATAACAATTGTTTTCTTCGCTATCGGGCTCGGGCATTTTGCGAGAATTACGTATGGTCTAGAGGCATCTATCGGGGGCGTATCTATACCAATGGAAGTGAGCTATCTGTTTGTTCTCGCGGCCGCGTACCTGTTTTGGAAAAGTTGGCTATTCTACCGAAAATCTAAATAGATAAATTTATATTATTATGACATACGATTTTTCACCGACAATCTGGACGGTTTTTGTTTTACTTGTGATATGGAGCTTGATTTGGAAGGGCTTGGCTTTATGGAGGGCGGCCCGGATGGGACAGAAAAACTGGTTCATTATTTTATTGGTTATTAATACAGTCGGAATTTTGGAAATATTCTATTGGTATATTTTCAGTCAGAAATCATCACATAACGTTATTGTTTAGACAGTAATAGTCGGCAACTTTTTTGACGTTTAAGTTGCTATTTTATTAATTCTCTAACTACGCTCACTAATTCTGGATAATTAAAATAGGCCATAAGTTGTTGAGGCCAATCTTTGTCATTGAGGTTAATAGTAGGATCGACGCCGCGGCCCTCGATCGGTTGGCCATCATCTCGCAAAGTAAGGCTGTGGACTAAAAGCATTGAAAACTTTTGTTTTGAATCAATCTGATTTTCTATGGGGAAAACTTTTTCTACCGTACCCCAACCCTTAGTCGGCACGCCGATCAAAACCCCTACGTTATATTTCTTCATCGCCGCAGCCATTACCTCGGCCGATGACTGGCTTTTTTCGTCGATCAATATGATTACTTTCTTATACCTAACTAGTCCGTCAAACCAGCCAATTTTGGTTTTAAATGGCTCGGTATTTTCCTGGTGGAAAAAATCGTACGCGTAGCGGTTTGGGCCAATAAAAGGTCCAAGAAAATATTGCAGTATATCTATGGCGCCGCCGATATTTCCGCGAAGATCGAAGATTAAAGCTATCGGACCGCCTTTTTTCTTGGGATCAATTGAATTAGCGGCTTTTTCTAATTCTTCAAACGATTGCGGTGAGAATTTACTAAGTTTTATGTAAAAAATATTGGGCGTGAGTAAACGGTAAATGACGGTAGGCTCAATCCCGGTTTTATCATATACTTCCTTCCTTTCCGGCTGCGCCAGCGTTTCAAAAGCCCGATTAACCTGGGCTAATTTCTCCTTCGCTTTTGATGATTCATCATTCTCCAGTTCTTCAACTTTTTTTTGGTATGATATTCTAATCTCTTTAGTGGTGGCTGCTTTGGAGACATCCAGAACGGCATAAAGATCCGTGAGAGTGTCTCGATTCTGAACCGAGTTTTTCAATTCTTTCTCTTGTTTGACGGTGTACAGGCGGCTGCGGCCAAAAGGCTTTAAGTTGACAAGCACCAGATCCGACATTTGGGTGACAAATTCAGTTTTTTTGTCTGAGTCAAAATCCTTAATGATTTGATTAGTTAAAGTTACCACCTCATCCTTATTTTTCGGGTCAACCGGCGCGGAGCTGCCAATTAACTTTTCTACTGCGAGCTTGAAAAAGATAGCCAAATCCGCGTCGGAAATTTTATCCCAATAATTTTGCTTGATGCTTTCATACACTTCCGCTACAAATTCGAGATGTAGATCTTTGGCCGGCGCAGGTGATGGTTCGCCGCCGAGGAAAACTTTGCCAGTGAGATCTGCCTGATAAACCAGTAACCCGGCTAAGCCCAAGCAACCCAGCACGAGTATAATCAGTAAAAGTTTCTTTATCATGATATCTGTCTAGTATAATATAAACATACCGTAAATTTCAAAAAAACTTGTACTTTCCCTTTTTTTATTGTTATATTGTGTAATATTATTTTGTGATCATGACTAAATGGGGTATTATTTTCTTTGTTATTTTGGTGATCGTCCTGATCGCAGGTTTCATGTTCATTATAAAAAATGGATTAGATTTTTTTAATAGCGATGTTTCACTATCGCCTATGTCAGCGGGTTCAACCGAACAAATCGGAGATTTAATCAGGGTTTTTTCACCGCCAGCCAATGCTATAATTGCTCCGGATAAGCCGTTGAAATTAGAGGGGGAAGCGCGCGGTAATTGGTATTTCGAGGCCTCTTTTACTTACGAGATTATTGGGGCGGATGATCGAGAACTAGCGCTCGGTTTCGTGCAAGCCGATGGAGACTGGATGACCGAAAATTTTGTGCCGTTTAGTGAAGAAATAACTTTTGAATATCCCACGGCGGCGGAAGCGGTTTTAATCCTAAAAAACGCCAATCCTTCGGGTCTGCCTGAACATGAGCGGTCATTGGAAATTCCCGTCAAATTTAATCTGGAGACCACCGTAGTTAAAGTATATTTTGGAAACCGAATTGCCGATCCTGGGGCAACGGATTGCAATAAAACATTCGCCGTGGAAAGAAAAGTAGTCAAAACCCCCCAAATTGCCCAGTTTGCGTTGTGGGAACTGCTCAAAGGGCCTACGCCGGACGAGGAAGCAAATGGATATTTCACGCTTATTAATCCAGGGGTTAAATTACTCGCGATTACTATTGATGATAAAGGTAATGCTCTGACTGATTTCAGCGCCGAAATTGAAGAAACGGTAGGCGGCTCATGTCGCGTTGCCGGGATTGCTTCGCAAATTCAGGGAACGCTTTTGCAATTTCCCACTGTCAAAAAAGTCACGATTGCCGTCGAAGGTCGCACCGGCGACGTGCTCCAACCGTAATAATTGTAGCGGGACTTTTAGGTCTTAATCTCAATAACCTTGACCAAAAGCCCGCGCTCACTAGATGCGGCCAATAAACAATAAGCAAATAAATCAGGCCCGCCGCCAAATACATATTCAATATCCGGGAAAGCAGTTGGCTAAACCCCGGCGTTTTATACGAACCGTTGATCGGAGCAGATATTTGACCTAGTGCCAAGTTCAGTTCTGATAAACTATTGGATGCCAACTCGAGATTGCCAGAAAATATGGTTACTACTTCTTTTCCGGAGCTGGCCGGGTATTTATTTGAAATCCCGCTCCTTCGGGCACTGTCTGCGGCGGTTACCGTTTTGCCGCCACCCGCTTTCCCTTCAATTAAATCCTGATTTTCCGTTTCGATTTTCTTTTCTGTTCCAAGGCTGGCAGGGTTTTTTATTGTCTCTGTTGGCGGCAGTTGGCCAGATACCAAGGCGGAAGCGTCAATGGGGACAATGGTTTTAGGTGGCGCTTCCACCGTGAATGAGGTCGCTGACGAGGTTTGTGACCGAACTGGCTGAAAGCGATAATTTAAAGCCTCAACCTGAGCGGTGTTGGTGTATTTGCCTGGCGTTGCCGACAAAGGAATGTCGACCGAATAGCTGTTTTTAACCTCTTCCATTGACGGCATACGACCCAGCGGGAAAAGCTTGGTGTATATGATTTTTCCGTCTGGTCCGATTAGAGTGTCCTGTATCACCACATTGAAAAGATCGTCCAGACCGTCGTTCTGAACGATAACCGTGAAGTCCACCGATGTACCTGGTTTGATGTTTCTATTTTCAGCGTTGCTTATTTTCTTGACCTTGAGCACGCCCAATTCGGTGACTGTTTGTCCGGAATTCGTACTTTGGTTATTGGAAGGGGTGATAATCGTACCAGACTGACCGGTACCACCGCCCTGATTTGATGAAGAAGTGTTTTCTGATTGATTAGCCGGAGTAGGCGTCGGAGTCGGGCTGATCGAAGCTGACGGAGTGGGAGTGGGGCTAGGTGAGAGAGATGGAGTCGGAGACAGCCCTTCCGATGTTGGACTAGGAGTCGGTGATGGAAACTGTGGAGGCGAAGGCAAGGGCGGAGGATCATCCTCCGGATAATCTGTTATCGGCCCACTCGAGCTGGCGGCAGTAAATGCTACCAGAAGCGAGTCGTTGTTACGCTTATTTTTTTCCGGTCCCAGTCCAAAAATTTTACCGTACGTCTGGACCTCGCCGCCCGGGGCGAGATTTTTCAGAGTTTTTAACTCAACGCCAATTCTCCCGTTTTTATTCGGTCGCAAGCGGCGCAGGTCGAACTCCAATGTGCCTGGCTCGATTTCCCTGTACTGGTAAGGAGAATCCACATTTTTTATTTGGAGAAGTTCCGAACTATATTCCCACACCACACTGCTGCCGATCATGGACGAACTACCAAGGTTGTTGTAGGTAATCTCATAATTCACCCGCTTATTTTTTTCCTTGGGAAAATAATCTTGAATTAATCTTTGATCGATGGTGATATCCGGATAACCAAAAACGACATTGCCTTTCCAGTGGCCAAAGACGTTGACCATACCTACGTGGAGATCAGCATTAACCAAATTAGTATTGGCAAAATTGAGAATATTAGCCAGCGCATAAGTGTTGCCTGACAATATCCCGGCTTCTTTAATTTGATTGGCTTCAATTTCGTTTTCCCCGGATAACGATTTCAAGTCAACGTTATTCACAATTCTTGCTCGGTTATCATTATTGATGTTAATGGAAGTGCTGCTCAACCGGGCGATCTCGGCCACGGTCTCTTCAAATTTGGTGTAGATGGGGTCGTTTTCTTTGGTATTGGTTGAAAAGAAAGTCAATCCCGTGGGGGTAGTGACCAGAGCCACTTCATCTGGAAGGGAGAATATGCCGCCCGACCACTGGCCGAGGGTGTTGACCATGCCCATGAACCATTTACCATTTATCACGTTGGTATTCAGGAAGTTTTTTACATTCGATTGGCCGTCAGAGCCGCCCGTGCCAATAGAGCTGTCTTCAATTTCACCCTTAGCCGTGCTTGGCGGTAAAGCGCCAGTAGCCTCAACGGCGTTATAGCCGCTGTCAGCGCCTACGTCTACATTATTTATTACTTCTACGGCATTGTCATTGCCAACGTTAATAATGATTTTCTTAATGTCCGTAACCGAAATGTCGGAATTGCCGGTGGCGCCAATGGAAAGATAATCGGTAAAGTATAACTCGGACGGCAAAACCAAATCACCGTCCCAGTCGCCGAAAATATTAATGGAGGCGATCGTCCAGCGAGAATTAATCAGATTAGTGTTAACGATATTTAAAATATTTACCAGCGCGTTTACGTTGCCGGATAGGATACTTGCCCGCTCCTCGATGTTTTTTATAAGATTTTTTCCGGAGTCTCCCAGCACGTCAACGTTGTTTTCCACTTCCGCCTGATTTTTATTGGTCAAAGTGAACGAGTTAAGACTTTGGCATTGTAGCTCGCCGCATACCTCCGTTACCATGTCCTGAATTATTTCCGCTTGAGCCGTTTCCGGATGGTTCATCATCACGTCAGTCGCCAGATTATTAAAATTTTCAACGATTTCGGTGATTTTTGAATTGTATAAATTTGTGTTGACGACGTTTAAAACATTGGCAAAAACATTTATGTCGCCCGACTCAATGCCCGCGTCTTTACCGCTGTCTTGGGAGACAATCTGGTTTAAACCGGTTAGGGCTTTCGACTTAACCTCATTGGTAACCTTAATACTATTGGTGTTTATAATCTCAACTAATTGCTTAAATTTTTTCTCGGTTTCACTAAACGAACCATCATTTGATATTTGCTGCGTGGTCGGAGCGCAAGGTTGCGGAGTAGGAGTAGGTGTAGGAGAAAGAAATACCGTCGCGGCGGGCGCAAAAGAGGCCGAAGCGGCCGGTGAGTCGAGTAACTCATCACCCGATGTCTCATTACTGGCTGTTTCCGGCTGGTCACTTGGGCTGGCAGTAGCAGAGAAATCTAAATCAAGATATACCCGCACTGGTTCAACCGAAATTGGAGCTGATTCATCAACCTGTGGTTCACTGGTTGGTTGAGGACTGTCGCCGGGTAATAGTAACAGCTCTGGTGTAGGGCTATCTAAAGGCGCTGGGATCGGGTCGGGTATGGGACTGGGACTGGGCATTGGAGTCGGACTGGTATTCAAAAGGTTACCTTCCGCATTTTCTTTCACGCTCTGCTCTTGGCTATTTACCCCTTGCCATTTGCCCAATGCCGCGTCCAGACTCGGTGGGCTTAACGCTGTCAAACAATCCGGGGTTGAGGGAGTGTTAAAACTTATTATCTGAAGATCGGTATTTTGAGCGGCCAAGTTAGGAGGTGGGGGACCATTGATAGGACTGCTGGAAGCCTTGGGCGAAAAAAAATCGGTCCCAGCTTGTATTTGTTCTACCTTTTTCTGAATGTCCGAAACCAAATTGCTGCCTTCATTGCCGATAACTTCGGCCAGCTGCTGCAATACCGGGTTATTTGGATCTACATTTTCATCCGAGATAACAATAGTTTCGGCGCTGGCGGGCTGAACTAAAATCAAAGCCAGTGGGTTGACTATCAAAAAAGCAATCACTACTGCGGCCATACCGCGCTGGAAAGCATATTTTCTTCTGGCGAGACTAAGAGTAGCGTTCTCCGCCGCTGTCTCCAAATGGCCCAGAATATCAATACTAATGACTTTTTCCCGGATGTTATTTAATTTATTTTTCCAATATGCGTGTGCGTTTTTCATCTCCAGGGTTATCTGATTGGCCGTAAGCCATAACCAAAGTTCAGCCACCGCCCCTAGATAAATGGAGATCCTGTACACTCTGATACTTAAAAACGCTGTGCTGTTATAGATTTGGATAGCGGTCAAGAAAACGAAAGAGATTAATCTAATATTCAGTTTCAGCCATGCCAAAATGATAAGGTGCAGGGCCAAGAACCCATGCCTGATAGCAGCTAGCCCATTTTGGCTAACGGCTAGCACAGAGGCTTTGAAAATTTTAGCGCAATAACTAGCAAGATTTATTGCAATTAATTCAGCTCGATGGATAAATTTAAAAAACTGTTCAGTAATAATGAGCAAAATAATTTTAGTGCGAAGCAATAATAAATACACCAGATGGACAATATGAATTTGAACTCTGATCAGATAGCCATAACCGGAAATAAACGCGGAATGGGAAAATATTAACGCCTGACGCGAGAAAAGTAAGGCTTTTTGTAACAGTGTGACTCCCGCCCGTAATATGTCTTTGGCAGTGATTAATCCGGCCAAAATACCAGCCGTGGTCAAGGCCATAGCCGTGGCCAAATATCTAGCCAGCGCGAATATTATTGAAACACACTGCTGGACGAATAGATTGATCACCTGACATGTGAATTTACGTACTCTAAATATAGATAAGCCGGTTTCAGTGAGAATCAGGTGGAAGATGAAATATGCATGAACCAGCTTTTTGTGAGAAATTACGCCGGCAAACCAGAAAAGCCGGTAATATAAGATCGAGTACCTTACTAAATAATGACTGGATAACTGAAATGAAAACTTTAACGATAAAAATGAAACGTATAGGACAAGCTGAAAAAAGCCGATTATTCGGTACGCCCACAAAAGGATTAATTCACTTGTGTGGATAATGAAACGAAAAACTGTGACCGCGAATCTCAATAAGGCGTTAAGAAAAAACCCGGCCAACGCCGTCAATTTATAGGTAATATGACCGCTAATATGGATCAGTCCGATCAGTGATAGGCTGGCGACCTTGATAGCAAACAAGCTGGCAATCTTTGCCGCCGATGATATTCGCGTTAACCTTATTTTTATGACGCGTTCATATTGACATCTTTTTCGGTTGATTTTCGTTGAGATATTTTTAGTCATTAAAATCTTTGTTTCGGCGATGATTTCTCTCGGAACTGTTACTAGAATTTTTAATAAGTCGATTGAAAGTTTTACTCTGGAAATAAAAATACACGCCATCCTATGCCTGGCATAGAGAACAACCAGAATCAGCGCGCAAAAGAAACCACCAATACCACCATGGATCATTTTTGTTATTTGTTGATTTATTTGATTATTTCTTTTCCGCATTTGTATATTGGTTCTCTTTACCGGTCCGGCTCCGGGACCTTGGAGCCGGGCCGCTAAAGGGAGCACTTCTAATGCGATTTATCCCGTTAAAGCTAAGAAACCTCTAGTTTCTGCCGATTCGAGTCTGTGAATCAAACCTCTAATGGGATGTCATCCCGGGGAGTTGTCACAGCTGTGTCCGGACGCAGCGCAACAATCCCCGGGAGAGCATCTTGAGCCTCAACGGTAAACTCCGGAGAAGCCTAAACATAGTACCGATCCGCCTTTGGCGGCATCGAGGATCCTCGACCGAGATGGATTCTTGGTCGGGCTAGTCAACTATGTTACGGAATGAGTGACATAATTCTTCGAACTACCGACTTCACGTTGACATTGAAGCTGTTGACGGTAAAAGTAGCACCGGCCGCGCCACCAGTAGTGGTAGACGAACTTGTTAGGCTGTCACCAGAACTAACCACATTCACACCAGATGTTGCCGCGGCATCATTAACATTGCTGACAGATGACCAATTGTCATTATCCATGAAGTTATCGAGATCATCAGAAGACGTAGCTGAACCATTCGAATCATCGTCAACATCATTAACCTCATTATCAGCGCCGTTGGATGATTCATATTCCTCATTCAACAGATTATTATTGGCTGTATTCTCAACTCCCGTAGAAGAACTTGCCGTACCGGTGACAATATCCGAACCGGTCTGGTCATCAGCTGATGTATGGGTGTTATTACCCGAATTGCCGCTTGAGGTCACAACATTAGTGATACCTGAATTATTTCCGTTGCGCATAACTACATTAATCAGCCAAGTGGCTAATGAAGATCCAATTGAGGAATCCTTTATGTTTTTGATTAATGCCGCTTGGGTAGGCAAGGCCATAAGCAGAGCCACGGCCGCCACGGTCACACCGACTAAAACTTTTTTCATATAATCACCCCCTTTCATGCTAGCTAATTAACTTGTAGCTTCTTAACTTATTAGGAATGTTTCCTAATATAAGGTAGTCAGCTAATAAGCTAAAAGCTATTTTTATTCGGGGCCTTCCGACCCCGTGAAGCGTTTCGATATCGCTTCATGGGGTCGGAAGTACGGATTACGGAATCATGGAGCGGATGCGTCGAATCACATCTTTGATGTTGACATTAAAGGCATTGGAAACGCCGGTCACTGCCGCCGATCCGCCGGTAGTGGCGCCAGAATCATGAAGGCTGTCACCGGAAGATACTGCGTTATTGCCGCTATCGGCTTTGGCGTCAACGTTGTTCCAAACTTCAACGCCATTGCCGTTTTCCATAAAGTTATCTAAGGTGTCATCGGAAGCGGTTGATCCGCTTGAGTCGTCCTCCACGTTGGAAATAGTGTTGTCAGCGCCATTAGATGATTCATATTCTTCGCTAATAACGTTGTTGTTGGCGTTGTTATCCACCAAAGTGGCCGCGCTGGCATTGCCAGTCACTAACATGGTTCCACTTTGATCATCAGCCGAAGTAAACATATTACCTCCCGAATTTCCCGACGAGGTAACATTGTTTTCGATGTACGCCCCATTAGTGTTGCGCATGACCACTTTGATCAACCAAGTGGCCAAAGAACTTGCCACTGAAGAATCGGTTACGCCATCAATTACAGCTGCTGAAGCCGAAAATGAAAGACCGACGGCTAGGGCCGCGACGGTTGCTCCGATTACAATTTTTTTCATATTTCACCTCCTTTCATTGGTAAATTGCGGGCTCGCCCCGTTTGAGATCTCGCCCGCGCGCTGGTGCGCGGTCTATAAGGACCTTAGGAAAGAACCTTGGGTGAGCTACCCCAAACGGGGCTCAAATAAAAAGAGCCCACCAATCTCTATATGTCGATATGTTGAAGTATCGATATTTAGAGATTGGTGGGCTCTCGTAGTCCCGCGGCGCGCGTGGTCCGCATTAAACCTATTAATTTTTAAACACTGAAACAGTTAGACTCTGAAACTCTAAAACTTTTTAACTTTGTTCAAGGGAAATTATTCATCTGAATTTTCTAACTTATTTTCGTCCTCAGGGTAAAGATAACCAACCAGTTTAAACGCCTGGGGTTTGCTTTTAAGCATCGTGGTGGCGCTAGTATTTTGCATAACAGGCGCGGGTGAAAGTGATGTTAAATTGCCAATCCGTGGGGGAACTTTATGCGTGTTTGCGCCATTCAAATCAGGCGCTAATCTCGCTGAGTCAAGACGGGCCAACGTGCCATTTGCTTCTGAATTATCACTTTTTTTATAAGATTCACCATTGCCTAGTTTGATAACTTCAGTCACGATTCTGGGTAAAATATTTATTTCCAGCGTGGCCTGGCACCAGGGACAGCGAATATTAAATTTAGCCGGAGAGGTGAAAACTCCCTCGTTTAATATGGGCTTTTGGCACCTAGGACAATTTGTCATCTTCTTCTCAATAGTCATTTAAGTCATTTACTGTGAATATCGACATTTCGGTATGTCTATATTGCGATTGCGTTATATCTTTCCAGCTGGGCTCTCGTAGTCCCGCGGCACCCATAGTCCGCCTTTACATATTCTATTTTAAACTCAGTATTTGAAAGATCATTCTAAAAGTATCTCCCGATATGTACAAGGACTAATTTTATCATTTTTGTTATTAAAATGTTACTTGCTTGTGGATAAGATGTTTGTTCGGAGATTATAATTTCTGGTTTGCGTTACACCAATTTTCCCGGACGAAACATTATTTAACTCTGGTTTATATTCATACCCATCTTTTCGCACATCTTTTACACTGAAAACAAATTCTCCCGGCACGCGCCAAATATAGCGTCCGGAAAATTTGGCGCTGCCAGAGTTGTCTGTAACCGCCGAACTGTTGTCCGAAATTAGACCTGACCAGGTACCGCTGATGTCTGCTCCACTCACCGGATTGCCCTGAATATCAACTATATTTACTGTGGCAATAGGGCTAAAACGCAATAAAGTGCTGCGTAAATTAAGACCAACACTTGAGACGAACATTGTCGTAAGCTTTGGACTGGGTGTGGGTGAAGGACTAAGAGCCGGGGTTGGGGAGAGGGAAGAGTTTAAAGTTTCAAAGTTTAAAGATGGCGTTGGGGTAGGAAAAGCCAAAGACTGCAGAGCTTTCAAAGGATTAACAATACCATAACCGCTAGCACTGTCCCAGCCGACCACACCGATATCATCCGCGCTATTTTTCAGAATTTTCTGCAATTCATCTGGATTTTTTATACCTTTTTCATAAAGTAAAGCAGCGGTAGCGGCGACATGCGGCGCGGCCATAGAGGTGCCCTGGAAAAAGTAATAGCCAAAAGTACTTACCTTTCCCGAAGCAAAAGTCTGTTGCAAAATGCCGTCACCATAGCGATTGCCGTCTTGATCTACCTTCATATCACCCCCGGGAGCTATCAGATCGAGGGCCGAACCCTTGTTGCTGTAGGCCGTCACGCTTTTGTCAAAACGCGAGGCGCCCACAGCGGTGACATATTCGTCATAGGCCGCGGGATAACTGACGGTATTTCCACCGTCATTACCTGAGGCCGCTATAATAAATACGCCCTTTGATTTGGCGTAGGCCAGAGCTTGTCGAAGAGTCTCCGATGGATAGGGACCACCCAAGCTCAAATTTATAATATTCGCGCCATTATTGGCTGCCCAGATGATGCCATCAGCAATGGCGGAATAGCTGCCAGCCCCGTTTTTATCGAGGACTTTTACGGGCATGATTTTGGTATTATATGCTAAACCCGCCACACCTAAAGAATTATTGGTACTCTGGGCAATGGTTCCAGCTACATGGGTTCCGTGCCCGTTATCATCATTAGCGTGACTGCTGCGGTTGATGGCATTATAGCCGCCCATAAATCTAGTCTGACCAAGATCTGGTGCTTTTTTGAATTTGCCATAATTTTCATAGGCCACGCCCGTATCTACCACCGCTGCCACCACGTCTTTTCCCGTGGCTATATCCCATATTTTTGGCGCGTCAAGATGGTTGGCCGAAAAACTCCACTGGAATTTAAAATAGGGGTCATTTGGAACTTGAAAAGCCCTAGCAATATAATCCGGCTCGGCGTATTCAATCTGGGCGTCATTATTTAGCTCTTTAAGCTTTTGAGATAGATCGGTTGAACGTGAAAATTCAACCGAAGCTAATCGATGACCATGATTTCTGGCTCTTAGACCGGCATGATTTTTCAATACTTTATTGATCTGGGCCTCGTTTTCCGACTTAAACTTAATAATAATTTCTCCTGTCCACTCAATATCACCATTTTTATCGATCCTTTGCACGATCCGAGAAATATCTTCCTGAATTTGCCCGGAAACCCCGTCTTTTATTTCAATCACCCCGCCATCAAACAGCACCGGGAAAGGCAAAACCAGGGTAATCATCATCCCAGAAATATATTTTTTTAAGTTTAAAATCGAATCTGACATTCTAAATTGCATAATATAGTTTATGGCCAAACTTTCAAGCTGTCAACGCCAGCAACACCAGGGGCGCCCTGCACCAGACACCAGGGGCGCCCTGTAGGAAGGGAAAAATGTGGTATAATATTAGACTGAATTTTATTAACCACAATGTTTTCATTCGAAATAATAAAAAAATCAAAGAAAAGTCGAGCTCGGATGGGGTTACTCAAGACCAGTCATGGGGTAGTAGAAACGCCCGCTTTAGTGACGGTGGCTACCCAGGCGGTAGTAAAAACCCTTACAGCTGAAGAAGCCCTGGCGACTGGTAGCCAAATTGCCATCTGCAATTCGTTTCATCTGTATTTAAAGCCCGGCGAAAAGATTATCAAGAAGGCTGGCGGATTGCATGAATTTATGGGGTGGCATCAGCCGTTGATGACGGATTCCGGGGGTTTTCAGATTTTTAGTTTTGGCTTTGGCAAGGACTACAAAATTGGCAAAATGATCATTACCCCGAAACTATCATCACTATCATTTTCCCACGATCGTGGGAAAATGATAGTGGATACAGTCAAAGCTGGCCACCAGCCAAAAGGCGTTGAGATTACCGAAGCTGGAGTTTATTTTCGCTCGCCCTTCGATGGCCGTGAAGTTTTTATTGGGCCCAAGGAATCTATTAAAATTCAAGAGGTGCTGGGTGCTGATATCATTTTTGCCTTTGACGAATGCACGCCGCCAATTGCCGATTATAAATACACGAGGAATTCTATGGATCGAACCCATGCCTGGGCGAAACAATGTTTAAAATTAAAAAGTTTAAAAAATCAGGCATTGTTTGGCATTGTTCAGGGTGGAAAATTCCGCGATTTAAGGATCGAAAGCGCAAAATTTATCAGTGCCTTACCTTTTGCTGGCTTTGGCATTGGTGGAGAGCTTGGCTTCGACAAAAAAGCGATGTTTAAAATGCTGGGTTGGGTCAATGCCGAGCTGCCAGAAAACAAACCGCGACACCTTTTGGGCAACGGCCACCTTGACGATTTGGTCAAGATTTTTCAGTCCGGCATTGATTCCCTCGACTGTATTATTCCCACTCGCTATGCCCGCCACGGTGTGGTTTTCACCTCGCAAGGAAAACTTGATTTGACTAAAACCCATTTCTTAAAAGACCTCCGCCCAATTGATAATAAATGCTCCTGTCCAACTTGCGCTCACTATACGCGTGGCTACCTTTGCCATTTGCTCAAAGCCAAAGAGATTACACCTTTGAGACTGCTGACGATTCACAATTTGACGCATTTTAATCAAGTAGTGGCATCAATTCGTGAAGGTATCAAACGGGGGAAACTTTAAGAATTGGAAGTTGTACTTTGGATGGGTTATTTGTTATTATTCCAATATGGATAATAAATGTTCGAAATGCGGTATGGCCGGTGCCGGCTATAAATGTGTCGATTGTGGCGCGGAATCAGCGTCTCATGATCCAAACCACCAACCCTGTGGCGGTGATCACTGCGTGGTTAAGTGTTCGGGTTGTGGCCAGGCGGAGACGCACTGCACTTGCGCACCCACACAATAAGCGTCTAATCATCTAGCTCTAAATAAAAAAACTCACGATAAGGTCCTGAGTGAGTCTTGCGTAGGAGGTGTGTTTAAATAGGTGATTGTCTTTTTGATGTGCTTACGTTGCGCCATCACTTTCCAAAAGATCTTTTCTTATTTTATATATCGATAATTTTTTAGATTAAGTTGCGAAGTTGGATAAACTGTGTTAAATTGTTAAAACTATGCAGAAAATTACTCTGGAAGCGCAGCCGCGTGAAATTTTTGGAAAAAAGGTCAAATCACTCCGACGATCGGGTTTTGTGCCGGCGGTCATTTATGGGCATGACTTTAATCCGATTTCGATTCAAATTCCGACCAGGGAATTCCAGAGGGTTTATACAGAAGCGGGAGAGTCTACCCTCATCTATTTAAGAATAAACGGCGCCGATCACCCTACAATCATCCATGCTATGGTTAAGGACCCACTAGATGATACTATCCAGCACGCAGATTTTTATAAGGTAAGACTTGACGAGAAAATCATGGCCAAAATCCCAATTGTCTTTGTCGGGGAATCGCCGGCGGTGAAAGGCTTGGGCGGTATTTTGATAAAAAATATTAACGAGGTGGAAGTCGAGGGTTTTCCTCAAGATTTACCTCATAATATAGAAGTTGATGTTTCTGGCCTGATTCAGTTTAGGGATCATATTTTCGTAAAAGATCTTCCAGTTTCAGGAAAGATTGAGATTAAATCTAGAACCGATGAGATCGTGGCTTTAATTCAGGAACCTATTTCTGAAGAAGAACTCAAAGCTCAACTTGAGACGCCCACCGTTACCGCCGAAGACGTTGAAGTTATCAAAAAAGAAAAGCCCGAAGAGAAAGCAGCCGAAGAACCGGCCGAGAAAACACCCGCTATTCAAGAGAACAAATAATTATATTGTGTTGAGTAAGCTGCCCACTCGATTGAGAGTCAACGCACTCCAGCTCGTCTGGCAAATTCTTCCCACTTTCTTAGCTGGGTTTGCGTAAGTTTTTTTGATTCAGCAAAGGCGTTTTTGATGTCCACGATCTGGAATTCAATGGAACCCCCAACCTTTACAACCACACTGGCGATTTCCTGGCTCAACTTATTTTCGACGAAAACTTTTTGACCAGCCGAAACCGATTCCGCTCCGAATCGATTTAAATATTCTATAATCGCCCTTCTGGCGAGCACGGTTTTACTATCACCTCGTCCCACCGCCTGTTTTATACTGTCGCTTGGCATGGGTGAGGCCAGGGTCAGATTATCAGTGATCCCGGGCGCCTCGGCCGCATTGCGCGTCGCGAAACCATAAATTAAAATACCGGCGATGAGAATCGGTAAAATAATCTTAGCAAAATATTTTCTTAGAAACACGCCAGTTTTTGTTCCCCAACCCGGACCACCTTCAAACACCGGACCGTTCGGACCGGGAGATATTAGCTTTACCTCAATATCGTGATTTTGTTGCTGTGCGTCTGCCACAACTCTATTTTAATTCCATCCGCAGTTCTTCGACAAGGGGATCAAGGTTGCCCTCGAGAATTTTGTCCATATTTCCCCAGCTTTTCCTGATTCTATGATCGGTGATTCTGTCTTGGGGAAAGTTATAAGTCCTCATTTTTTCAGCCCTTTCGGCGGATCCGATCTGGCGCTGGCGGACGTCGGTAATGACTCCCGCTGCTTCACGTTTCTTAATATCCAGGAGTTTCGCTCGTAGAATTTCCATAGCTCTTTCCTTGTTCCTAACCTGCGACCTTTCTTCCTGGGAACTAACCACAATTCCCGACGGCTTATGCTGGATTCTAACCGCTGTGGAAACTTTGTTTACATTTTGTCCGCCCGGACCACCAGATCGATAAAAAGAAATTTCAATGTCATCAGGCTTAATTTCAATTTCCGTTTCTTTGGCTTTAGGCAGGACGGCCACGGTGACGGTAGAGGTGTGAACGCGACCACTTTTTTCCGTTTCTGGAATTCGCTGAACACGATGCACACCGTACTCATAACTCATTTTTTCCATTACACCCCGGCCGGTCAGTTCGAACACCATATTTTTATAGCCACCAATAGAAGTTTGGTTATAATCCAAAACAATTGACTGCCACCCGTTAAGCACGGCATATTTTTTGTACATATTATATAGCGTAGCCGCAAACAGAGCCGCCTCTTCTCCACCAGTCCCGGCTCGAATCTCAACAATCACCTCGCCAAAAACCTCGCTGGTCGCAGTGCTGTTCTCAAAATTTTCGAGAGTTCTCTCGATTTCGGCCATCCTTTTTGAGGCTTCGGCCACTTTCTTATAATCTAAAACAAACTCAGGATCATTGAGTCGTTTTTCAATGTCAGCCCCCTCTTTTTTTAGATCCTCTCTCGACATATTATACCACACTTTTCCCTCCCTACAGGGCGCCCCTGTAAGCTCCACCGTACTGTAAGCTCCAACGTAAGCTCCCACCTATTTTACGTTCTTTTTTGTTCTAGGCTTTTTTGGAGATTTGGCCTTGATAGCCATTTCAGATTTAGAGGTTCTCTTTTTGAATTTATCAATGCGCCCGCGAGTATCCAACAGCTTTTCCTTACCGGTATAAAAAGGATGGCAGCGGGAGCAGATTTCCACATTAATTTCGGGGAGGGTCGACCCCGTAGTCCACGAATTACCGCAGGCGCAATGCACCTTGGCCTCTTCGTAATAAGAAGGATGGATATCAATTCTCACAATCTATTTAATCTAACATCATTTGAACTTTGAGTCCAATTTAACAACTTCGCCTGAAGCGATACCGTCTTAAGAAACCCTTCCAGGAAAAATCCGACCCGCCTACAACAAGTAAGTGGGTCGGAGAATACTGGATAAAATAGTTCGCGAGACGGGGTTATGATGGGCTTTGGATTGGGGACTGGATCTTGCTGTAAACCACCATTTTTGTTATCATAAAAACCATGTCAAAAGGGGAGTTACAACTGCCTGCCTATGAAGATATGATCAAGGCAGGGATGCATTTTGGCCGCAAAAAAACGATTTTCCATCCTAACATGGAGCCTTTTGTATATACCCTGAAAGAGAACATTTATATATTGGATTTGATCAAAACCGGCCATTATTTGCTCAAGGCGGCTGATTTTTTGAAAAAGTCATTAGCGGAGGGTAAGCTGGTGCTGTTTGTAGGTTTAACCAAGCAGTCCGGGGAAGCGGTAAAAAACGTGGCCGATGCCTTGAATATGCCGTATGTCGCGGAACGCTGGTTAGGCGGGACACTTTCTAACTTTAAAACCATCATTAGTCGCGTCAGATATCTTGAAGATCTGGAAAAGAAACAAGCCTCCGGTGATTTTGCCAAGTATACCAAGAAGGAGAGAATCCTGAAGGAAAAGGAGATCGTGGCCTTAGTGAAAAAATTTGACGGCTTGCGTCGATTGACACGCCTACCGGATATCATCTTCATTACGTCTTTAAAAGAATGCCAGTTGGCCGTCAGAGAGGCAAAATTAACAAAAATTAAAGTGGTCGGCATTGTAAACACCGACAGTAATCCCGAGCAAATTGACTATCCCATTCCGGCTAATGACAATTCAAAAAAATCTGTGGAATTAATTTTGGAAACGATTAAATATGGCATAAAGCCGAGTACTTAGAAAAAAATGGCTGACATAGAACTTATAAAACAGCTTCGGGATTCAACTGGTTATTCATTTAGCGAAATAAGAAAAGCGCTTGATTCGGTTGGTGGAGATAAGGGTAAAGCTCTACAAATCTTGCAGTCGCTAGGCGCGACCATAGCTGAAAAAAAAGCGGTCCGCTCAACGAGCGAGGGGATTGTTGAATCATATGTTCATACCACAAAAAAAATCGGTGCCCTGGTTGAGCTGATGTGCGAGACCGATTTCGTAGCCCGTAATTCGCTATTTACCGAACTGGCGCATGAGTTGGCTATGCATATAGCAGCCATGGATCCGCAAAGCGGCGACGAATTGTTGGCACAACCTTTTATTAAGGAACCGACAGTCTCTATCCAGCAACTTATCCAGACCTGTATGGCTAAAATTGGCGAGAACATTAAGGTTGGCAGGTTCGTCCGGTTCCAGATATAAATAACTGTTCGACCATGAACAATTTCGTATGTATCTAATCATCCCTCTAGGTATTTTTTTTGGAGCAATCATCACCATCTTTTGGATTATTTCCCGTAAGTTTGTCTACTTAAAAAAATTGACACCGGAGGCGGTGGAAAATGTTTTTGAATCCAACGGAAACCACTCATCGTTTTTCGCGGAATTATTTCCAGAAATGACCATTTTTTTTAAACGCGTCAATCTTAGAGCTTACGGGGTTGATATCCTAACCGAATTTGAGAAACTATTGCGTAAACTGCGGCTGATCTCTTTAAAAATCGATGGCCTCACTAATAGTCTCATTTACCGGGTGCGGCGTTCGACTAAAAAACACGAACAGATATTGATCAAGGAGGCCGAGCTGGAAGAAGAAAAGTTATCTGATTTTGAGTATAATGATCTTGGTAGCGATGTGGATTTGAAGGAAAAGGAGCAATTGTTGATTATCGAAATTGCCAAAAATCCCAAGGATACTAGATTGTATAACGAATTAGGTAATCTTTACATGCGGACAGGGGAGTATGAAGATGCCAAAAATTCCTTCGAAAAGATTTTGGAGTTAGAGCCGGAAAACGAGGCCATCCGCCGCAAACTCGCCCGCGTCCTATCCAAACTGGAAGCGACGGCAAAATAAGATCATGCCGGAGTAGCTCAATGGCAGAGCATCGCATTTGTAATGCGAAAGTTGTCGGTTCAAGTCCGACCTCCGGCTCTTGGCATCGTTAATAGCATGTACGGTTATTCTGTTTGACATCAGTGAGTTAAAAACATAATTAAAATATTTGGGCGGTTGGGTGAGTAGCTAAACCATCACGCTGTAAACGTGACGACCATCGGTCTTCGGGGGTGCAAGTCCCTCACCGCCCACCAGAGCAACTTAAAATTTTGCCGATGTAGCTCAGTGGTAGAGCAACTCCATGGTAGGGAGTAGGTCGTCGGTTCAATCCCGACCATCGGCTCAATTCAATCAGAATCTAGAAAATAGAATCTAGAATCTAGAAGTGTAGGATCG
>CAYIXQ010000007.1:0-26511 GCA_964367475.1 uncultured Candidatus Saccharibacteria bacterium | reverse complement strand
AGAAATTTAAGCCATACACATTAAGTTTTATTGTCATTTGTCAATGATAGCTATTTATTATCTCCAGAAGGGCCATAGATGGGCGGTACTTTACCACCCATGGGCCGGATATAGGTGCTTAGCTGGCCCCGGTGGTGGATTAAGTCTAGTAATACCCCCCAGGCCATATTGCCACGAGTTGTCTCCCATTCAACCTGGGTGCCCGATACCATCTTGGCCGATGAATTCCACTGGGCTTCATTCAGTTTGGCGGCGATTTTAACCGCTTGTTCAAGGCCGGCCAGGAGAGTTTTTAATGCTTGGCCGATTGATTTTATTTCTTTGTGTTTAGCCTTGGCAAAATCCAATAGACCTGTCTGCATGAAAATTTTTAAATGACTGCTCTCGTTTGCGAATAGATCTAAAAGTTCGAGCGCCGAACGCGATTTGGAATGGGGGCGGTATTTTAATTTGCTTTTTGGCAAAGCTTTGATAAGCCTTTCAAATCTGGGAATCTCACCCTTGACGGTGATGACAAAATATTCACGGCTGGTCATTTTTTTGAAGTTTGAACAAAATATCATTGGCCTGGCCGCCAATAAATATTTGCTCAATGCTGATTAATGGATATTATTAAACAATGGCATTGTCATAGTAGAACGCTGGAATAATTTTGTCTAATGAAAAGAATATTTTTTCTCTTATATTTTCTTTGTTAAATAACTTCACTTCCTCATTAATTTCGTCTATATTTAAGCCAATGCTTGAATACCTCAAACGACCATTGGCAGTTACAGATCTGGAAATGACGGGCCTGGACGCTCAACTACATGAGATCATTGAGATCGGCCTGATTGTAATTAATCAATCCACTTTTAAAATTATCGATAAATTTGAGGTAAAAGTAAAACCCACGCATATTAAGACGGCCCAAAAGAAAGCCCTGGAGAAAAATGGCTATAATGAAAAAGACTGGCGCAAAGCCTGGGAACTCAAAGATGCCGTGGAGATTTATGCGGAAAAAACTCGGGATGCTATTTTTGTGTCCCAAAATGCCTATGCTGACTGGTCGTTCATGGCCGAAGCTTTCAAGCTAACGGGAGTCGAGGATTTAACCGACTATCATCGCCTCGATCTTTTTAGTGTCGGCTGGTCGAAGGCGGAAGAGTTTGATTTAACGAAATTTAGCTTGACCTCAATGTGTAAAAGTCTGGGCATAGAACCAGAGCCACTGCCTCATCGAGCCATGAATGGTGCTAAGAAAGCTCTGGAGGTTTTAAGAAAGCTGTCAAATCCTCAAGTTGTTTTTTAACCAAAGTTATGGTTTAATGACGTTTAGTTCTTGGGTTCAGTGCTCTGACACTCTGACTGAAATCGAAAAAAGAGGTGACCCTTGCTGCGACTCTTTTTGCTGATGGGTTTTCTGATTGCTTGCTCTTTCGGGTTAGCTATGGCCGTGGAAAAAGTTGATCAATCATGGTTAATCAACGGACCGGAGATTGGAGTTGGGCGTTTGACCGAAAAAGACAAGACAGTTCTTCTTGGCTTTTTTGAGGAGCTGAAGTCGTGCCTTAACCTTGATAGTCAGTCGGTTAGAACGCTCAAGGTTGAATTCGAAAAAAAGTTAGTGCCCGGCTTTGTGGACAAAAGCGGTAACCATCTTCTCTTTGGAAAAATAACTCCCCGTAACCGGGTGGAGGTGATCTTCTACGGCAAGAGAGCAAAGGAGAATGTTTTTCTCCTCAAAGGCAGAGGCGAAATGTTCTTTGACGAAAGTGGCATGCCTTTCACTCTCTATGTCCCAGCACAGGCTGCGTCTCGCGAATGGCTGTGCAGCTGTTTTTTGAATCGCCTAACTCGGATCAAAATGGTCTTTGATTCGTTGCCGATTTACAAATGAAGTTAACTGTCCCCCGGTTTTGTCTGGGGATTTTTTCATTTTATGTTAAAATTTATTTATGTGGTTAATTTATTCTCTTCTAGCCGCCATCTTTGCCGCTTTGGTGGCGATATTTGGAAAAATCGGTATTAAAAATATTGATTCAACTCTGGCCACCACCGTCCGAGCGATAATTATGGCCGGATTTCTTGTCATGGTCACATTATTTCTCGGAAAATTTGGTCGGTTTGGTTCGATCGATTCAAGATCGATGAAGTTCATAGTTTTGTCGGGTGTGGCCGGTGCCCTCTCGTGGCTTTTCTATTTTTCGGCTCTCAAATTTGGTTTGGCCTCGAGAGTGGCTTCCGTTGATCGTTTGTCGGTAGTGTTTGTGGTTCTCTTGGCTGCTCTTTTTCTTGGCGAAACATTGACCCTCAAATCAATTATGGGTATAACCCTTTTAACTATTGGAGCCGTAATTCTTGTGCTCTAGTTTTTCTTGTTTTTTCCGTGGAATCGCTGGTGGATTTCGCGAAGCTGTTTGTCCGTAACATGGGTATATATTTGTGTTGTGGTCACGGAAGAGTGGCCAAGTAACGCCTGGACTGACCTAATATCCGCGCCATTACGCAAAAGATCGGTGGCATAGGAATGCCTGATCGAGTGTGGCGAGACTTTTTTCCCTACAATGCCAGACTTTACAGCATAATGCTTCACGATTCTCTGAACGCTTCGGGGTGTCAGTCGCAGTTCAGTGAATTTTTCAAAACTTTCGTTTTTAGGAATTCGAATAAACAGGGCTTCATGGATATCAACTCTTTTGTCCAAATAGCTTGTCAAAGCAGCCTTGGCGGTATCAGAAAGAAACACCACTCTGATTTTACTGCCCTTTCCCCTGACTGAAAATTCACCCCTCTTTAAATCTATTTGGTCCCGATTAAGCGAGCACATCTCTGAAACGCGAAGACCAGTGGAAAATAATGTTTCTAAAATTGACCGATCGCGCAGTGAAGCTAAAATTGTGCCTTCGGGCGATTTGAGAAACTTATCCAGTTCATATGGTTCAAGAAATGTAACTTCCCTTTCCTCCTGCTTGGCGAGCTCTATTTTTTCGGCCGGCACCACATTAATGTCGCGCTTGGCCAGGTATTTCAGAAATGATCGTAGAGCAATGACGTGATAGTTTTGAGTGATCTTTTTTAGCGGTTGGCCGTGACGGTCGTGCATACGATTTAGGTGGAGTCGGAATTTACGAATCAAATCTTCGGTAATCTGGTTCGGCATACTAATCCCGACAAACTTAAAAAAACGATTTAGATAGTGATTGTAATTCTCGGCAGTCTTAGGGGAGCGGTTTTTTTCGATTTCCAGATATTCAAGAAATTGGGTTTTCAGTTGTTGGAGATCGGCCACACTCCAATTGTACGACATTGGACGGAGGATTTACCAGATTGCCAGAGTGGTTTTTTCTTGATATGATTCGTCTAATGCTACCGACCAGAGACAAAGTTAAAATTATTTCTCAACATGCCACCCACGAGGGCGATACTGGCTCGCCCGAGGTACAGATCGCTTTGTTTACTAAGGAAATTGAACGTTTAGCTAAACACCTCAAGCAACATGCCAAAGATAACAGCTCCCGCACGGGATTGCTTAAGATGGTGGCCAAGAGAAAAAGACTTTTAGATTATCTCAAAAAAGAATCAGAGACGCGTTACGCTAAGGTCATTAAAGACCTCGGTTTGAAGAAATAGGGATTATATCATGGGCAAACTAAAATTGTTCATTATCTTGATCGTCGAACCAGTTTTGATTTATTTTTTTCTGTTTCCTTTGGTTATCTACGCTAATAATCCTGTCTTCTTTCTGATTCCTGGGTTTAGCCTTTTTTACATAGTAGTGGGGATTTTGCATCCCTTTCTTTTTCAAGGGTTAGGCTGGGCTAATTTCGGCAAATCTTTACTATTTTCTATTTTAACTGTTCCTTTCTGGATCTTTCTCTTTTTCAGCTTTGACGTGCCAAATTTATACAGATTTAACGTTCCGGATATCTTTATGAGAGAAGGTGGTAATATTGCTTATGCTTTACTTGGGGTGGGAATGGTAGCGGTAGGTAGTTTGGTTTCTGTAATAGCTAGTTTTCTTGGTGTCGCCGTCGGTCTATTTATTAAAAACAAAAGAAAAGTTGTTCTAGTTTCAAACATTTAATGGCAAAAATCACTAAAAAGATTGATCCGATAAGCTCTGAACATCAACGGGTGGGAGTTTTTGTTGATGCTCAAAACATGTATCACTCGGCTAAGAATCTCTATCACGGCCGGGCTAATTTTAAAAAAATTCTAGAAGTGGCCGTTAATGGTCGACAGCTCATTCGCGCCTTTGTTTATGTCATCAAAACCGAAACCGGCGAAGAAAAAGCCTTTTTGGAAGCGCTCGAGAAGAGCGGCTATGAAATCAAAGTTAAAGATCTCCAGATCTTTGCGGGCGGCATGAAGAAGGCCGACTGGGATGTCGGGATGGCGATAGATGCGGTCATTTTAGCCGATAAGATTGACGTGGCCGTATTGGTAACTGGTGATGGTGATTTTGTGCCGCTAGTGGAATATCTTCGCGTTAACAAAGGCCTTAAAGTCGAAGTAGCTTCCTTTGAACGCAGCACTTCCGCCAAGCTCAAAGAGGCCGTTGATGTCTTTACCGATTTGGGCGGCGATCCCAAGAATTTTTTGATCTACTAGTCAGAATAGCCCATGGTTTTAGTTGCTTTTTAAGCCAACTATGCTATAGTCGTTTTGTAAATTAACAAATAATAAGTTGAGGAGAGGAACGGATGGAGACAGGGCTTAGGCCCCCCACTTTCTGGAATTTCTTAGAAAGTAGGGGGTCTGAATCTTAGTTACTCCCCTCTCAATTTATTTGTTTCCTAAGTATAATATGGAAGTGAAAACATATTCCGAGGAGTTTGCGGGTAAGCTGCTCTTCGTGGAAATTGGTAAATTAGCCGGGCAGGCTAATGGTTCGGTGCGCGTACAGTATGGCGAAACGACCGTTTTGGTAACCGCGACGATGGGGGCTCACCCCAAAGCAGTGGACTACTTCCCGCTCTCGGTGGACTACGAGGAAAAATATTACGCCGCTGGCAAAATCAAGGGATCAAGATGGATTAAACGCGAAACAAGACCCTCGGATGAGGCGATTCTGACGGGAAGACTCATCGACCGCGCTTTGCGTCCGAGATTTAATCATGGAGCCCGTAATGAGGTACAGGTAGTACCCACGGTGCTGACTTTTGATGGCGCCAACGATCCAGATATGCCAGCCCTGTTTGGCGCATCTTTGGCTTTAGTGATTTCGGATATTCCATTTGCTGGGCCGGTAGCGGGTATTCGGGTTGGCCGAGCGGGAGGCGAATTCATCCTCAATCCGACTTACAAGGAAAGAACAGAAAGTGATTTTGATATTGTGGTGGCGGGTACGGCAAACAAAATCAATATGATCGAAGCGGGAGCGAAGATTATACCCGAAAAAGATGTCGTTGAGGCAGTGGAAAAAGGTTTTAAGGAAATGCAGGCCTTGATTAAGCTCCAGCAGAAAATAGCTTTGGATATCGGGAAACCAAAGAAAGAAGTAGCGATTTTCAAGCATGATGAAACTCTGAAAAAAATGGTCAAAGATTTTGTCGTCCCAAAACTTGAAAAAGTCCTGTATACCCCCCACAAGCAGGAATACGTTGAGGGACTTCACCACACATCAGAAGAACTGACCGAGTATATTACCGAGCAGTTTGCCAGCCACCCTGATCTGAAAATGAAAATCGATGAGGCCAAGAATATTTTTGAGGAAGAAATTGATCACATCGTCCATAGAAATATAATTGAGTCTGAAAAACGTCCTGATGGTCGCAAGATTAATCAGTTGAGAGATGTAAGCGCGGAGGTTGGAATTTTGCCTCACTCCCATGGGAGCGGTCTTTTCAACCGAGGCACCACCCAAGCATTGTCGATCCTGACGCTAGCGGCCCCCGGTCTTGAGCAGTGGGTTGAGACTATGGAGATAGACCTAACAAAGAAAAGATTTATGCACCATTATGTTTTCCCGCCTTGGAGCGTTGGGGAAGTAGGGCGATCCGGGTTTACGGGTAGAAGAGAGATAGGACACGGTGCTTTGGCTGAACGGGCATTGGAACCGATTATTCCGTCAAAAGACGAATTCCCCTACACCATTCGATTAGTTTCAGAAATATTATCCTCTAATGGTTCTAGTTCCATGGCTTCGGTGTGTGGATCTGCCTTGGCTCTAATGGATGGTGGCGTGCCCATCAAGACCCCGGCCGCTGGTATTGCCATGGGGCTAATGTTTGATGAAAAAGGGGAAAAATATAAAATTTTGACTGATATTCAAGGCCCAGAAGATCATCATGGCGATATGGACTTGAAAGTTGCCGGCACCACAGCTGGCGTCACGGCTATGCAGATGGATGTAAAAATTGAAGGCATTACGCATGACATTCTTAGAGAAGCCTTGGCCCAAGCAAAAAAAGCGCGTCTTGAAATCCTCGGCCATATGGAAAAGGTTATTGGTACCCACCGGGCCGAGTTGTCTCAATATGCTCCCCGGGTGTACATTATTAAAATCAATCCTGAAAAAATAGGCAGTGTGATTGGTCCGCAAGGCAAGGTTATTAACGATATTATTGAAAAAACCGGAGTAGCCATAGACATCGAAGATGATGGCTCGGTGTTTATTACTTCAGCTGAACCCGAAGGTATGAAAAAAGCAGTTAAAATGATTAATGATATTACTTTCGAAGCCAAGCCCGGTGACGAATTTGATGGGCGAGTGACAAGACTGCTCGATTTTGGAGCCATGGTAGAATATATGCCCGGACGCGAAGGATTAATTCATGTATCAGAAATTTCCAATGAACACATCCGTCGTCCGTCCGATGTTCTGAAAATTGGTCAGTCTGTTAAGGTGCGTGTGAAAAATATTGATGACTATGGTAGAATTAATCTAACCATGAAGTAAATAACTGTCCGAGCGCAGACGAGCGTAGCGAGCCGAGCGGGGTGCGGAAATTGTTACCCACTCGCTGCGATATTAATCTTGCTCGTAGACAATTTCGCATGACCGATCAAAATTCTCAAAAGCCTCCTTCCGATCAGGGTCCAGCCCAAACTCAAGCTGGATCGAATAATCAATCATCACTACCGCCCAATCTTCCCATCAGGGATATTCCTACATCACCAAAACCAGGTCCGGTATCATCAAATATATCTGGACTTTCTTTTAAGTCGCCAATGCCGCCAGCACCCGCTCCGGCCGGAGAGGCTTCACAACCTCCCAGACCAGCCATTCCTCCTTCTGGACAGCCTGTGCCCAGACCTCCTCTTTCCGTGAATTTACCGCCAAAAGCTCCCCAGTCCAGTGTTGCCCTTCCATTACCAGCGGCTGACCCTGGGGTGACCTCGCTCAAATCTGTGCCTTCCGCTACGACTCCTGGCGTTATTAGGCCTTTGACATCTCCTTTACCTGTTTCTCCGGTGCCGGCGACCTTAAGATCTTCGGTGAGAACAATGCAGGAAGACATTGTTGCTATCAAGAAAGGTCAGACTCCGGTAGCCTTAAACATGCAAATGGAACCAGAAAAAACTCGTCCGGAAATCGCTATTCCTAAACCTGAAGTCAAAATGAATATGCCGACTCAAGTCGAACTGGGCAAGCTTGAAAAAGCGAAACCGCTTACCGGTTCCGCTCCTTCAATTCCTCATTTCATTACGCCACCACCGCTGGCAACGCTGAATCCGGCTATACCGAGCTTTCCCCTCCCGCCCAGCGTCAATATCCCACCACCTGCGGGATCGTTTATGGGCTCGCCTTCAACCATTGTTATCGCTTTAACTTCAATGGCGGTGGTTGGTTTTTCCGTCTGGTTTTTATTTTTCCATCAGCCGGCTGGACCTGATTTCGGTGAGAGCCCGACTCCCACTTCTGTAGTATCTGTGACGGCAACACCCATTCCGGCCATTGAGACTGTTTTTTCCAAAAAGGAAATTATCACTGCCCCGCTTTCTCCGGACTTCTTCATTAATTTTCAAGATTTAGCTATGGCCGAAACGCTGGCGTCGGGCCAGATTGGTTTATACAAAGTTCTTGAGCCCGGTACGGGCGCTAGATTCAAATTTACCGATTTTTCAACTGGCACTTTAATACAGTCGCCCGCCGATCTTATTGGCGCGACTGATGATGAAATTTTCTACGTACTTCTGATGAGAAAGGCCGATAACACAGTCGGCTATGGTTTTATTAGCAAAATCAACAGTTCATCCGTTGCCAATCCAGCCTTAGCTTCATGGGAGACAACGCTGTCCGATAATCTTAGCAAACTATTTGGGTTTGATTTAACAAAGGCCGCTACCCCTTTATTTCAGAGTAATACATTGAGTTATCCCGGGATCTCTATCCGTTATCGGAATTTTCCATTTCCCGGACTAACCATTGATTACGCTATAATCAATGCTCCAAATGGTGAAAGTTTCCTGGTATTCGCAAATTCACGTGAACAAATTTTTGCGGTCATTGAAAGGATAAAAACGATTTCTCCGAATCCCCTTTCGTCCCCGGGGGATATTTAAGGGAAATAGCTATCGCTTATCCACAAGTAAGTATTGTCTTGATTTTTTAGACTGATAGAATGTTATCGGATCCTTGTAACAGCTGACTGTTTTTTTTGGTTCTCACTCGAGAACGGTTGGCATCTTCATTTTTTTCCTGGGCGTTCAGGCCCCCTGAAGTTACATACGACGAGGGCGATACTGACGCCCAGATTTTGTTTTGTGGGAAGATTTGATTTTTTCCTTTTTTCCATGCTATAATCCACTTTTGTTTAATACACATATATGACCGGTGAAGAATTACAAACACTAAAAAAAGACCTCGAAAAAGAACGTGATTTAATTTTGTCGGAGCTCGAGCGGTTTACAGATAGAAATCCGGTGGTTAAGGGTGATTATCGGGCCCGGTTTCCGAAATTTGATTCTACTGATACGCCAGACGAAAAAGCCCATAACGTGACGGATTATGAAGAAAAACGGGCCGTTGAACAGAATCTAGAACTGCGCTTGAAAGAAATCAACGAAACGCTTAATAATATTAACAGAGGTTCCTTCGGAGTATGCCATCGCTGTCAGTCTCCCATCGAAGAAAAAAGGTTAAAGGCCATTCCCGTGGCAAGGTTTTGTTTGTCTTGCGCGAAAGATACAAGACTTCTCTAAGTTTTTTTGGTGTTTGGCGCTGCCGGTCGGCCGAGCTATTACGCTAATAAACTAAATAATGGCTTCTGTCCGCGTCATTTCAGGGGCAATAATTGGTCTTGATGCTCAGCCGGTTGAAGTAGAAGTCGATTCGACTCCGGGACTTCATCTTTTTAATATTGTCGGATTGCCCGACAAGTCCGTTAAGGAATCAAAAGATCGTATCGCCGCCGCTATCAGAAATTGTGGCTTTATTTCTCCTAACCAGAAAAATCGCAGGATCGTCGTAAATCTGGCGCCAGCCGACATAAAGAAAGAAGGCTCTTCGTATGATTTAGCCATTGCTCTTGGCTATCTTTTGGCTACCAAACAGTTGGAGCTAAATGATAAAAAAAGAGTATTTGTAGGGGAACTTTCTCTGGATGGCGAACTGCGGCGAGTCAGCGGCATTTTGCCGCTAGCTTTTATGGCTAAGAAGCACGGATATAAAGAGATTATTGTGCCTTTTCCAAATGCTAAGGAGGCTTCGATTGTGCGGGGAATTAAAGTTATTGGAGCAAATAATCTTAAACAGCTTACTGAATATCTCCTTGGCAAAACGGAAATTATTCCTACTCTTCCAAGCGAGCCCACGCCGCTTAATAGCTTAGTCGATGGCTACGACGATGCCGTCATTGATATGGCATCAATCAAGGGTCAGGAAAATGCAAAAAGAGCTTTAATTATTGCCGCCGCTGGCGGTCACAATATTTTGATGTCAGGACCGCCCGGTTCCGGGAAAACACTATTAGCTCAAGCCTGCGCGGGAATTTTGCCTCCGATGGACTACGATGAGTCGGTCGAAGTAACAAAGATCTATAGTATTTGCGGTATGGTAAATGAAAGCCCCTTTGTCATTAATCGCCCGTTTAGAAATCCCCATCATACCGCGTCCGCTGTGGCTGTGATTGGCGGTGGCAGTAATCCGAGGCCGGGCGAAATATCTTTGGCCCATCGAGGCGTTTTGTTTCTGGATGAGCTTCCTGAATTTCCCCGCAGTGTACTGGAGTCACTCCGACAACCTATGGAAAATGGTGAGGTTATTGTTTCACGTGCTGCCGGTTCAGTTAAATTTCCCGCTCGGTTTATGTTGGTGGCGGCTATGAATCCGTGTCCATGCGGCAATTTTGGTGATAATTTAAAAACCTGCCTTTGTTCTGCCCTGTCGGTTCAGAAATACCAGCGAAAAGTCTCTGGACCCGTCCTAGATAGAATTGATATTCAGATAATTGTCCCCCGCCAGACCTACGATAAACTCAATAGCGAGCAAAACGGCCAAACCAGTGTGGAAATAAAGCAGGTGATTGCCAAGGCCAGAGCAGTGCAACTGGCTCGATTTAAGAATCACAGACTAAAGACTAACTGTGAAATGAGGCCGAAAGAAATAAAACAGTTTTGTGGATTAGGTAATGAGGCTGAAAGTATGATTAAGGATATAGTAACTAAAAATTTTCTTTCCGGTCGGGGCTACCATCGTATCCTGAAAATAGCGAGAACCATTGCCGATGTTGATAACAGCCAAAACATTACCGCAAACATAATAGCTGAAGCCAGTAATTATCGCCTTAAGATGGATGCGGATAATGATCAATTAAATTAGGTCTAGGAATAAGATGCGGACAGGTGGCGGACAGGTGGTGGACAGACGGACAATGAGTGACGGACAGTGGTGGACAGTGCCGGACAGTGACGGACAATGTCCGCTTGTCCACCACTGTCCGCCACCTGTCCACATTAGTAAATAACCAAGTATTTACTAGTATTTTGCTAGTGGATTTCTCGCCCCATGTACCTCAAAGTGCAAATGACAACCGGTAGAGCGGCCAGTGCTGCCCATGAGACCGATTTGTTGATTTTTGAGTACTTGTTCCCCTGTGGATATTACCAATTTGGATAAGTGAGCGTATAGCGTTTCGGTACCGTTAGCGTGGACTAGCTTAACAAATTTTCCAAATCCCCCATTCCAGCCCGAACCCAAGGCCAAAGTTACTTTTCCATCAGCGGCTGCATAAATAGGAGTCCTGCAGGAATTTGCGACATCGACACCATTGCGACCATGAATTCTCCCCCAGTTAAAACCAACCGCTGGCAGGGCAAAGTATTCATTAAGATTCGGTAAATACGCAAATCTCTTGGCGATAGCAATTCTGGTCGGAATGGCTGGGCGAGGTAACTTACCGCCTGGAATCATAATTTCCCGATCCACCTCTAATTCTCCAGAAAGCGGTAAATCATTGAAACTAATGATCTTTTCAGCCTCAACTCCATATTTAGTGGCTAGCGTTTGCACAGTATCCCCTTTCTTAATCTTATGAATAACACCATCTACCGGCGGAATTTTCAATTCCATGCCGGGCTTAATCTCATCGGCACTTTTTAGATTATTTGCTGCAATGATGGTATTAACAGAAACGCCGTAATCAGAAGCGATAAATGAAACTGTATCACCCTCTTGTACAGTGTAAACCGTAACTTGATTTCCTCGATCAGAAAATTCTTCCAAAAAATCAGTTAAAATCGTGGCCCGGGAAACGACAGAATTATCCTGAATCGTATTTAATACAGTTTTTTTTTCATTCTTTGGGAGCCCACTCGATAGTGCGAATACGCTATTAATATCAGCCAACTGATATTGCGATGGATCAATGTTTATGGAGGCGGCCGTTTCATCAATGTATGAAGTTAACAGCCGGTTAAATATACTTGCTTGGTTATCTTGAGTGCCCTTCGTAATAATTAAAATTATGGCCATAGCCATAATACCAAAAAAACCGACCTTATCGTTTTTAAGAAATTGTCTAAATCGTTTGATGAGTTTACCTCCAGAGAATCGGCCTGAATCTATTAGATTTTTGAGTCGTGTCTTAATGAGATAGAATAAGATTAGTTCCTATTGTTATTTTTCTACCTAGAAAGCAAAAATTCTCTGTACGAGAATCTGGTAGAGATTCTATGATTTTTTTATGAAGAAGTCAATGGGCACTATCAACAGTAAGGAATTAGGATTTTTAGCGGAAAATATTGCCTCAAGATTCCTGATTTCAAAGGGATACGAAATTGTGGAAAGAAACTATCGCAAGCCTTGGGGTGAAATTGACATTATTGCTAAAAAGTGTTCTGCTATTTTCTTCATTGAGGTTAAAGCTAATCGCCAGAGTTATAGTAGTGGCTTTGATCCGGAAGTCAGGGTTAATAACAAAAAGATGTCAAAAATTATTAAAACCGCAAGCCTATACATGGGTGACGGAAAAATGACTAAACTGGGCTGGCAAATTGATATTATTTCTGTTACTTTTGACGAGTTGAGAAAAAAAGCGAATGTCAAACATATAAAAAATGTCGGAGAAGATTTCATATAAAAATAGGATTGGGGCACATGTTTCGGTGGCCGGGGGAATAGATAAAGCGCCAGCCCGAGCCGCGGCCCAGGGTGGTGAAACCTTTCAATGCTTTACCCGCCCGCCCCAAGGGGGGCCAGCGCCCAAGATTACCAAGGAAACGATTTTAAATTTGCATAGGGAAATGGATAAATATGGCATAGAAACTTTTCATATTCATACGCCCTATGTTTTAAATTTTGCTTCGCTTAAGTCCAAAATCCGTGAAGCTTCCATCCAAATAGTTCGTAAAGAACTAGAACGAGGGAGTTTATTGGGAGCTAAATTTGTGATGACTCACATTGGCTCTTATACAAATCAAACGTTAGAAGAGGGGATAAAAAAAGTTATTGACGCGATTAAAAGAATTCTTTTTAATTATCAGGGTTCAACGCAATTTTTAATTGAAATTTCCGCCGGGGCCGGGAATGTAATTGGTGACACTTTTGAAGAAATCGGCGAAATCGTGCGGGCCGTTAAGTCTTTACCCGGTTTCGGTGGTATCTGTTTTGATACCTGTCATGCTTTTGCCTCGGGCTATGACTATCGCACACCGGCTGGTGCGGCTGCAATGTTACAGCAATTTGATCAGACCATTGGCTTGGAATTTTTGAAGTTAACCCATGTAAATGATTCCAAAGTTGATCTGGGCATGAAACGAGATCGGCATGAGCATATTGGTCAGGGTTTTATAGGTCGCGATGGTTTGACAAGTCTTCTTCAGACCCCAGAATTTATGAAGATTGATTGGCTTCTGGAAACCGAAGATGATCTTCGTGAAAAAGACGTCAAAATTCTCAAGGGAATAAGGGCCAAAAAAAGCTAGGAAAATCAAGGGTTTTTGCCATTTGACTTTGATTGGCCAGTCTGGTATAATTAAGGTAGTAAAAATCAAGGCTAGGTCCTTGAAAAATCGGCATAGTTTTCTGTTCGAAAAAATTTCTCTCGGCGCGTGCATTGCGTGCTGAGGCAGGGGAGGAGAGATGAGAAAGACTTCTTTGTTGTTTGTATTAACACTGGTTTCGTTGTTGACGGCACCCTCTGCCTTCGGCCAGCTCCGTGGCAGAGTGTACATAATCAACGAAAACCCGTGGGACCCACGGGGTCAGGTCGGTGTCTGGCAGGATTCGATGAGCGACTTCATCAACGGGTCGCTCGGCCTGCCGCCGGGTTTCGGTAACCCCGCTTATGGCGGCGGTTATTATGGCTACGGCCGTGGGTACGGCTATCCTCGCGGGTACCCGCAACCCGGCTATGGCCGTCCGTGCCAGCCGGTGTCTAAGGGCAAGCGAGTCGCGCGCGTCCTCGGCGCGGCGGCAGTCGGCGCTCTCGGTGGCTTTGGCGCCACCGGAACCGCTCGAGGCACAGGACGCGGTGTGGCTTGGGGCGGTGCGTTTGGTGTCGGCGCGGAGGTTATCGATGGGTACATTGATAACTGTGACCCATCGTTGCCGGTCTATGGTCAGCCGCGGGTTTACCCGCGTCAGCCACAGCCGGCACCGCAGCCGCCCACGCAAGCCCAGGCTCATCCCGAGCCCAAGCCGGGGATCGTTCGCGACGAGGCCGGCAACCTTGTCCAGGTGACGAAGTTCACCAATGCGACTGACTACCCAATCGAAGTTTTCGTAGGTGGTCGCAAGGTGTTTGCTCTCCTTCCCACAGAGTATGAGTTCGTTGAGACGCTCGTTGGCGAACGCAACTTTAGGGCGGAAGCTCTAATTGTTGCGAACAGCAAGGACCGTGAGGACCCGAGCCTGATCGACAAACGAGAGCCTCTAGTGCCCGAAAGGGTCGGCGATAACGCATTTGAAATAAAATTTGTGCGTTTCGCCGGAGAAAAAAAGGGCGAGTAAAGTTCTTCAACCATGGCCCGGGCGGCGACGCTGCTCGGGCCAATTCCATTCTCGGAGGCTGTTTATGAACAAGTTGCGCAGAGCTTTCCGCTTTGTTGTATCGAAGTCGAAGGCCGGCTGGAGAATAATTGACAGATTCGTGAGTCGACATCCGGGTCGAATTCTTCTGGCCATTGCCTTGATGGCTCTAGGAGCTGGACTGTTTTACATCCGTTACTGGATCCGAAACTTCTTTGTCTTAATCGGCAGAGGATTTGGTCCGATGGATGTAGAGTGGTGGAAAGCGTGGGGATGGAACGTGGGAAAGTTTTCTCTCGCTCTCGCCGCGATTTCCCTGGTCGTCTGTTTACTATTCCTGTTTAGGAAAAACATTAGGGCCATACCCGTCCAGTCGATCCTAGAAACAGCTCCTGCGGCCGCGGTGCCGCCGGTTATGCCGCGCGTCAGAAGATGGTTCACCTTATGGCGTATGTTCTTGAAAAGTATTATCTGGTCGGGCGTTGCCGTGGGAGTAGCTCTGGCATTTCTTGCCAGCATTGTCTGGTGGGAAAAACTGTATAATTTCGTAAGTGGTCACATTGTTGGGTTAGCATTAACTACACTGTTTGTCATTACGGTAGCAGCTGTAGTGTTAATTCTCACGGGGAGGAACAGGAAAAATGTTGTTGCCCCGCAAGCTCAACCAGCCGCGAGAACAACGGCCCAAGCGCAAGCACAGGCGAAACAATCAACCGGAGTCTGGATCATCCCGGTGGCATTGTTGTTTGGTACCATGACCCTGCTCATTCTGTGGGCAGTGGTTAAGGTAAAGGAGGCGGTTGAGCCTTTCATGTCAGGGGGGCGCAGAACGGGGATCGTCAGCGGCAGCGACCGAATGACGACACCTCGTTCCCGTCCTCGAGACGAGGTAGTGGTCGACTCCAACGAAACCCGCGAAGCCATTGATCGTCTGACGAAGACGGTTGAAGAGAGCGGGGATGATACGAGAGAAGCTATCAATGATCTTGGTGAGAAAGTTGACGCTGGCTTTGGTCGAGTAGCTGATCGACTCGATACAGTCAGCGAGAAACTCGACACCGTCATTGAGCAAACCAAGCCCAAGGATGATGAGGAGAAAGACCTCAAGCCTTGGCAGAAGAGAGCTAGGGATATTCAGAAAAGGGAGTTCTAGCTCTCACATTGTACCTTCGGTCCGTAGGCCCAAAGCCCATCCACGTGATGGGCTTTTTCATTGAAAAAATACTCCAAAAAAGCTATCATTCCGGGGTGAAACATATTTCTCACTACACTTCAAAAAGTCCAAAAGAAACGGAACTTATTGCCTTCTCGATTGTAAAGGAACATGTCTTGGATCGTGTCCACGGGGAATCTTTGATGATTGCTTTAGAGGGCGAATTGGGGGCGGGCAAGACGACTTTTGTGAAAGGATTTGCCAGAGCCATGGGCGTGAAACAAAAAATTACCAGTCCCACTTTTGTGATCATGAAAGTCTACGAACTAAAACTTAAAAATCCAATTTTTCAGCGAATATATCATGTTGATACTTATCGGTTGAAGGATTACACAGAACTCTTACCTCTGGGCATCAAAGAGATCATGAATGATCCAGCAAATTTGGTATTAATTGAATGGTCGGATCGAGTATCGGAAATTCTGCCTAAAAAGTTTTTAAAAATACACCTGGATCATGTTAAGGAAAAGGAGAGAAATATAACTATCAGCTTTTTGGTATAAATTTATGAACAAAATTGTTCTGATTGACGGTAATGCTTTAGTGCATCGGGCCTTCCATGCTTTGCCCGCCCTGACGTCAGCTAAGGGTGTGGTGACTAATGCCGTTTATGGCTTCACCTCGATTCTTCTAAAAATGATCAGGGACATTAAGCCCAAATATATCGCGGCGACATTCGATTTGGCTGGGCCCACTTTTCGACACGAGCAATTTGAGGAATACAAAAGCCATCGGATCAAAGCGCCAGACGAATTGTATAAGCAAATCCCGCTAGTCAAAAAAGTTCTGGCAACCTTTGGCATTCCGGTATATGAATTACAGGGGTATGAAGCGGACGACCTCATCGGTACTCTGGCCGCCAGAGCAAAAAAAGAAAAAGACACGCAGGTGATTATTGTTACCGGTGATTTGGATACCCTTCAGTTGGTGGATAATAAAAAAGTGATGGTTTACACTTTGCGCAAGGGCATGACCGATACGGTGATGTATGATGCCGACGCGGTCTTTGCTCGCTATGGTCTCACTCCAGTACAACTGAACGATTTTAGAGGCCTTAAGGGCGATCCTAGCGACAATATACCCGGGGTGCCGGGAATAGGGGAGAAAACAGCGGCTCAAATAATTCAGAAGTTTGGTAGTTTGGACGGATTGTATAAGGCCATCGAAGGTAAAGTTCCAAAGTTCCAAAGTTTAAAGTTTAAGAGTTTCAAAGTTAGCGATAAGCTAAAGGAGAAACTTTTGGCCAATAAGGATCAAGCCTATTTTTCCAAGCAACTTTCCCAGATTATTTGTGATCTGGAGGTTGATTTTTCTCTGGCCAAGGCGGATTGGCAAAGTAATTTGAATATCCAAAAAATCGAATCCATCTTTAAAGATTTGGCTTTTTTTAGTCTGATTAAAAGATTGCCCGAGATCGGGCTTACTGGTCAAGGCGAGCTAGATCTTAACGCGGCAGACAAGTCCACGGAAACCGATGCCGATCAGCCGGAATTACTGGATGGAGAAGTTATAGTGGTAAGCAGTGAAGATTTAACCGAACAAATATTGCAAGACCCCAAAACGACCATCATCGGACATGACCTAAAATCTTTAATCAAAGAAAAAATTATGGGCGGAGCCGAGATTAAATGCAAAATGTTTGACACCAAAATCGCGGCCTATCTGTTGAATCCGGAGGCCAGGGAATATGACTGGCCACGGATATTTTATGGTGAATTTAAAAAAGATCCGAACAACGCCGCGTCAATGAAAACCGATCTTGCGAAGCTGAAAGAAAAGCTTGAGCATAAATTACGCTCTAGTGATCTAATGGAAGTGTTTGAAAAAATCGAGATGCCTCTCATAAAAGTCCTGGCCGAAATGGAGCTAAATGGGATCAAGATTGACACGTCAGCGCTGGCCAACTCGTTAAAAACAACCAATAGCGAGCTGGCCAAACTGGAAAAACGAATATATAAACTGGCGGGAACCGACTTTAATATCAATTCACCGCGACAACTGGCGGAAATTTTATTCAATCGCTTAAGAATTATCGGCCGGGTAAGAAAAACTGGCGGCGGGAAACTATCTACGGCCGCGCCGGAATTGGAGAAACTGCGCGATGAGCACCCGATCATTGATTTGATTCTGCAATATCGCGAGCTGCAGAAATTGAAAACCACCTATATTAAGCCCTTCCCGCAGCTAGTTGATAAAAACGGCCGGGTACATACCACCTATGTACAAACCGGCACTGCTACCGGGCGGTTGTCCTCGCAAGACCCCAATCTACAGAATATTCCGATCAAAACCAAACTGGGCCAGGAATTTCGACGGGCTTTTATCGCTGAATTCGGCTATCAAATTGTTTCGTTTGACTATTCCCAATTGGAGTTGCGCATTGTTGCCCATATCGCCAATGATAAAAAAATGACCGAGGCTTTCCAGAAAGGTGAGGATATCCATACTCGTACGGCTTCCGAGATCTTCGAAGTTTCGCCGGATAAAGTTACCAAAAAAATGCGCCGCCAAGCGAAAGTTCTAAATTTTGGCATCATTTTTGGCATGGGAGCGATGGGTTTTTCAAGAGCGTCCGGGGTGGACAGAACTCAAGCCAAGGAATTTATTAATAAATATTTTGCGGAATTTTCAGGAGTAGCCAGATATATGGAGGAGATTAAAAACCAAGCCCATCGCCAGGGTTATGTTTCGACTATTTTCGGTCGCCGCCGTCCATTCTTGGATATTTATTCAACCATGCCCCAAATCCAGGCCGGAGCCGAGCGGGCAGCGATTAATCATCCAACCCAAGGAACAGCCGCCGATATTGTGAAATTGGCCATGAATAAAGTTTACGATTGGATGCATAAAAGTTTTAAGAGCGATGAAATTAAAATGCTCTTGCAAATCCATGACGAGATAGTCTTCGAAATCAAAAAAAATTTGGTAAAGAATGTTGTGTCAGAAATAAAACAAATTATGGAAAATATCACCCAGCTAAAAGTGCCATTAATTGTTGAAGCCAAAAGCGGTAATAACTGGGAAGATATTAGACCTGTTGCGTAATAACTTTCGTAACGAAATTTCAGAATTTTAGGCGAAAAAGCTGAAGATTGAGAAGGAATAGCTTTAGCTATTTCGACGAAATCTGAAGTTTTTGTAGCCAAAATTCTGAAATTGCAGTAGATTAGTTATTACGCAACAGGTCTAATAAGCCGATTTAATAATGCCTGAACTACCGGAAGTGGAAACAATTGTCAGAGGGCTCAATCAAAAGGTGAAAGGCCGGGAGATTTTGGATGCTTGGACTGATTGGCCAAAAACCATCCAGACTCATACATTAACCAATTTTATTGCCGAGATTGCCGGCCGGAAAATTTTGCGCGCCCACAGGCGGGCAAAATATATCATGATTGATTTGTCTGGAAGTAAGACACTGATTATCCATCAAAAAATTTCAGGGCATTTGCTATATGGAAAGTGGAAATTGATTAAAGGCAAACCGGAGCCGGATATGGCAGGACCGATAAAAGAAGATCGTTTCAATAGGCACATAAGATTTCTTTTGTATTTGGATAATGGCTATCAGCTGGGACTTTCGGATCTTCGCAGGTTTGGCAGAGTGTTTCTGGGTGATACCGAAAAAATCGAGCATATCAATGAAATCGGGCGGCTTGGTCCGGAGCCGCTTGATCCCAAATTCACTCTGGCCAAATTTCGAGAATTGATGGCCAAACGCCGGGGTGTGGTAAAAAAAGTTCTGATGGATCCGTTTGTAATCGTCGGCATCGGCAACATCTACTCCGATGAGGTTCTATGGTATTCGGGAATTCATCCGTTAAGGCGGGTTGAAAAAATTGCTCCGGCCGAATGGGCTAAAGTTTACAAATACATGAAACTCGTCCTCAAAAAGGCCATCCATGCCAAGGGTGACAGCCAGCAGGATTACCGGACGCTTGAAGGCAAATTCGGCAATTACCAGAATATGCAGAAGGCCTACCAGCTTACCGGTGAAAAATGCCAGAAGCGCGACGGGGGCATAATCAAAAGAATAAAGGTCAACGCCCGTTCGGCTCATTTCTGCCCGGTCCATCAGATATAAAAAAAGAGCTAACGGTTGTCAGCTCAGTCTCTCTGGCTCGATTCTTCAAGGGAATTTTGCGGTCGGCAGCCAACCTTTACCGGCACAGTAGTTGCAGCTAAATGTAACGCCGAGTTTTGGGTCATAGCCGCGACCACCGCATTTCTCACATTGTTCCTTAACTGGCTCAATTGGCTCAAGACCTCTTCCTTTACAGTGGTCGCATTGGAACATGAATTCTCCAAACGGGCTTGGCATTTTACCACCTTGTCCCTGACATTCTGAGCAGAAACTTCTTCCTGGCGGTGCGGTCAATTGGGTTAGTTTTCCAGCGCCGCCACAACGATTGCAAGTCTTCTGGAAAAACCCAGTTCTACCCTTTCCTTGGCAATCTGGGCAATCAACTCTCTCCTTTTTGACCACAGAAAGAGCAGACGCTTCTGGATTTCTGTTGTTTTTAGATGCCGACTCAGGTGTCAGATTTGCTATCTTCAGATCATACGCCCGCCGCTTTGAAGCGTCAGATAAAGTGTCATGTGCCGAGTTAATCAACCGAACTAATGGATCATCTCTATACCCGTGGACATCCGGGTGGTGGACCCGCATTAAGCGGTGATAGGCCATCCCTATTTCTTTCGCCTCTGCAGTTTTACCAACTCCCAGGATTTCGTAATAGGTTAACATCCTTGCTCCTTTCTAGATTATCTGTTGGCGTAGGAATTAGTCGGCACTAGTAGCAACTTTTGAATGTGCGCACAATTTTAATGCTAAACTATTTGTTCCTGTATGTCAAGTACTCGTGGACTTAGTCAGATTTCTAAGCTAAATTGGGATTATGCAGAAGCGGCGGATGTACTATTGGGCGGGAGGAATCGTGCTGACAGGGATTTTGGTTTTCGGCGGGTTGAGACTTATTACCCGGAGCATTGATATCACCAACGAACCGGGGGAAACAGTCAGGCCTTTACTCAAAAGTCCGCTGACTGGGGTGGAGTGTGAGACGAGGGATAGCCGACCGTTTGCGGTGATGATGTCGTCTGATCGGGAAGCGCGGCCGTTGTCGGGAATTGGTGAGGCTGACCTGGTGTTTGAAATGCCGGTAGTGGATACCGGCTTTACCCGGATGATGGCGGTTTATCAGTGCGGGCGACCCAGAGAAGTGGGATCAGTACGCTCGTCTCGGCTGGACTTTGTTCCGCTGGCGCTGGGAGTTAATGCCATCTACGCCCACTTTGGCGGAGAGCATGAAGTGTTGGCACAATTGAATAAGGGTATAATTGATAATATTGACGGGCTGAAATACGACGAAATTTATTATTTTAGAAAAAAGGGTATTCCAAGACCGCATAATTCATTTACCAATTTTGACCTAATGGCGACTGTTGCCGGTAAGCTGAATTACGATATGACTGACAGCCATGTCAGCTATTCCCACGAGACAGATTCTCAAAGCCAGGGTAAAACAGAACCGCCGCCCCTGTTTAATGATGATTTCAAAGTAATTTGGAAATACCACAGTGAAACTAATTCCTATTTACGTTCGCGCTCGGGCCAGCCAGAAACTGATACAAACACTGGCAAACCAGTCGAGGCCAAAAATGTAATCATCATGAAAACTATCTGGTCGCCAATTAACAAAGACTATATTCGTGTCAGAACGGTGGGTAGCGGGGGATTGCTGGTTTATAAGAATGGGACGATCGTATCGGGTACATGGGAAAAAGCTAATGATAAAGCGAAACTGATGTTTTTTGATCAGAATCATAAAGAAATACCTTTAGCGCCGGGGATTACCTGGGTTGAAATTGACGCTCGCTGATTCTTCCTCCATGATTTCATTGAAGGAGGCATTTCACCGCAGTCCAACACATGACCATACTGCTTTACGGTAAAGATACTTACCGGTTAAAACAAAGTCTCCAGAAAATTATTGATGAATACAAAAAGAAGCATACCAGCGGCATGAGTTTTTTGAGTTTAGATTTGGGAGTTGAGGGAAAAGAGGGAATGAGAAAGCTGGAAGACTCCATAAAAACGATTTCGTTTTTTGACGAGAAAAAATTAATAATTTTGCGGGAAACGTTTGCCCAGTCAAAAGAAATAGCCGATTTAATAATAACCTGGAAACTAGTTGAGGACAAAAATATAATCCTGGTTTTTGCCGAGAGTGGTACCCAAAGTGAATTGGTAAGGAACGACAAAAAACTTTTCAGTATTCTGTCGGGAAAGGCAGGCATGGTAAAAACTTTTGAATTCTTGAACGATTTGCCGCTGGAGAACTGGATCCAAAAAGAACTTGAGCAATTGGAAGCAAAGATTGAACCAACCGCCATCAAAAAATTAATCGAATATATTGGCAATGATTCCTGGCGAATTCATGAGGAATTGGTCAAATTGGCCAATCACAATGGCAAAAAAGCTATTACCGCTGATGACGTGGTTTTATTGGTTAATCCCCGGGTGGACCTGAATATTTTTGAAATGCTTGACGCCTTGGCGGTGAGAAATCGGGCAAAATCCGCGCAGCTTCTGAATAAACATTTGGCGGCAGGAGATGATGAATATTATATTTTTTCCATGATGGTGTATCTTTTCCGGAACTTGCTTCGGATTAAACATCTGCTGATGGGTCAAACAGTACCCACTGCCGAGGCTATCGTGAAAAAGACCGGTCTACACCCGTTTGCGGTCAAAAAAATGATCGACCAGTCCCGGCGTTTTGAGTGGCATGAATTGAAAGATCGTTTTCATAAATTGGCTGAAGCAGACATCAAGATAAAGAGCGGACAATTCGATATCACGGATTTTTTGTACTCGGTTGCGCTTTCATAATAATGGACTATAATGCGGGCAGGTAATGCAGTATCAGGCGTATTCTAAGCTCGCAAAATCAGGTGATTTAAGCAATCTAAAAGACCGGGCGTGGTACCGGTTTTTTGAAATTTTGCCCGGTCTTCTGGCCTGGGCCACTCTTATACTGGTCGTGATCCTCTCTTTTTCCGAGCCAATCTTTATGGCCATGTTTATTATTCTTTTTGATACCTATTGGTTCATAAAAACTGTTTATCTCTCTCTTCATCTGCGCTCGGCATTTAAGAGATTAAGGCAAAACCTGAAGATTAATTGGCTGGAAAGATTGAAAGCACTCCCAGCTTCGAACTATCAGCTATCATCTCTGTCATCGTGGCAAGATCTGTATCATTTGATTGTTTTACCACTGTATAAAGAGGGACTGGAAGTAGTGACGGCTACACTTGAGGGACTAATCAGATCTGATTACCCAAAAACAAAGATGATCGTGGTTCTGGCCAAAGAGGAGAGTGCGGGTGATGGGGCAAAGTTCGTGGCTGATTCTATGGCTCGTGAATATGGCAATAAGTTTTTTAAATTCATGGTGGTGGCTCACCCGGCCAATTTGCCGGGCGAACTGGCCGGCAAGGGATCAAATGCCACCTATGCGGCCAGGCAGGCAAAAATTGAAATAATCGATAAATTAAACATTCCATACGAACGAGTTATCGTTTCAAATCTGGATATCGATACAGTGATTCCGGCCCAATATTTTTCCTTGTTAACTCACCTGTATCTAACTACTCCTAATCCCACCAGGGCTTCCTATCAGCCAGTGCCGCTGTACACGAATAACATCTGGGAAGCGCCAGCTCTGGCTCGAGTAGTGGCCTTTGCTGCCACCTTCTGGCATACCATCCAGCAGGAAAGACCGGAAAGATTGACCACCTTTTCCAGTCACTCGATGTCTTTCCAAGCTCTGGTCGATGTCGATTTTTGGCAGGTAAATATGGTATCCGAAGACTCAAGGATCTTTTGGCAATGTTTTTTCAGATACGATGGCAACTATCGGGTAGTACCCATGTTTTACCCAGTTTCCATGGACGCTAATGTGGCGCCTGGTTTCTGGCGAACTATGGCCAATATTTATAAACAGCAGCGTCGCTGGAGCTACGGTGTGGAGAACGTGCCCTATTTTTTGTTCGGATTCATAAAAAATAAACACGTGTCAAAAAGAAAACGGTGGTACTATACCTTTAATATTTTGGAAAGTTTTCACTCTTGGTCTACTAACGCTCTCATCATTTTCTTTCTTGGCTGGTTGCCGGTGGTAGCCGGCGGGCCTGAATTTGGACGAACAGTTTTATCGCTAAATTTGCCGAGATTTACAAGTATGATTATGTTGCTTTCCATGGTCGGCCTTATTTCTTCAGCCGTTTTATCCACTATTCTTCTGCCCCCGCGGCCACCTCAATACGGAAAGTACAAATATTTCTTGATGATCATTCAGTGGGTATTTTTTCCTTTAACCACTATTTTTCTAGGAGCTATTCCCGGGCTTGAATCCCAGACCAGGATTATGTTTAAGAAATATTTAGGTTTTTGGGCAACACCCAAAAGCCGCTTCACTCAAAATGAACCAGTCGTTGCATCTGGGAAAGGCGAGCGAGTAAGGTTGGATATTTCTTGAGGGTTGGGTCTTCTTTGAGCAAAAGCTTGGCTTCGAGGCGGGCTTTTTTTATAAGTTCCAGATCGGAGAGTGAGGCCATAGCCAGGTCGGGGAGGCCCGATTGCTTGATGCCGGTGAATTCGCCCGGGCCGCGGATTTTCAGGTCAGTTTCCGCCAGCTCGAAGCCATTATTAATTTTCTCCAGAGCTCTTAGCCGGTAAGATGCCCGACCGCTATCAGTCGTGAAAAGAAGACAGTATGACTGATGCTCACCACGTCCGACCCGACCACGGAACTGATGAAGTTGAGCTAAACCAAATCTTTCAGCTGACTCAATCATCATAACTGAAGCATTGGGCACATCCACCCCTACCTCGATAACTGAAGTGGACACAATCAGGTCATAATGTTTATTTTTAAAATCGCTCATAACTTTATCTTTTTCCTTCGGCTTCATTTTCCCGTGAAGCATAGCCACCCGCAGCTGGGGGAATATTTTTTTTGATAGTTTTTCAAATTCATCCGTCACCGCCTTAACCTCTGACCAGATTAGTCTACTTTGTGATAGAGGTTTATCTGTATTAAAATTTCCCGCCCTTTTAGGGAGATGTTCGCCCCCTTCAGGTGCGGGTGCGGCTATTCTTGGGCAGATAACAAACACCTGCCGGCCGGCCCGCACCTGCTCGCCGACGAATTTGTACGCCGCCTCGCGTTTGGTATGGGGTATAACTCGAGTGACAATTTCTTGTCGGCCTTTGGGTTTTTCTTTGAGGAGTGATACGTCAAGGTCGCCATAAATTGTTAAAGCCAAAGTGCGGGGGATGGGGGTGGCCGTCATAGAAAGAAGATGAGGAACCGGCCCCTGACTTTTTATTAATTTCATCCTCTGTTCAACGCCAAACCTATGCTGCTCGTCAATAATCACCAAACCCAAGTGCTTGAACGTTACATCCTTTTGAATAACGGCATGGGTACCGATTATGATGTCAATCTCGCCACGAGCAATTTTCTGCCGCATCAGTTTTTTAGTGATTTTTTCTTTGGTGATTTCGTCGCTGGGGTATTGTCTGGCATCGCTTCCGGTAAGCAAGCCAACCCTGATAGACTTGTTACTTAAACACTTTCTAATGGTATCAAAATGCTGTTTTGCCAGGATTTCAGTCGGCGCCATAAAAACTACCTGATAATCAACCGCGGCCACTTCTACCGCAGCAATGAGCGCAACCACAGTTTTACCTGATCCGACATCACCGTTTAGTAATCGATTCATGGGATAGTTTTTTTCCAGGTCCTTGAGTATTTCATAGGTAGCCAAACGTTGATCGTTGGTCAGCTCAAACTGTAGGCGGCGGACAAAATCGCTCACTAGATCCTTATTAAATTCTATTTTGGGTGCCTTCAGACTTTGTAACTGGCGCCGGTCACGGAGGGCGCGTAATTGAAATAGTAATATTTCCTCAAACGCGAAACGCTGACGGGCAGGGTCCATTTCTGGCCAACTTTTTGGAAAATGAATTGCATCCAGTGCGGTCCTCAATTCCGGGAAACCATATTTTTTTATAATTTTCTTGGGCAGAGGATCGGCCAGCGGACCAATTTGTTTCAGCGTTCGCCTGACCAATAGTCGGAGATATTTGGACGATATGCCTTCGGTTTCCGGAAAGATCGGTACTAACCTCCCAGTATGGGCGAGCTCGTCTTCACCGATTTTTTCATAAAGTGGGTTTGAGAGGTAAAGACCGCGTTTATCAAGGGCTACTTTGCCTGAGAGACTGACCCTGGTACCGGTGGATAAAGTCTTTTCTAAATACGGTTGATTGAACCAAACTGCATGAATCGTATCAGTTTCATCCTCGATGATAGCGTCGGTAATAGCCATGCGTCTTTTCCAGGCAGTAGTATTTTTAATGTCCGTGACTGTACCAGTAATGCTCACCATTTCACCTTTTTGTCTAACATCTACGATTTTGACCGTCTGACCGAAATCTTCATAGCGGAAGGGAAAATGCCAAAGGAGATGTCTAATATTTTTGATACCTAACTTCTTTAGTCTCGGCGCATTTCTCGGCCCCACAAAGGCCAGTTTTTCAATGGGGGTATCTAATGAAAGCATACCTTTTAATATCATTTTGATTTTTAATTGAAAAGCCGCCAGTGGGCGGCTTTTCAATTTTGCATCCCTGGCAGGATTTGAACCTGCGACCTCTTCCTCCGCAGGGAAGCGCTCTTCCGCTGAGCTACAGGGACATGAAAAATCAAAATACTATACCACATCTTTTCACTTACAAGGGTGACCCTTGTAAGTATTATTGATTTCTGGAAAAATTAACCACTATCATTTTACCACGATTCTCGTCGAAGGTTTCAATCCTTGGCGGGGGACC
>CAYIXQ010000006.1:23651-30381 GCA_964367475.1 uncultured Candidatus Saccharibacteria bacterium | reverse complement strand
CTTCGCTCGGCGACTAATTCGTATTCAATTTTGGGGGTAAAAACGAATTGGCGGTCCCTTCATAGAGTGGCATTATCCACTCTTTTTATATGAACGATAAAGGGTAATTAGATTTTTCAGAACTGTGGCAATCACAATTGGACCGACTCCGCCCGGGACGGGAGTGATTAAGATCGCTTTCTCATTAACATTTTCAAAATCAACATCGCCATATATTTTCCCACCCGAATAGGTATATCCAAAATCTATTACGATAACTTTATCTTTTATCATTTCTTGGGTGATTAATCCAACCTTACCGACACCAGTTACTATAATATTGGCCATCGAAGAAAAGAGATGCGGTTCCGGAGTGTGCTCGTTGATTGAAATAACAGTAGCGCCAAAGGAGGCCAGCCAGTGGCAAATCGGTCTGCCCACTAAGAGACCATAGCCAAACACAGCGCAAATTTTGCCTTTGGGATCAATGCCGTATTTTTCAAAAATTATTTTTACTGTTTCCACCGTTGGCGGTAGTATTACTGATCGGCCGGTAAAAAAAACGCCTTGTGATTTTTGAGATAGGACATCAATATCTTTTTCTTCGGGGATAGCATTCAAAACATATTGGGTATTAATGTGGGAAGGCAAGGGCAGTTCAACAATAATCCCCGTGTTTAATTCGGCCCGGGCGATGTCTACAATTTCTTTCCGCAAATCTCGAGTGCTGATCTCTTTTGGAAATTCACGGATCCTAAACTCAATACCCACTTTTTGAGCCACGATCTTTTTTAATTCAAGAAATTTTTTAGCCGCTTGTCCCGAACCGGTCGAAGAATCTCCTACCAAAATACCCACTATTCTAAATTCGCGACCAAGTCGCTTTTGCTCATTTATCTGATGAGCTATATCCTTAAGTATTTCTTCGGCAATTTCTTTTCCATTAACTTTCATTTTATTAATATTTTCTTTATTTTTCTCGCAATTTTTTCCATATCCTTTTGATTTAATCCCAGGGTTGTTACCGCTGGTGTACCAAGGCGAATGCCAGATGGATCCAACGGTTTTCGGGGATCATCGGGGATAGCGTTTTTGTTAACGATTATCCCAGCGGCCTCTAATTTTTTACCGGCCTCATTGCCAGTTAACCCCAATGGTATGACGTCTAGCAAAAGCAAATGATTGTCCGTACCACCAGAAACTATTTTGAATCCAAATTTTGTGAGCTCGCGCGCAAGTGTTTTTGCGTTCGCGATTACCTGTTTGGCGTAACGTTTAAAGCTCGGAGTCAGCGCTTCTTCAAGGGCGACACCAATGGCAGCAATGATATTTAAATGCGGGCCTCCCTGCAATCCGGGAAAAATAGCCTTATTAATACCATCCATGAACTCCTTTTTAGCCATAATCATTGCGCCCCTGGGACCGCGGAGAGTTTTATGGGTAGTTGTGGTCACGATATGGGCGTGAGGAAATGGTGAAGGGTGAACGCCACCAATAATTAGACCGGCAAGATGAGAAATATCAGCCAGCAGCAGAGCGTCAACAAAATCGGCAATTTCCCGAAATTTTTTAAAATCAATTATTCTGGAATACGCCGTAGCGCCACAAACAATCAGCTTGGGCTTAATTTTTTTGGCCAGCTTGGCAACTTCTTCATAGTTTATCTTTCCATCATCCCCAACGCCGTAGTGACTAAATTTAAAAAATTTTCCGGTAAAATTAACGTGATGGCCATGAGTCAGATGACCACCGTGATTTAGGGACATCGCCAGAATTTTGTCTCCCAGTTGCAATGTCCCGAGATAAGCGGCTAGATTGGCAATGCTTCCCGAGTAGGGTTGGACATTTATTCCATAATCATCTGATGAAATGCCAAAAGCCTTGAGCGCGAGGCGTTTCACCTCATCCTCGATTTCATCCATGACAGCGTTGCCAAAATAGTATCGCTGATGGGATTTGCCTTCGGCATATTTATTGGTCAAAGGCGAACCCAAAGCGGCCAAGACCTGCTTGGAAACGTAGTTTTCGGAAGGAATTAAATTAATTACCTTCTGCTGACGGCGGACCTCTTTTTTTATTAAATTTTGAATCTTCACCTCTTTAATTTTAATCTTTTACTCCCAGTATCTTCATTAATTCTCCAGGTTTGGTTGGCCCGACTCTTAAAATCCTTGGTATTACTGTCGATAAATCCAGAATGGTCGAAGGCAGGCTTTTAGGCAATATCCCGGCGTCAATAATTAAATCCGGTTTCCAGAGCTGTTCCCCAAATGAATTAATAATGCTGGTCACATCAACTGTACCTTCCTCACCAGATAAATTTGCCGAAGTAGCTGTCAGGGGATAGCCGAATTTACCAAGCAGAGTATCAACAAACTTTGAATCGGGTATCCGAATAGCAACATTTGCCTGACCCGAAGTTAATACCAGTGGTAAGACACTTTTTTTAGACAAAACCACTGTGGTCGGTCCCGGCCAAATCTGTTCCAGCGCCGGCCTAAGCTTTGGTGGCACAAAGGCTAGATTTTCCACCCACAGCATGTTTCTAGCGATTATAGATAGGGGTTTTGAAAAAGACCTTTTTTTGATTTTATAAATTTGTTCTACTGCCCTGACATCACAAGCATTAGCGCCAAGGCCATAAATAGTGTCCGAAGGATAAACAATGACTCCGCCTCCATTAAGCGTTTCCAGAGCGGCCAAAACAACTTCCGTAAAATCACTCTCTAAATCAACCTTGATTATTCTCATTAAATAAAAAATTTTCCAACTTCTGGTTGGATTATGAGTGAGAAACCCAGCGAGGTCAAGCAAGGAGTTAGATGCGGAAACGAGCTTGATTGAAAAGTTGGGCGATAAACCGAAGCCTGAAAAATTTGCGACTGTTAGTCAAGCACAGAGCGCAACCAATTACTCCCGCCGATAACAAAAGATAAAAGGCCATGCCAGAAATGAAGAAACCATAGGCGGAGACGATCATATTATTGAACGGCAAAGCAGACACCGAAAAGAAATCATGGCGTATTAAAAGCCAAACCTCCCTGACAATAAAGGGAGTAAAAATTAAGGCGATTTTGAAAACGTTGGCTATTAGTTTTTTCTGGCTGTCGAGCTCCGCAATTTTTAATATGGTTCTCTCCACAAAATCTCGGGAGGGCTCAATATGGTATTTTCTCATAATAAAAGCTTGAGACTTTTCTCTCAGATACCTATCGAATTCTTTTTCATTTTTTCGCTTGTGAGAATTAATGGTAATAAATGCTTATCGATATTGTAGGGTAACCTCTCTAAGAAGATCATTGGTCTTAATTGCTTCTTGAAGGCCGATCCTCGCACGATGCAGTCTACTTTTTAGGGTATTCTGATTGATTTTCAATAGCTGGCTGATCTCCTTATACGAGAAACCCTCGTAATAGAGAAGCTTTATGATCATTTTATCTTGTGCTGATAATTGGTCAATACATTTTTCCAGTTCATGGGAAATTTCATCATTATCAACCGGCGAGTGAAAATCGGCGCCGGCCGTTTCCAGAAAACCCTCGATGATTTCATTTCCAAAAGCTATTTCTCGATTCTTGTTTTTCCTAAAAAAATCGATAACTACGTTTCGAGCGATACTATATATCCAACTCTTGAGTTTTTTAGGTTCTTTCAGGGTTCTAAATTTTAAATATACCTTAATGAAGGTATCCTGGGCTAAATTTTCTGCTTCGAAACGGTCACCAACAAAACGGTAATGAAAGTTAATGATACCTTTTTGATGTTCGTTGACAATTTCTTCAAATTTCCTTAGTTCGCGGGCTGTCATATTCGTAGTATACCACAAAAAAAGAAAAGCCTCTTTCCATGAATTAAGACGGATTTGATGAAAAAAGGTTGCCCGAGACCAGATATTGTTAGTTCTGAAACCTTCCCTACCGCCTTTGCGTCTTAATCAGTGTATGATCCAAATTATCCATAAAAGAGGTCCGCCTGGCGGTATACATACCTGAAAAATCTAAGGCGGCGAAACACCTCCTGCCCCGCCCTTTCTGCCCGTCGGATGGAGTATAGGCATAGATAAAAAGAAGTGAGAATCACTTCATAACCCCTATAACTCCGTGACCGGCGAGTAGAAAGGGCGGGGTTTTTTGTACTCGGAGAGGGGCTGCATTCCCTTCCGACGTCACTCGTAACGTTCGCCTTCGGCTCACTACTCGTTCCTGCCTCCCCCCTTTAATTCATTAGTCACAAAATTTATTAGACGGTTTTTGATAAAGATCGTCTTTTTTATTTCTCTCCCGACGAGATGTTTAGCGGCATTCGCGTGTTTTACCGCTGCCTGTTTAACCTCCGCTTCCAAGCTATTGGCCAAGACCGCAACCGTGGCCCTGGCCTTACCATTAATTTGCACGATTATGTTAACCATTTCCTCCGTTAAGAATCCCGGATCATAAGCCGGCCAAACTTCCCTATGGATAGAAGTCTTGTTTTTCAATATGTTTCGCCAAATTTCTTCGGTTAGGTGAGGCGCAAACGGAGCCAACAGTTTCAAAAAGGTTTTAAACTGGGACTTAGATTTTCCGACACTTTCCATTTCTCGCAACAAAATCATCAGTTCGCTAATGGCGGTATTGTAATGCAAGTCCTCAATATCCTCCGTAATTTTTTTGGTGGCTTTATGTAATTTCTTTTCGACGTCGAGCAAGCTTTCAGTTTGCAAATCATCTTTGACCTGCCCGCTCCGCTGTAGTGAAAGTGTGGCGAGCCAGACCCGATTGAGAAAACGGGTAATACCAGAAACGCCCTCATCTCTGAAATCTCCGCCAGCCTCAAACGGTCCCAGAAACATTAAATACATCCTTAGCGCGTCAGCGCCGTATTTTTTAATAAATTCGTCCGGGTTCACGATGTTACCTTTTGATTTGGACATCTTGGCGCCGTCCTTAATGATTAACCCATGCGCGTGGAAGTGAGTCATGGGTTCTTCGAAATCCAAATACCCCCAATCATTCAGAGCCATAGTCACAAACCGAACGTACAACAGATGCAAAACGGCGTGTTCTGCTCCCCCAATATACATATCCACCGGCAGCCAAGTTTTAATTAATTCTCTGTTCCAATTGAACTTTTTGCCATTTACCTTTAACTTTTCACTTGCAAGGATAAGGTATCCGAGGTAATACCAGGCTGAATCCAAAAAGGTATCGGAAACGTCGGTTTCCCGACGAGCTGGTCCACCGCAGTTCGGACATTTTGTAATGAAAAACTTTGGCACCGAAGCCAAAGGCGACCGATCGGTACCGGTGGGCCTAAAGTTTTCAACTTTCGGCAAGATCACTGGTAGATCTTTTTCCGACACTGGTTGCCAATCGCATGTTTCACAATAAATCATTGGAATCGGTGGTCCCCAATATCTCTGTCTCGAGATTAACCAGTCGCGCAAACGGTATTGGGTAATTTTTTTACCGCCCACTTTTTTTATGATTTGATCTACATCTGCCAGCGGCGCATCGCTGAATGGCAAGTTGAATTTTCTGGCAAATTCGGCGTCGCGTTCATCGCGCCGGGGCACCGCCATAATGGCGCCGGTGCCATAACCGGCTAAAACATAGTCAGCAATCCAGACGGGAATTTCTTTCTGATTAGCCGGATTGATAGCGGTAATGCCTTTTAATTCGATTCCAGTTTTTTCTTTGCCTTCGGCAGTCCGTTCTATATCTGTCTTGCTCTTTGTCTTTTCCCGGTATTTTTGAACTTCAGCCCAATTTATAATATGTGATTTTAGTTGAACAACTAACTCATGATCTGAAGCTAGAACCATATAGGTCACCCCATACAATGTGTCTGGCCGGGTAGTAAAAACATCAATTTTTTCAGTCGTATCTTTGATCTTAAAACTTAATAACGCCCCTTCGCTCTTACCTATCCAATTTCTTTGAGCAATCTTAATTTTTTCCGACCAGTCGATTTTTTCTAAATTGTTTAAAAGTCGGTCGGCATATTGAGTAATCTTAAAAAACCATTGTTCCAGTTCTTTTTTGATGACTTTAGTGCCGCAACGCTCGCACTCGCCAGTGATAACTTGCTCGTCGGCCAGAACCGTCTTGCACGACAAACACCAATTAACGGCTTGTTTTTTGCGGTAAGCCAGCCCGTGCTTAAACATCTGCACAAAAATCCATTGTGTCCATTTATAATATTCCGGATCATATGTTTCGAGTTTTTCTTCCCAGGCAAAACCATTGCCAATTTCCGTCAACTGACGGTAAAAGTTTTTTTGACTTTTTTGGGCCTGTATGGCCGGATGAGTGCCGACATTGATAGCATAATTTTCAGAATGAATTCCAAAACCGTCCAGGCCAATCGGTTCAAAAATGTCATATCCTTGCATGCGCTTAAAGCGTCCATAAATATCACTGCCCGTGAAGGCATACATATTGCCGACATGCAAACCCTCGGCCGAGGGATACGGGAACATCATCAGATTATAGAATTTTCCTTTACCGCGAGGATTCTTTAAATTCGGCTCATAAACTTTTTCCTTAAGCCAAACTTTCTGCCACTTTTTTTCAGTTTTAGAATGGTTGTATTTAATCAATTAAGTATAAGGGAATAATACCAATTTTCCTTGATTTTTCCAAAGATTTGCGTTTTATCAGTAGATGTGTTATAATAAGATGGTGATAATTCTCCTTACCGTCAGGGCTTATCTGTAACCTCTGACGGATGGCAACATCAAGTTCGTTTTAGGAGAGCGGATTGGATAATA
>CAYIXQ010000006.1:0-23551 GCA_964367475.1 uncultured Candidatus Saccharibacteria bacterium | reverse complement strand
AACCTCTGACGGATGGCAACATCAAGTTCGTTTTAGGAGAGCGGATTGGATAATACAATTAGGAGAGATGTACTTTGAAAATTTGAGGAGGACATAAATAACCCCAGTAGTAGAACTTGTTAGTTCACTGCGGGCAGGCCTTGCGGAAGGTAAATTATTCGTAAATTTTTTGTGAATAATTTGCTTTCCGCAAGGAAAGAAGAAAAATTTCTCCAATTCGTCCCGAGGCATGGTGCCAAAGAGCGGGGAGGAGAGCATATTCCCAAGAGGAGGGGATATGAGTAGAGCAAAGTGGGTTAGTCCTCCGGTGAGCTACACGCTCTCCGTGGAGGAAGAAGCAGGATGGGGAGCTGACGCACAGCTCCGCGAGAAAATCATAGCGCAGCTCACGAAAAAGGCCGGCAACCGCGGCGACGAGTTTGCGCTCGTCTTAGGCCCGTCATCGTGGACGGGCAATAAACCAGGCGACGGGGATTACGTCCCCGGCTTAGTGATTGAGGTCGTCGTGGTCTCCGTGCCGGAGTTCCGCGACGGTCGGCGCCTCTCTCCCGCCCGACAGGCGGAGGAGATTGAAACATTCCGGCGACGCTTCCCGGTCGGGAAGCCGTACTCGATGGAGAGGACATAGCCCCCCAGATCGAGTACCGCAAAGCTAACCCCGCCTAAGGCGGGTTCTGACACCCCCAGCCAGTCGGGTATAAAAAAGGAAACTGGGGCGAGAAAGTCACCTGTCTCGTTAAATATTCTGTGGTGAGCCGTCCGGAAGCAGAGCCGGCGCAAGCCCAAGCGTTATGGGCAACATCCTGTGATCGTCCTTTCGGGGACGAAAGCAGGTGCAGTTATATCGAGGAGGGTATGTGGTTACATCCCACTACCTTCCTCACCTTTCTCGAATCTATTTCTGGATTCCCGCCTCCGCGGGAATGACAAAAGAAGTGGATTCAAGATTGGTTTTTTGAAAAACCTGCGACCGCGCCAGAGGCATGGTGCCAAAGGATACGGTCGCGACTCGCGGAGTAAAAAAATGAAGACGTTGAAGAATTACCCGGCGGACCTCGAAAGAGGTCCGTGGTCCGAGTTTTGCCACCCAAGTTACACTTCGGGTGGTGGGTTGACCCGTACGAATATTATTTTTTTCGACGGGTCCAGTGCCCACCATGGGCACTGCGATAACCCCGGATTCGTCGGGAGCTTTCTCGAGAAAGACCCCCGGGAGGCGGACGTCCCAGCCGGAATGTCCCTGGCCGAGATGTTCATCCGCCACGCCCGCGAGGGTGTGGAGCCGGACTGGAACGCGATCCGTGCCCGGGTAGAGACCTCGCCGTTCTATATTAGGATGCGCCGCGACCAGGCTCTCCGCGAGGCGGCCATCGCGAGCGTCGTGTCGGTAGAGACGGCCACGTGCCCGGCCGTCTACGTCTATGGCCGCGACCGCTGGCCAAGCACCCTCACCATCTTTCGCATTACCTCCCGTAACGGGAGCGTGGTGTATCTCGGGAAGACTGACGTCGGGGTGGACCAGGTCCATCGGGAACTGGGGAGCGATTCCCCGTTCCTGAAGCAGGACCTCCGGTGGGAAACCGCCGGGCCCTGGTCGCCTCTCACCGAGGCGATAAACCCAACGCTGGAGCGGTTCGCCGCCCAGTAAAATGCCTAAATCCTGGCAGGCTGCCTGCGCAATGCAGGAGGCCGAGTCGTCCCCACAATGACAACTCAAGGTATGCACAAGTTCGGAGGAAGGTAACGTGGTTGCACCCCACTGCCTTCCTCTTCTCTCCCGGAGTGGGAATGGTCAAGACCTTTGTTCTAGATATTTTGTTTAGAGCAAAGCTCTCTTCAACCTATTCCCTCTCCAGGAGAGAAATTCATTTCTTTCTTTTGTAAATTTTTTCTCGGCGGTCAATTATGTGCACGATTATTTCCTTATTTTCATTGTCAACTTCATAAATGATCCGCCAGTCGCCGACGCGCGAATTAAAAAATCCTCTCCACTGGCCGCCTAATGGAAGAGGAGTAACTTTATCAAAATTCTCAGCGAGCCACATGAGCTTTTCGATTACTCGTTTCTGGAAATTTTTGTCTAAATCGTCAAGATCTTCTTCTCCTTCCGGAGTGATACGAAAGCGCCAGGGAGACATAAAATTAGAAGCTGTATTTTTTCAAAACCACAGAAAGGTCTTTGAGTTTTCCTTCTGTTTTGGACTTCAGTGATTTTTTTAGTCGTAGAGTGGCTTTGTTCTGTAGTACCAGCCCCGCGTCTGGATCGCTCAAGATTTCCCGAAGGGCCGAGGTTACTTGGCGGCGCGCAATTTCCGCCACTTGTTTTTCTTGAAGCAAGATTTTTATCATAGTGCAATTATCGTATCAAAGAGGGAGTTGAAATCAAACTTGGGGAAAATGCTAGAAAACTATTGGTAAGATTATCTAATCTGGTACATTTAAGGATGAGCCTTGAAGAGTGGAGAGATACTTACAAATTGAGAAGACCCTTAGCATTTTGAGTGGTTTTTTCGGCGACTTCCTCTACTGAAATCTTTCTCAATTCGGCGATTTTTTGGGCGATGTATTGAATGTAATTTGGCTCATTTCTCTGGCCTCGGTGGGGTTCGGGGGTAAGATAAGGGGCATCAGTTTCCAAGAGAATGTGGTCAAGTGGTGCATTGATAACTGTTTCATCGTATTGGCGCGCGAAGGTAATAATTCCATTCACGCCAATAAAAAAGCCTAGATCTAAATATTTTTTGGCATCTTCCCAGGTGCCGGTGAAGGAATGAATGACGCCCGGATTGGTTCTTAGCGACTGGCGATTAGCCACTAATATTTTCAACATATCATTGTGGGCGTCACGGCAATGAATTATTAAAGGTAAATTTAAATCCACGACTGTCTGGATTTGTTGGATGAAACGTTTTTTCTGAACGGCTTGATCGGCCTGATCTTTGGTGCGGTAATAATCCAAACCAATTTCACCGAAGGCGACCACTTTCTTTTCCAACCCCAACTTATAATACGGCTTTGAATCAAACGCCTCCCCTAGATTATCATTGGGATGCAAACCGACCGAAGCCCAGATACCATCATGCTTTTTGGCCAGATCGATCGCGGCAACGGATTTGTCATAATCCGTACCAACACAAATCATCTGGACGCCAGAATCCAGGGCACGTTTAATAACCTCTTCCCGATCGGGGTCATATTGAGGAAATTGAGGATGGCAGTGAGTGTCAATAAGCATCAGATTAACTAAAATTAACTAAAAATAAATCACTATCATTTTACCACGATTCCCGTCGAAGGTTTCAATCCTTGGCGGGGGACCCATTCCGCAGGAATGGGGCGCCAAAGGATTGGAATCGCTGTCGTGGTAAAATGATAGTGATTTTGTTACTTATGGTTTACTAATCATAGGACTTACGCGTTTGGCCAATTTCGAGGCAAAATCGAGGCTTGAGACGAGACGTACTAGCAGGTACGGCGAGTCTCAAACGTAGATTTTAACAAAGAAATTGGCCAAACCCTTGTGGCTTGAGCCATGGTAAGCCCTAATAGCCTTGGGCTTCATGGCTCAAGCGCGTAAGTCATATAATCAGTCCGCTAGAGGCGCGGAAATAGTGGCTCGGATAAGATTAATTTGAAATGATATCCCTCCCAATCTTTGACATCAAAATCGGCTCCGAATCCTTGATAAATCTTTTCGGCAGTTTCAGGTAGGAACGGTTTTAACAGCGAAGCCGAATAGATTATGATAGTTAACGCCCCGGTTAGAGTTTTTTGCAGGCTGGCAGGGTCAGTTTCTGTCCAAGGTTTTTTCTGATCAATATAGACATTGGCAAAAGTCAGCAATTCCCATAATTTGCCCAGCGCTTCGTGCAGTCTAAATTCCTCGATGGCCTTAACGTAGTTTTTTTTGGTTTCATTGATTTTATCCTCTACATCTTTTTCCAAAAACTTTTGTTCAAAAATCAGCTTATTATCCGATTTTGTCTGGATCAATTTAGCCACCCGACTGACCAGATTCCCCAGATTATTTGCTAGATCCCCGTTATACCTGTCTTCCAACTTTTTAATAGAAAAGTCACCATCTTCATTAGAGGGTATTTCGCGGAGTAAGTAGTAACGTACTGGATCAACCCCATATTTTTTGACTAACTTGAAGGGATCGACCACATTACCAATCGTTTTCGACATTTTCTGACCTTCGACTGTAATAAAGCCGTGAATATAAATCGCTTTGGGTAATGGCAGGCCAGCTGATGAAAGAATAGCTGGCCAATAAATAGCGTGAAACTTAACAATATCTTTTCCGATCAGATGAACGTCGGCCGGCCAGAATTTTTTGTACTTTTCTGATTCAACGGCATATTCCACACCAGAAAGATAATTTATAAGAGCTTCTACCCACACATAAAAAGTCGAGTCAGGATCATTAGGGACTGGCACTCCCCACGATAAGTCTTTGCTTGGCCTTGAAAAGCTAATATCCTCCAAATCTTCGAGCATTGCCAAAACCTCTTTTGTTTTATTCTCGGGTAGAATTTTTAAATCCCCCCTGGTAAGCAGATTTTTAACATCATTCTTATACTTGCTTAAACGAAAGAACCAGTTTTCTTCTTCAATAACTTGTGGCTCTTGATCATGAAGTGGACATTTACCGCTTTCTAGTTCGCCGGGTTTAACAAAAGCCTCATGGCCAACACAATACAAACCTTTATATTTTGCCTTGTATAAATCTCCGGCCTCAACAATTTTGTTCCAAACTTTTTGAGCGGTGGGCCAGTGACGCTTTTGATCGGTTGTTCTAATGAAATCGTCGTTAGAAATATTAAAAATCCCAGTAAGTTTTTGAAATTGAGAGGCAATTTCATCTACAAACTGCTGCGGATCTTTGCCAAGTTTTTCAGCCGCTTCCGCATTTTTTCTTCCATGTTCGTCCGTTCCCGTTAGAAAAAAAACTTCTTTCCCGAGCAGTTTATTATAGCGGGCTAAGACATCTGCCTGAATCAATTCTAATGCATACCCCACATGAGGTAGTGAGTTGGTGTAGGCGATACTGGTAGTTATATAAAATTTGTTCATGTATGAAGCGAAAAGCAGTCCTCCCGGACTGCTTTTAGGTTAGCTCAAAAACAGCCCAAGGGCTAGTTAGCCCGCATTGGCCATTTTCCTGCCTTCTTTCTGTTTGGCTAGGTCATCGAGGATCTCAACAATAACCACGGCAATGGGTACGGAAAGAATAATTCCCAAAATTCCGGCCATCTTGCCACCGATCAAGACAGCGATAATTACCGTAACTGGATTTAAACCCAGGGATTTCCCTAGAATCAAAGGAACCAAGACATGGTTTTCAATCTGCTGAACGGCTATGTAGAAGACTAACACCCATAGACCTAAGATCGGTGACTGTACAAAGGCCAAAGCAACTCCGGGAATAGCGGCAATCACCGGGCCGGCCAAAGGAATGATTTCTAACATCATGGCTAGAATGCCGAGCACCAACGCATATTTAATATTCAACAATGAGAGCCCGACAAAAACTGTCAAACCAACTGAAAGGGCAAGCAATAATTGCCCTTGAAACCACCGCCCTATCTTGCGTTCAGTGCGGCGCCAGAGTTTAATCGTGTAATCTTCATATTTTTCCGGTACTACGGATGAGAGAAAGCTAACTATCCCTCCCCGCATGACGGCGAGGTAGAAGGAAATGATTATCGTCGCGATAAAGGAAAGAATCCCGCCGAACACGCTGACAATTAGATTTAACACTGATTGAGAAGAAACCTGAAGAAATTGTGAAAAACTGTCCAGCCAGTTTTGAATTTCGCTGAAAAAGTCAAAGTATCTAGTAGTGGTTGTTTGTTGAGCTTTTTCCAGTGCTCCTGAAAGACTGGCCACAAACCGCGGCAGGGCGCGGGTCAGCTCGTTAATTTCAAAGGAGATAAACGGCACGATCAAAGAAAGCAGAAAGGCAATCAGGACGAAAAAGGAAAGATATAGCAACAATACGCCTAGTAGTCTAGGGACCCGCTTGCTCTCAAGCCAGTCGGCAAAGGGACCCACCGCCGAAGCAATTATGATCGAGAAGAGTAAGATTAAAATAACATCGCGCAACAGGTAAAGAAAAACGAAAAACAGGATTATGATGATAACCTTGACAATAGCCGCCGCGTGAATATGAATATCGACAGGTGTCCGTTCAGTCATCAGGCTATTTTACCATGAATTTAATATTCTGTGAATGTCAGCGTTATCTGCCGCAAAGGGACCAATCAAGGCCAGATTGAGATTCTCCGGCTTGAATATTTCACCAGCGACCGCCTGGACCGCCTCGCTAGTAACCCGGTCAATTTTTGCCAATTTCTCTTCCGGCGTAAGTAACTCTTTTTTTAGCAACTGCTGATCGGCATAAAAGGATGCCAAATCATCTGAAGACTCTAAACTGATAGCGGTTTTACCGTGGATGAAATCTTTAACTTTCTTAATTTCCACGTCTGACACCTTTTCCTCTATTAATCTACGACATTGCTGGAGGGTTACCTCTAGCGCCTCAAAAAATCTCTCATTGTTGACTCCGCCCCGGATAGCGAAATAACCCGCATCCGCGTAGGGGTTATTAGAGGCTCCAATGTAATAGGCCAACCCTCGCTTTTCTCGGATCTCTTCAAACAGACGAGAACTCATGCCCCCTCCCAAAATAACTGACATCAGGCCTAATATTTCTGTTTTGTCGCTGAAATAATCAAATGCTCTAAACCCAAGATTAAAATGAGTTTGATCGGTTTTCTTGTAAAGAGTATGCACATCCGGTTTGGCTTGTTTTTCTGTAATTCTTACCGGCGTGACTAAAGCACCCGCGCGGATATTCGAAAAATATTTTTTAACTTTTTTTCTGACGATTTTTTGCTCAACATTACCGGCCACCGCCACAACCGTATTTTTATCAAAATAGTAAGTCTGGAAATATTTTACAAAATCAGCTTTTTTGAGCGACCGGATGATAACTTTATCGCCTTGGGTCAGATAGCCAAGCGGCTGACCGTTATAAAGTAGTTCCTCAAAAATATCATTCACATAGCGCGCTGGTGTGTCCAGATACATGTTGATTTCTTCAATAATGACCCCTTTTTCCTTGGTGATTTCCGTTTCAGCAAATTTAGAGTTTTGAAAAATATCAGAAATCACATCCAGAGCCGTATCAATTTTCTCGTTGGCGCATTTTACATAATAACCGGTGTATTCTTTTGAAGTAAAAGCGTTGTATTCAGCCCCGATCGAATCCAACTCGCGTGAAATATCAAGAGCGCCCGGCCGTTTTGTCGTGCCTTTAAACATCATATGTTCTAAAAAATGGGAAATGCCATTGATTTTCTTAGTTTCATAGCGCGAACCAGTGGCTACTATAATCAACACGGTCACACTTTCGGTGTGTTCCATCGGCACGGTAATTAACCGCAAGCCGTTGGGAAACTCGTGAAAATTAAAGTGATTCTTTTCTTTGTTTAACTGCTGCATCGTCTAAAAATAACATTAATTTGAGATATTGGCAATTAAAAAAAGTCCCTCCTGAGAGAGACTCTACAACGGTGCGCTGAAGTTGTTTAAAGCATCTTTAACAGCGCTTCTGACACAGTCAAGCATCAAATCGTCAGAAGCAACCCTTGATTTATGCATTCCGCTGAAGCTCGACGATTTTGCCGAAAAGATCTTGTTTACGCCTATACCATAACCACCGGCAACAATCTCACGGCCCTTGGTTAAGCAGAGATTGACGACAGTGGTGGAAAAAATATCATTGGCTTGGTAGTGCAATCCTCTAAAAACTGAGACGGCTTGAAATATACGATGAGCCTTTGTCGACGAGCTGTTCTGGACCAAGATTGACTCGATGAAGTTAACGAGCCGATTGTTTCCAGAAAAGTAGGTCTGATCAATAACCGTGCCCTTAATACCTATGGCACTGATCAAGAAATACTCGGCCTTGAGCATTTTGGGAGTGGTTTGATTTTCTTCGGGCTCTGGCCGGTGATTTCCTGAGCGTAAACGTGGTCTGGGTTGACCAACCCGCATTTCTTCTTCGATACTTTCCAGATCTATTTTCATTGGCCCGGTAGCAGGGATCAACGTTCGAAATGTTTGGCTCCGAGACATGGCCATTGTCAGTTCATTCTGGAGTAAGCCGATAAGGGGCAACTCCGTTTCTTGCTGACGATCTGCCGTCGGCGGCATAGTGGACCACTGATTAATGGCGGAAATCATTTCGCTTTGCCATTGCTGAACGCCGTACGAACCTATCACATAAGCTTGTCCTCTTAAACCGCCCTGTTGCATCGCCGCTAGCTGTAGAATAAAACCGGCGTCAGTCCCAAATCCCTCCGGGAAAGCAAAGGTCCGATGAAGCAGCGGGTTTGAGTGATATTCGGCCGGAAAAGCTTGATAGAAGCCCTGAATATCTTTGGGCTTGAGAACTGAAAGTGTCGATTTGTCGACGTTTTGCCGGGTTACAGCTAACGCATCAACAGCATCAAACTTAGACAGGTCGTAATTTACTTTAACGTTATCTCTCAGAATTTGATCCCGGATCTCCTTCTCTTTATCCCTCTTCTGGCCGAAGCTCTGGAGAGAGAAAGCGCCTAAACCAACTAACAGCCAAAAAGTTATTTTCCCGATCCTCATTGACCACCCCCTTTATGGTTTAACTTCTTTTATCTCAATTTCAAAACCATTTTCTAAATCACGTTTTGAAGTTAACGGAAAGTTGAGCAAAAAACCGAGTTTTCCGTCAGAATCAAAATGGATTATCTGATCACGATCCAACTTAAATATCTTATTTCCGTTTATTGCCAAGAGAGCCATGAAGCTCTCATCAGGCAGCGGATAATTTAATACATTTCGTGATTTTATATTTCTAGGTGTCCAACTGGCGCCTTGGGGCCCAACACAACCTTCTGGGTCGTTGTCAGACCAGCAAATCCTGCCCCTGACGGATAGAAGATAATTGACCCCGGACTTGTAAGTAAAACTTGGCCACAGGCTGAAATCGCGAGCCTGGAGTTCCAGGGTGATATGGAACGGCGGAATATCTTTTGTCTCAAGAGCCACCGGTGTCTCAAGAGCCACCGGCGCCTGAACCCCAGTAGTGGAAGGTGATTCCTTTTCCGGTTCCGGTCCCGGTCCGGGTATTTTAATCGCCGGTGGGCTCCTTTCAGGTACAACTACCATCCCTCGTTTTTTTATTTCTTCAGCATTCTTTATCTCTATCTCTGCCTGGCGTTGTTTTTCAAGCAGCGCCTTGATTTGATTAATGACGTCAGAAGTGATGGGTTGAAGCTTCTGACTGTGGTGAGGACAATACCCTTTTCGATCGAAAAGCTCCGGAACGCCATTTTTATCCCAGCAGTACCAAATAGCGGCTTGACCACTCTGATCAAACCCTCCTAATTGTTCTAAGGTTTGAAGGCCATATGCAATCATGCTGGGGGCCGTTAAGCTTTTATTGAATCTATCTACCATCTCGATAATCTTGGCTGGCAACGCTGGAACGTATGTCAAGATCAAAGAGTAGACAATCGTTCCTAAAGCTACCAAGTAGGCTCGGTATATTAGGGTTTTGGGATTGATGCCAATACCCCAACGCTGATAACCGATAATGGCGATTATCACCGATAGCACAAAAAGGAACAATAAGTCGGGATAGTGCCGCAAAGGAAAAATGATTAAAAAAGTAGTAATGACTAATGACCAAAAAACAATGGCCGCCATCATGTCTACTTTTTCTTTCACCAGCGGGAATTTCTTTTTGAAATAACCCAAAATGATCAGAAGAGGCAAGGCCCCAACATAGGCCAGAATTACTGCCAGGGGTAACAAGGAAAGAGCCAGTTTGGTCAAGCTGTCATTTTGGAAAATAACCGCGGCTATGTAGACGAGCAGACCAACAAGGCCTAATCCTAGGGCTAGCTTGAAAATCAGCAAAAAGAAGTTGACCACGACTGACAAAACAGTGTGCCCCAATTCCACCGTGAAACCAAGAAAGGCCCTCAATAATTCCCAAAGATCTTTCAGCATGGGTTATTTCCTCCCCGTTCTCAGGGTTTTTAGTTTTTGAGTGTGGCCATGTAACAAGTTAGCCGTACCCTGAATGTCTTTTCGGAAACCACTAACTGGTTTTTCTTCTGACTCGACTGGTGTTCTGGTTTTGATAAACTCCTTAAGCAGTTTCCGCAGGGTTTCCAGATCAGCTTGGCTCAACGATTGCAGAACTTGCTTCTGCTCTTCAGTTTGGGCTGATTTTTCTAGATCAACCACTAAGTTATGAAACCCGTTCAAGAGTCTCTTACCGACTTCAGACCAAGCATCTTCTGTCACCTGTCTAAACACCCGCCCGGAAAAATTTTTCTCCGTGATCCGGTTGGTGAGATAGAAACTCATCAAGCCCAGAGTTGAAATCATGGCCGATTTGCTGATAATGCCAAGATTTTGGAGCCGTTTAGCTAAATCAGTTTCAAAGGCCTTGTCGTAAACCTTTTCCATGAAAATCTTCGACCAACCGCCAGCCATTTCTGCCAACAACTGCTCAAAATTCTGGTTCATGCTTTTTCTCCGAAATATTTAGTTGTCGAAGAACTGTCCTTAACTTAAAAGTACCACAATCGGTAGATCAGTTATATCAAGTTATCCACTTAATCTTTTTGAAAGGTAACCAGACAAATCGGCAATAGCAACCCGTTCCTGAATCATGGTATCTCGATCTCGGATAGTAACCCTCGAGTCGTTAATCGAGTCAAAGTCAAAAGTAACACAATAAATCGTGCCAATCTCGTCCTGGCGGCGATAGCGTTTGCCGATGGATGCCGTCTCGTCATATTGGCAAACAAAATGTTTTCTTAGCTGGGTGGCAATCTCTTGCGCCGGTTTAGTCAGCTCGTCTTTTTTTGACAAAGGTAGAACCGCCACTTTTACGGGAGCCAAAGTTTTCGGCAGTTTTAAAATTATTTCTTTTTCATGAACCGCTTCTTCATCGCCTGACCGCGCTTCAGTTTCGGTAAAGGAATCAACCAATATCGCTAACATCAGACGATCAATACCGCCCGTGGGCTCCACCACATAGGGTAAATACTCTTTACCGGTTTCCGGATCTTTGTATTTCAGATTGGCGCCCGAAAGCTTCTCATGATTTTTTAAGTCATAATCGGTTCGGGAGGCCAAACCCCATAGTTCACCCCAGCCCCAAGGGAAATAATATTCAAAATCCATTGTCCCCCTCGAATAATGAGCCAGACTTTCTTTTGAGTGTTCATAGCGCCGCAAATTTTCCTTCTTTAAACCAACATCGTTTAGCAGGAAATTTTCCATAAAGTCAGCCCACGCCTTGAAGTATTTATCTTCCTCCCCGGGCTTAACAAAATATTCTAGTTCAGCAATGGTAAATTCCTTGGTTCGAAAGATAAAGTTTCCGGTGCTGATCTCGTTGCGGAAAGCTTTACCAATTTGGGCGATGCCAAAAGGCAGTTTTTTTCGCGTGGTCTCGAGAATAATCTTGAAATCCGTAAACATCGTTTGAGCCAACTCACCCCGCAGGTAGGCCACGGCTTTTTCGTCCTCCACTGTACCGATAAAAGTTTTGAATAGTAAATTGAAATTTTTTGGATCAGTCCATTCGGTCTCCCCTTGATGCTTTTCGTCGGTATGGACCTGTAAATCCTCGGCTTTATCCGCCCGCAGTCGCTCATGGCAAATCTTGCATTCAACCAAGGGATCACTAAATCCTTGCACATGGCCGGAGGCTTCCCAAACCTTGGGGTTCATAATAATTGGCCCCTTAATACCGACCACATCGTCTCTTTCTGTTACAAATTTTTTCCACCACAAGGAGGCAAGGTTATTGAATAACTCGTTGCCTAAATGGCCGTAATCCCAACTGTTGGCCAGACCACCATAAATTTCCGATCCCGGAAATACAAAACCGCGGCGTTTGCAAAGACTAACTATTTTTTCCATTAGGCTATCGGTTTTTTTTAACATCCCGGATGGTTAAAAGTGTGGTTCGAAGTGAGAAATTGGTTTACTATCATTTTACCACGATCGTGGTAAAATGATAGTAATTCTATTAATCTTATTAATCCTTCTTTTTGAATTTTTAGGGTTCGACATTACCGTTACCAGTGGTATCATTTACATTAAAAGTATTAATATCCTGAATTGCGCGCGACATCTTTTCTTTGGTAAAAAGATCAGTGCCCTCGAATTTGACGTTGCGCAGTATAGCTGGGGCCTGACCAACTTGGTTAGTGGATGGACTGATTGAAACCAGGAAGTTAGCTTCATAAATTGGGAAAGCAAGCCCTACGCCGCCAGGAAGAGTACCTATGTCCCAGCTGACGATATTGGTTTTGCTGTCATAAATTGGCTGGGGCTGTGGGCCGCTGACCCTCACCGAATTTTCCCACTTAATGCCGGGTGCCAACAGGCCAGTGATTTTTGCCGGTGAAAGATCGCCTGAAGGATTGATTAATGTCCAGCGGATAGTGAAATTAGTCGTTTGATTCACCCTTGGCGGGAAAGGTCCGTTCGAGCCAAAAACGGAATCATTGACGAGAACTTTTTGATCAAAAGTGGGCGCGGAGGAAATCCGGGTGTTTACTTCATCCTTGGCCGATAATATATCCAGATCAAAATCTACCGGCACATTCGATGTTCCTAAATTAACTTTCGTCTTAACCAAGGAATTACTTGCTCCCACGCCGCCCGAAAAACTATTCTTTAAATTTACCGAAAAAACGGCTGTCCCTTTTTGGTTGGGTCTAAGCAGGGCAAGTTCGGGCAGGACTGACGAATTCCAGATAATGCTGTTGTTGCGGCTATCAAAGAAAGCATCCGAGCGAACAGTGCTAAAGTCATACATGCTTCCCTCTAGGGCAACTACCAGTGTCAGACTGGTAATATTCACATGGCTATTGTTTATAAAAGTAATCTCGTAGCGCAGTGTATCGGCCAGATGGGCAGTATAGGTGGTGGAATCATTGACCTTGATGGAAACAGACAGCAAGGGCGTGGAAATAACCGATGACGCTTCCGCTTTTTCAAAGGCTACATAGACGTCACCATTTGGGGTGGCAATTTTTTTCTGGAGAGTCACCGAGGCCATCTTGGTTTCTCTTTCCGCGCCATTCAATGTGCCCTGGATGGTAATACGTGAACCACTACCCTGCCGCAAGCTACCAATGTTCCAAGTATTAGTACCTTCGCTAGGCGGCGGGGTAAAGGAGTTGGGCTTGAAACCTTCCGGATATTTTACTTTAATTTTCAAATCAAAAAAGTCCTGATTGCTTTGATTACGATAATCTATTAAATAACTGACAGTTTGGCCATTTAGAACGCTTGGCGGAGCCACTAGCACCAAGGGCACGGCCAGAGTGGTAATGGTCGTGGCAAAAGTGGCTTCCTTTTCAAAGCGAGAGCTAACCGTCGTCGGCCGATAAGTCAAAATCGCTCTGGCCGTCTTGATATTACCCTTGTCGCCGATCACATAAGCCGAAACAGTGCGATTACCATTTTCCCCCACCGCCAATTCGCCAATGTCTATGGCTTCATTGGTGCTGTCCAAAATATTTCCGTCCCGAGTAGCGATCACGTCGGGCGGATAGAAGAAAGAAATTTTGACATCAGTCAGCGCTGCATTCGTATCATTTCTGAAAACAATTTTGTAATCCACCAGTTCGCCGGAAGAAATTTCCTTCGGGCCATTAATTTCAATCCCAATCTGGTTTTCGTTAAAAGACTGATTGCCAAAAAAATATACAAAGGCAGCACTACCGATAATTAAAAGTAAGACAATCAGCAAAAATTTTCCCATACCAAAATTGAGCCAACGCATAGAAAATCTGCCGCCCCGATTGAGCGAGCCAGGGCTTGGACTGCTTTCAGCGGCCGCAATATCACTAGGAGATGTCTCCTCAATTGGTGTTACCTCAAAATCCATCGGATGAAGATATCCTCATCATCCTATCACTTTTCTGGCGAATTGTAATGATTTGAATCTCGCACCAGCGATTTGTTCAATTTGAGCGCTGGCATCATAGCCCATGACTATTAGTAATTCTTTTTTTATTATCTCTATCGTCCTAAACAAGTTTTGCTCACTTTTTCCGGCCAGTTTATCCAGCTTTTCCAGATTTAACAACAAAAAATTCCAAAGTCGAGTATCGGCTTCGCCTTCAAACACCAGTTTATCAAACACTTCCAATAAAAAGTATCCCACCACCAACGCACGCAGGTCAGATTTAAGTCCACTAAATGTTTTTAGGGCGTAGGCGCTAGTAATTATAGGGTAGCCATTGCTGCCTACCAGCGAGAAATCAATATAATTCAATAAATCTAAATGACTGGCCTGTTTGGACGTCGAACGCCTTATGCTTTTAGCCTGATAGATTTGCTTACCGGCATGGAGGGTATAACAAACCACCATGTCGTCATATTCTCGAATCGGTATTTTTTTGAGAATTATAGCCTGCGTCCGCATATCCAAATTATACCACAAAAACCATAAAAATATCGGGTTTTTACCAATCAACTAAAATTTCTTTGACCTGACTCCTAACCACACCTTTTTCCCTGGTGCCAACTCAAACTCTTTTTCTGCATCAAAACGCAAACTGGTATTGTGGCCCCGATCAAATTTTTCCAGCAAGGTGTCGGTGGTGAGATCCTTTTCAAACTGGTGGATAGTGGCGATTAGGTCGGTATCAGCGGATTCCCAGGCGGCGCGCACTTTTTCATTCAGCTTGTATTTGGCCTCTTTTCGCATGTCTTGAATTTGGCGGACAATTTCTCGGGCGTAGCCCTCTCTGATTAATGCTTCGGTCAACTTTTCGTCCAACACTATCGTTTTCGCTTGATCCGGATCGCATTTAATTTCTTTGACATTTAACTCGTCTTTGATTAACTCTTCCAGTTCTGGATCAAATTTTTCCTTACACTTCAAAGTTGCACCGGCAAGCGGTTGTCGAACTTTGAATTGTTTAGCTTTTCTGGCGGCCAATCCTTCGGTTACAAATTTTCTAACCTCTTCCATTTGAGTCGTAATTAGTAATTGGTCATTAGTAATTCGTTGTTGTGTCAGCGGCCAGTCATCTAGATGTACACTTTGCGTTTGCGGCTTCATGCCTTTGTGTAACCGCAAGTGCAAATCCTCGGCCAGAAATGGCGTAAAGGGGGCGATGATTTTAGCGAGCCGACGCAAAATGTAGCGTAAAATGGAGGCAGCGTAAGCGAGCTCTTCTAAACTAGCTGGTCGCTGGAATCGCTTGCGCGAGCGCCTGACCCACCAGTTGGAGAGATCATTAATAACAAATTCCTCAATGCCGCGGGCAGCAGTGGTCGGATCATATTCATCCAAATATTTAGTAACGCGAATGATCAGTGACTCGAGGTGCGAAACTAACCAAATATCAAGCTTATTTCGCGGTTCAGGGCTATCCGTGGCCATGGTTTCGCCCAAATATAGTTCGTAAAATCTAACCGTGTTTTGGAGGGTGCTAATAAAGCCAAAAAGTTTAGTCTGGATGTCCTTTATCGAGACCGGTATGGAATTGCCCGGGCTGGTCACCGTATAAAAATACCAACGGATTGAATCAGCACCAAGCTGTTCCATCGTATCGTTAGCCATCATCATGTTACCTTTAGACTTGGACATTTTTAATCCCTTAACATCAAGGGTATGTCCCACTACAATCAGGTTCTTATAGGGGGTCTTGCGGCCAAGCGCAGTGGCAATGGCCAACAAGGTATAAAACCAGCCTCTGGTTTGGTCGATAGCTTCACTAATATAATCGGCCGGAAATTGAACTCCACTATTAACTAGTTTTTTGTTTTCAAAAGGATAATGCCATTGCGCCAGAGGCATTGAACCGGAGTCAAACCAAGCGTCGGCTAATTCCGGAATTCTTTTCATCGGTCCTTTGCACTTTTTGCATTTTATAGTTATCTCATCCACGTAGGGTCGATGGGGGTCTATCCCACCCTCATCATTACGCGGGTAATTTTTAAAGAAAACTTTGATCAACTTTCCCTCCAAGGGGTAATTCTTATCGTGCTCTATGATTAATTGTTTCTCGCTCAAGCCACTAGCCAGGCCCTGCAAAATCCAAATCGGATCACCGTGCGTAACCAAAAGAATTTTTTTACCCGCCTGGTTTTGTTCCAGTTCTTTTACGAGCGACGCTGCCCTAATTTTGACATCCCGCCACCTTTCCCCCTCGCCTCGTCTGGTGTCGAAATCCACTTTAATTTCAGGCGGGATGCATAAGGGATGAGCTTGGCCCTCGCAAGCCGTCCCATGGTCCAGTTCCTTTAGTCTTTTATCGGTTTTGTATTTAATGCCAAGATAGTCAGACACAATTTGGGCACTATGCTTAGTGCGCAAAAATGGTGAAGTGATAATTAAATCAACACCGCCGCTTTTTTTAAGATCGCGGGCAATCTTGGTAATTTGTTCCACTCCTTTGGGAGTTAAGTCGTAGGTGTCACTTTCCAGTTGCGAGGCAATGATGCCTCCTTTGACCACCAAATTTTTGGTGCTCATGCCATGGCGGAGCAGGTAGTACGTATTTTTTTCTTTATATCTATTTTTCTCCAGTTCTTCAAAAGAGCCAACAATAATATGCGTCTGGCAATTAACGCATGTCCAAATCGGCAGGGGCGTGCCCCAATATCTTTCCCGGCTTAGATTCCAATCCTTGCCCTCCTTTATGAATTCACCGAAACGCCCATTTTTTAGGTGGCCTGGTATCCAATTGATCGTTTGGTTATTTTTCAACAACTGTTTATTTACCGCCGACATTTTGATAAACCAGGAATTTTTAGCGTAATACAAAAGTGGTGTGTCGCAACGCCAACAAAAGGGATAGGTGTGGAGATGATCCTCCGTTTTCAAAAGAAGATTTCTCCTCTTCAGATAATCAATGATGCCTTTTTCGGCGCTCTTTACGTACTGGCCGCTAAATTCAGGTACGTCGCTGGTAAATTTACCCTGTTCATCTACGGTATGATGAGTTGGCAAATCCGTTTTTTTGCCCAGCTCATAATCCTCTTCTCCATACATCACCGCCGTATGTACAATTCCGGTACCATCGGTCGTGGTAACAAAATCCGCCGGATAAACCCGATAAGATGTTTTTGATTTTAAGGCGGCAATATCAAAGAGTGGCTTATATTGCAGTCCAACCAGTTCTTTGCCTGAAATTTCTTTTAATATTCTTACGCCTTCATTACCTAACTTAGCCACTAAGTCTTTTGCCAAAATATATCGCTCGCCATTTTTTTCGGCCTCCACATATTTTATTTTCTCACCTACCGCCAAAGCCACGTTGCCCGGCAGTGTCCAGGACGTAGTCGTCCAGGCCAGAAGGTAGGTTTTGGGTTTTAGGTTGTGAGTTTCAGGATTTTTAATTTCGAACTTTACGTAAACCGAGGTTTCGGTAACATCCTGGTAGCCTTGGGCAACTTCATGACTCGAAAGCGGCGTACCGCATCGGGTACAAAAGGGCACAACTTTATGGCCTTGGTAGAGAAGTTTTTTGTCCGCAATTTTTTTTATCACCCACCAAACTGATTCAATGTAGCTAGGCTCATAAGTAATGTATGGATTGTCCATATCAATCCAAAAACCCATTCGCTCAGTCATTTTTTCCCACTCTGTCTTGTATTTCCAGACGCTCTCGCGGGCCCGCCTGTTAAACTTAGCAACGCCGTATTCTTCAATTTCTTTTTTGCTCTTTAAACCCAGCTGTTTTTCCACCTCGATCTCTACCGGTAGGCCGTGCGTGTCCCAGCCCGCTCGCCGCAGGACAAAAAATCCCCGCATGGTTTTATATCGGCCATACAAATCTTTGTAAACCCGAGTTAAAAAATGACCGATATGGGGAAGGCCGTTGGTTGTCGGCGGACCTTCATAGAAAACAAAAGGTTTAGCCTTTTTTCTTTGGGCGAAACTTTTTTGAAAGATTTTGTTATCCTTCCAAAATTTGAGGATTTTAGTTTCGGTTTTTTTGAAATCTTCTCCCTGCATGTTATAGTTAAAAACGATGACAAAATTCGCGTTACTGGCGCTGACGGCGCTTTTTTTAATCAATATTTATACCGGCGTGCTGGAGGGCTGGGGCAATAATTATTGGCTAAGCGCCGCTTTCCATTTCCTGGGCGGTTTCTTTGTGGCCGAACTGATTTATTCATATTACCATAACCACTTTCGCAGCCTGCCTCAATATTTGCAGATTTTGGTGGTTGTCGCAATGACAATGGGGGTGGGAGTGCTTTGGGAATTTGTTGAATTTAGTGCTTACAAAACGCTGACCGAACGAATTTATCATGCCTATCAATACCGGGTATATTTTATGGGCGACTTAACGGATACCATTTTTGACCTCCTGATGGATACTTTAGGGTCAATCGCTTTTTTATCCTTGTCTTTATTTTTTCAAAAAGGCAGCAGGCGCTAGATCTGCTTTAGCGTACCGATACCTAATATGGCCAGCCCTCGACTTAAAACGGCAGCGACTGTTTTAATCATAGTTAGACGGGCACCAAGCCTGGTCTGATCCTCGTCGTTAAGCACGCGCACTTTTTCGTAGAAATTATTAGCGCGGTTAGCTAGGTCGAAAAGATACAACGCCAGTGGATTGGTAAGATCGGCTGCTTGGCACTGACCAAGCACATCAGGAAACTCAATGATCTGTTTAATCAAGGCCAGTTCACTCGATTCAGCAATTTTAGAAAAATCGGCCTTTATTGTACCAAGAGTGGCAGCCTTGGCTGTGATACTTGTAAGTCGGGTATATGTATATTGCAGATAGGGTGCGCTATTGCCGGAGAAATCTAGCATCCTCTGCCAATCAAAAACCACATCAGAATTACGGTGTTCTTTAAGGAGCTCGTATTTGAGGGCGCCTACGCCAACCGTCCCGGCAATTTTTTCTTTCTCATCTTCAGCGATAGCTGGATTTTTGTTCTCAACAATTTGCCTGGCCAGGGCGACGGCGCGATTAAGCACATCCTCTAAAAATATTGTCCTACCTTCACGGGTAGCCAATTTTTTCTTGTTTTCTCCCAGTACTAGACCATATTTAACGTGGTTTAATTTGGCTCGGGTTAGGCCCAGAATTTTGGCAATGGCAAAGAGCTGTTCAAAGTGCAACGATTGCTCATTACCCACAACATAGAGGATCTTGTTTGGCCGGTACTCATCAAGACGATAGCGGAGGTTGGCAATGTCGCGCGTTAGGTAAAGGCTGGCGCCATCGGACTTTCTGATAAGAGCTGGCGGTAAACCGTAGGCATCAAGCTTAATCACTACTCCCCCCTCCGATTCTTGGGCGATGCCTTTGGCCACCAGATCAGCCACCAAGCCCTTTAACTGTTTTTCGTAGAAGCTTTCGCCAATATCAACATCGAATTTTATGCCGAGCCGAGCATACACATGATCGAAAGATTTTAGTGATTCAGCCTTGAACCATTGCCATAACCTATGATTTTCCTCATCCCCCTCCTCTAATTTTTTAAACTCGGCCTGGGCGCGAACATCTAAGTCTGGATCCTTTTTAGCTTCCGCATGAAACTTAACATACAGCTCATGTAGAGTTTCAATGGGGGCTGATTTTACTGCTGCTTCGTTTCCCCAGAGTTTGTAGGCGGTAATGAGTTTGCCAAATTGCGTTCCCCAATCGCCTAAGTAATTCCAGCGGATAATCTTATAGCCAGACATTTCGTAAATATTGGCCAGAGCATCGCCCAAAATAGTAGTCCGGAGATGGCCAACATGCATTTTTTTGGCAATGTTTGGCTGGGAATATTCGATGATTACCGCCTTCCCCTGGCCAAAATTGCTAGTGCCGTAACTTTCCTTGCTTTCACTGATTTCCTTTAGTTGTTTTTGGAGGTAACTATGACTTAGAAAAAAATTAATATAGCCGCCGTTGGCTACAACTTCGGAAATTTCATCAGGTTTGTCATTGAGTATTTTATCCGCAACCCTTTTAGCTAAAATATTTGGATCAATCTTGTAATCTCGAGCAAAATGGAATAATTCAGAAATTGAATAATCAGCCAAGTTATTTTTTGGCCTTTCCAGTTCAATTTCTTTTATTCTTGCATAAAGAGGCAATATTGGGTCATCATTCCGTTCTTTTCTGATTTCATCAAGCACATCGGCCAGGGCAGAATCATATTTCTTTTGTATTATCCCTTTTATCATTATTAGAGAATTCTAACACGAAACGCCACAATTTGTCCTTGTATTTTCCGGCATAGTCAATTCCAATTCTGGGCGTTTTCTTGATTTGGTTTAGTCCGATCTCAACGCCAGTGTCTTCCAACCAGAGCTGATGACCAGTGACGAGATCTTCTTTGTTTAAACCTTTATCAATTTTTAAATAGCGGCATAACCTACCCGGACCAGTTATATTTTCACTATTATTTCCCCACGATCGTGGTGAAATGATAGTGTCATGGTCTAACGCTAAATTTAGATAACCCCCCCTGATTAACACGGCGGCTGGGCAATCAATCTTTTCGGTAACGATATTCAAACAGTGATACCGGCCGTATATCAGGTAAATATAGGCGTGGCCGGCCGGACCGAACATAACTTCGGTGCGCGGAGTGCGGCCTTTCGAAGCGTGACTGGCTAGGTCGTTAGGGCCGATATAGGCCTCGGTTTCTGTGATCATTGTCCTGATCTTCCGCTTGCCAATTTTTCGGATTAAAAACTTACCCAATAATGCGCGGGCCACTTTGAGCGTGGGTTGTTCGAAAAAGTGTCTTGAAAGGCGATTCGATTCCATGTATACTTTTTTATCATGTACGATATCGAAAAACAAACTATCGAGGCCGTGAAAAAAGTTTCACCGGCGGTGGTAAGCATTGTCATTTCTAAGCTAATGCCTAAGATGAGAAAGATTCCCTTGGGTCAATTTTTTGGTCCTTTTGGATTTCCGCTGCCACCCCTGGGCGGTATGCCACCCACGGATGACATGCCTGAACCAGGAGTGCCTCATGGCCAGGGAGAAAAAATAAAAGTGGGAGGCGGCTCTGGTTTTATCGTTCATCCCGATGGACTGATTTTGACAAATAAGCACGTGGTGTTTGATCCCGATGCTGAATATACGGTTGTCACCACGGATGAAAAAGAGTATATCGGCCGGGTAATCTCACGCGATCCGGTAAACGACATAGCGGTGTTAAAAATTGATGCCAAAGGTCTGCCCACCATTAGACTGGGCAATGCGAATAAAATCGAATTGGGACAGACCGTGATCGCCATTGGTAATGCCCTCGGACTTTTTACCAATACCGTTTCCAAAGGCATTATTTCCGGTGTCGACCGAAAAATTTCAGCCTCACTTGGTCAAGGCGGCGAAATTGAGAACCTGCGAAATGTAATTCAGACCGATGTCGCTATCAATCAAGGTAACTCCGGAGGACCGCTTATAAATCTCGATGGTGAAGTGGTGGGTATTAACACGGCGATTATTTATGGGGCTCAAAATATTGGATTCGCTTTGCCCATTAATTGGGCGAAATCAGACCTGGAAGACATTATTAAGCACGGCCGGATTATTAGGCCATATATGGGCGTAAGGTGTCTGATGTTAAACAAGATACTGCAAGAAAGATATGATTTGCCGGTGGATTACGGCGCATTGGTAGTCAAAGATCATATTCCGGGAACTTATGCGGTAATTCCCGACTCCCCCGCTCATAAGGCCGGCGTCAAGGAAAACGATATTATCCTTACTATCAATGGGGAAAAACTCACCGAGAAAAATGAGCTCGTGGACGTGGTCCAAAATTTTAAAGTAGGAGATGAACTCGAGATGACTTTTATGCGCGGCAGTAAAACGATGAAAGCGAGGACGGTGTTAGAAGAAAGAAAATAGTAACTTTAATATCTGAAGTAATATCTCATTTTAGTTTTTTTAGCTTTAAGGAATTTCTGGCAAAAATTAAGGGCTTGATTGGGATCAAAGTATTTACAGCTGAAGATTTCGATAAAAGCCCGATCTTTGGTTTCGTCAAAATGCAAAGTGACCGAGGAGGTTTCGATAAACTGCATGGCCGAATAGCCCAATAGTTTTCCCTGACCGAATTTTTTAATCAAAGGTGGGCCGAACCGCTTCATTTTGATCCGCTGGCACAGGCCAATGATTAACTGGCGGATTTTCCTGGGCTGGCGGATATACTCCGGCTGGCAATTATGTAAATCCAAAGAGGCCAGCATTCCCCAGCACTTTAAGTTTTCGTACTTTTTATTGAGATCGGGCGAGTTAGGTTCTTCTTTCAACTCTTATTAGCCGAGGAGAATTAGTTTGTTTTTTACCCCTCAAATTGAAGCCGCTAGGTTGATAATAATCCATAATACAACAGTGGTAGCATGGCGCAATTGTTGATATCTTAAAAACGATGGTGATCTACGCTTTAAATCAACGGGCTAAATTTGATTATCAGATCCTTGAAACTTTTGAGGCCGGTTTGGTATTGGCGGGATATGAGGTTAAATCAATCAAGTCGGGGAAAGTTTCAATCCGAGGAACTTATGTGAAAATCATAGCCGATGAGGTCTGGTTAATCGGCGCCGTCATCCCTCCCTATCAGGCGGGCAATACTCCGCCCGACTATGACACCCAACATTCCCGGAAACTGCTTTTGAAAAGCAGGGAACTGAAGTATCTGATCGGGAAGTCTAAAGAAAGGGGATTAAGTATTATTCCATTACGGCTTTATGATAGGCACGGATTGATCAAACTAGAAATTGGTCTTGGTCGTGGGAAGAAAAAAATTGATAAGCGAGAAATGATTAAAAAAAGAGAGATAGAAAAGACTTTGAGAAGAAAGATAAATTAAAAACGACCCCCATCATCTATCGGTTCAATCTCCCTTAGATTGACAAAGACGCTAATTTAGAATAAATTGCAGGCAGATTTAAGTTAATTTGGGCCTGACAGGCTTCGATGGTAATAATTTTACAGCAGGTGCAAGTAGTGGATGATTGTCACCACTCAAAACATCAGTCAAAAATTTAAACGCAAACCAAAATTTCGCGTTTGCCGTCTAACTTAGTTAGATAGCCGTTTGGCCGTCGATTCTCGCTAGGCGGATCCAAGCGTCATTAGCGAGGACCTCTTAGATGCTGGTTGCTATGACAGCATTTAGATTGTAACTTCCACAGCACGAGCTAGGTAATTTGGTCAGTCTTCTACCCTATCTCGTATATTAAGACCGACTAAACTTGTAGAGCTTGTGTAATCTTACATCCAGACGGGGTTTCAATACCCCCAGGTCCACTTGGTAAAGAAAAACCCATTAAAATGGGTTTTTCTTTACCAATATGTACGGATGACTGATGTAAATGAACTGCTTCATTCATGGGTGTATCGAGGGACCGCAGCTATGTCCTGGCGACAATTGGGAAGAAGGACTGTGAGGAAGGGTCGAAACTAAATTTTCGGAAGAAATTTAAGCCATACACATTAAGTTTTATTGTCATTTGTCAATGATAGCTATT
>CAYIXQ010000005.1:17792-31420 GCA_964367475.1 uncultured Candidatus Saccharibacteria bacterium | reverse complement strand
GGCTGCTCACGGGTGAAGAGCCCAAGCAGTACCGCGACTCCGTCGAGAAGGAGCGACTCGACATGATCACCGCCCTCGAAAGCGGAGCGATCAAGCACGAGACGCGCTCCGGCGGACGCGTTGCCGTGGTGGAGAGCATGCACCGGGCGGCAACGTCCGTTGGCTACTCCCTCGCGCCGGTCGTGGTCGCACTCAACCCGAGCTTCAAGCAGGGCCCGAGTGAACCGTACAAAAAGTTCACGATCTGCGCTTTCGAGGCAAAGTTCGCGGACATCAAATCGGCACTCGCCGAGCTCGCGACGCTCGAGGCCGGGTGGGGTGGTTCTCCGACGATCGGTGGCAGTCCGCAGGGTATCAACTCCGCCCTCACGACCAACCAGGTCGTGTCGGTGGTCGCAAAACACCTCAAGGCCTAGCCGCCCGCGTACCGTAACTGCGCAAGTGTTTAACCGAGTTGAGGGTTACGGACTCAACTCACAACGTAGTACTGAATAGTTAGCCCCACAGAAATGTCCCATTAAACATTCTGTGGGGCATTTCTGTTTTATTTGATGGTAAATTAATTTATACTTAATAAGTAAATAGTAATAATGTTTTATATATGACTAAAGAACTGCCTCCTGAAAATAAGATTGAAGGCAAACTTGAAAGAAAAGATCAAAGCATCCGAGACCGGATAGAAAAAATGCCGTCAGCTAGTTTTAATTCGGAAGAAGAGCTGATCAATTATTTAATAAGTTTTAATATACCGGTAGAAAGCTGGGGTCAGGGTAGGGCAAAAACCATTAGCCATCTATTCACGGAAATCAGGGAAGGTGAAACGGTCTTGGTTCAGTCAGGGAAAGAATTGGTCAGACAAATTGAGTTCGCAAGTGTTAATGTTTTTTTTCAAGACGGGAATGATGCCTATCGATTAGTGGAGGATCATCAGAAATTTAAGGATGGCCGGATCAGACAACGCAAACCGAGCGGGTCTTTGTCAGAAAAGATGAAATCCGGCGAAAATTCCCTAGCGGTTGCCAAAAGAGCCGTGATTGAGGAGCTTGGTATCGGCAGTGAAATTCAAATATCCGGAGATAAGCAAATTGAAGAAATGGAAGAAAGTCCAAGTTATCCAGAGTTGACAACGCGATATATTAAACATGTTTTTACTGTTGAGCTAAAGGCCGATCAGTTTTCACGGGCTGGTTATACCGAAAACCAAGAGGATAAAACCACATTTTTTATATGGTCGAAAGTTGATAGCTAAATTTCTTAAATGCCGTAAATGCTGAAAGAGAAATAGATCCTGATTAAAAAAGCGTAACAGGATGTTACGCTTGGACAGAAGAATGGAGAGAAAATATCAGATTTTTGACTAGCCCGACATAAGTCTTGGCCACACCGTCGGACCAGGCTGAAAAAAGTTCATGGATATCGGCGGTATGATTTTTTAAGGCTGACTTGCCTTCATTTCTGATAATCTCTTTGATTTTCTCTCCCGGAGGCAGAAATTTCCCCCGATTGAGACGGACCGCTTCCGCAAACAGACTAGGAATGTAGGGAAGGTCGGATTTATCCAAACTTTTGACATCCATACTCCCCAGTTCGCGTCTAACTTCTTCCGTAATCGGACAAAAAACGAGCGCTAGGGAAATTTCTTCCAAGGTCGGTAGTGTGGGATTAGGCATAATACCCTCCTTTTTTAATAATGGCATAATGTTTATTTAACGTCAACTGTAACGGACGGTCTTTGGTGGCGCTCCGCTAAATTCCCGCGCACCCACGATTTTATTACCGACTGCAATAATTGATCGAATTATTCTTGGTGAGGTGATATTTCTAATCTCACGTGTACGTAAATTTAGGTCCTGTTCGATCTGATTCATTAGGCTCGTAATTTGCAGACGTGAGCTTTCATCATCAATAAAAAGTTGAGCGAATTCACCCAGTTGCTTTAAGATAACGTCCGATTTCAAAAAAATTAGAGCGGTCCGTTTTCTTTTTTCAGGGGTGGTTTTGGGCAATATTTTCGCAAAAAAGTTTTTCTCTAAATCAATGGCTGCGCCGTCTGCCCGTTTAATTAGTAAATCGGTGAAAATATCATTGATATTATCAAGATTTACTTTAATTTCCTCCGCGTCTCCTAAATGGTGGCGGCGCACCAGCTCGAAATCGGCCCAGACATTTTTTATCCAATCGGCATGAATTTGTTGTATCGCCTCAATTTTTTCCGAACCAATCGTACTTTTATTTTGGATCAAATTCAACTCCTCAATTTCGACGCCGCCAGTCGGTGTGGCGCGGTAGATTAGTTCAATCAGATCAATTTTCCAATTAGCGTCTAAATCTGAATTAAAAAAGAATTCTTGTTTTGTTCCAGCGGGGATTTCCCGCTGGGCGCTTTTGATAAATTTAACAACGTTATTTATTCCTTGTAATATAGTGTTGAGATAATCGGCGGGAGCATTTTGCGGCAAATTAATTTTTACCCGATTTCGGTAAAAAAAATCATCAAATTCTTTCTTAAAAGTTTTTATCACTAGCTGGCGATCACCTTCCGTTAGATTGAGAGTCAATCTTATTAATTTGTTTCCTATTTCGGCGATAAAAACGCTAGTGCCATTAAAGCCCTCGGCTTTTTTATGTCTGTGAATTAGCGCCTGGGCGGTCTCTTCAAGAAATTTAATGTTTTTTACCGACTCTAAGGCGGGATTCAAATATCGATCCTGGTATTCAGACCGGCCAATATTTTGAGATGATTTTAATTCAGGAAGAGGCGAAATCGACCTTTCTGTGAGGGTTTCTTTTTTGGAAATGCGATCTTCTTCTTTGATAGTCACGCGAAAATGTTTTTGGTCAATAATCGGCTCTATTTTTTCTTTCATGGCAATGACCAATAATACGATGATTATTGAATAAACGCCACTTTGTGATTGCATTTCGGTCCAGTCTTTTATAGTATTACTTTATAATGGCCAAAAGAGGGAAAAAGAAAGTTGTAAAGGAGGAGAAAGAAAATTCGGAAGTTTTGGGTCTTTCGCAAGAAACTAAAAACGGGATCTGGGGTATCGTTTGTATTGGGCTTGCTTTAGTGGCGACCTTGGCTTTTTTTAATAAAGCCGGCTTGGCGGGGGAAATTTTCGCTACCATTTCTCGTAGACTTTTTGGCTGGGGTATTTTTTTGGTGCCCGTGGCTTTTGCTATGCTGGGCATTGCTTTTTTAAAGTCGATTTCAAGAAAAATATACACTAGCGCCATCATGGGAACACTACTTTTTGTTCTCGGGTTTTTGGCGCTGTTCCATATTGTCGGTGAAGGGAATTTGGCCGAGAGAGTTCAGCAGGGAGGTTATCTCGGTCTAATTATCGGCTATCCGCTGATTAAATCAGTCGGGTTTATTTCTTCCTTTATTATTCTTTTGGTGGTGTTGTTCATCTCGGTTTTAGTGGCTCTTAATATCCCGGTTCACAAACTTTTGTTTAAACAGGAAGAAGAGACAATCAGAGATGAAATGGCACCTCTTAAAGATAGCGTAATTATTAAAAGGGGTTCAGAGATAATCGATCAAAAAGCGGAAGAAAAAGCCCTTAGACCCCAAGTTACGAATATCAAAACGCCTGCGCAAAAGAAAGCCGATGACGAAGAAAAGGAGTTTGTGATTAAATCCTCTCGGTCGGGCAAATGGGTGTTGCCACCGCTGGAAATCTTACACTCCGACAAAGACACGCCGCGCTCCGGTGATATTAATGCTAATGTAGTGATCATTAAGCGCACGCTGTCTAATTTTGGAATTGATGTAGAAATGGGCGAAGTATCGATTGGCCCCACGGTGACCCAATTTACATTGCGGCCTGCGATAGGCGTGAAGCTTTCTAAGATTACTGCCCTTAATAGCGATCTGGCGTTGGCCTTGGCGGCCCACCCTTTGCGTATTGAAGCGCCTATTCCGGGGAAAGCGCTGGTGGGCATTGAGGTGCCGAATAAAAAATCAGCGGTGGTGGGGCTCCGGGACTTGTTTGAATCGGAAGATTACAAAAACAGCAGTTACTTCCTCCCTATTTCTTTAGGAAGGGATGTAGCCGGTTTTCCCGTTTATACCGGGTTGGAAAAAATGCCGCACTTATTAATCGCAGGCGCTACTGGGACTGGTAAATCGGTCGGTATTAATGCGGTTCTGCTCTCGCTGCTATACAAGCATTCACCGGACATGTTGAAACTAATCTTAATTGATCCCAAACGCGTTGAACTGTCTTTATATAACGGCATTCCCCACTTGATCACGCCAGTCATTGTCGATAACAAGAAGGTGATTAATGCTTTGCGCTGGGCGGTCAGAGAAATGGAAAAAAGATATGAGAGATTATCGGAAAGTGGCTCAAGAGACATTTTTTCTTATAATGCCAAACAGACGAGCGCTAAAAAAGAGATCATGTCTGTTATCGTCATTGTGATCGACGAGTTGGCTGATTTAATGGCCTCTCATGGCCGAGACGTGGAGGCGGCGGTGGTTCGGCTGGCTCAAATGGCCCGCGCCGTGGGCATTCATTTGATAGTTTCTACCCAAAGGCCATCGGTTGAGGTTATTACTGGTTTAATTAAAGCAAATATTACTACTCGTATGGCTTTTCAGGTTGTCTCGCTGGTCGATTCCAGAACCATTCTTGATAGTGCCGGAGCAGAAAAACTGCTGGGTCGTGGCGATATGCTGTACCTGGCCGGGGATACTTCTAAGCCTCGGCGTATTCAGGGGGCCTTTGTGACGGAAAAAGAAGTAAAGGATGTAGTTAAGTTCATTAAACAACAAGCGGAAGAGATTGAAGAAAAATCGCCGGCGACGGCGGGTAAACAAGCGGGCAGTGATTTAAAACTTGACCTTGATTCGGCGGTATCAGTCACTTTGGCTGAAGCGGAAGATGTAGATGACGAATTGTACGAAGAAGCCAAAGAAGTAGTGGCCCAGGCGGGTAAGGCCTCCGCTTCTTTACTTCAGCGCCGACTCCGGGTAGGCTACGCTAGAGCGGCGCGCTTGCTAGACTTGTTGGAAGAGAAAGGGATAGTCGGACCGGGTGAAGGCGCCAAACCTAGGGAGGTATATATTGGTCGTCCCAATGCCGATGTTAACTTTACGTTAAATCATAGTCCTAAAGAACCCGATGACGGCACCGTGGCGGAAGTTGCGTCATCAGATTTTAATTTAAATAAGGAAATAAATAATAAAATTTCTGACGATTGAACTCATCTCAACATCAATAATGGCTAAAGAAAAAAATAAAAAAGAAGAAGGGTCTCAAAAAAGTGATTCACACAATAGGAGAGTAGATTTGGCAGTGAAGGAAATCCAGGAAAAATACGGTGACGGGGCAATTATGAAATTGGGCGACACTAAAAAAGTGGATGTGGACGTCATCCCCACCGGTTCCATCTCGCTTGACCTGGCGCTTGGGGTCGGCGGGTATCCAAGGGGTAGAATTATAGAAGTATACGGACCGGAAAGTTCCGGTAAATCTACGCTTTGTCTGCATGCCGTAGCTGAAACGCAAAAACAAGGTGGCATGGCCGCTTATGTGGACGCGGAGCATGCGCTGGATCCGGAATACGGCAAAAAAATTGGCGTGAGAGTTAATGATTTGTTAATTTCTCAACCGGACACTGGCGAGCAGGCATTGGAAATTGTGGAAACTCTGGTGCGTTCAGGCGGGGTGGATTTGATTGTAATTGATTCCGTAGCCGCTTTAACCCCGCGAGCAGAAATTGAAGGCGAAATGGATCAGCAACACATGGGTTTGCAGGCCCGATTAATGTCTCACGCCCTACGCAAGTTGACGGCCATTGTTGCCAAGACCAACACTACGGTGATATTTATCAATCAAATCCGCCACAAAATCGGGGTTATGTTTGGTAATCCCGAAACCACGACCGGCGGTTTGGCACTGAAATTTTATTCTTCCGTTAGGATTGAAATCCGGCGAGCGGCGCAAATTCAGGCCGGCGAGAAAATCATTGGCAACCGCGCCAAAGCTAAAATCGTCAAAAACAAAGTAGCGCCGCCCTTCCGTACCGCCGAGTTTGATATTTTGTACAACGAAGGGATTTCACGGCTGGCGGACTTGATCAATACCGGTGTGGTTTTTAATGTGGTCAGCAAATCCGGCAGTTGGTATAACTACGGAGAGATAAAACTGGGGCAGGGGATGGAAGGCTCGCGCCAAGTACTCAAAGAAAATCCCAAACTGGAAAAAGAAATCGCGGAGGCCGTCAAAAAAGCGGCCATGGCTACGGAGGCTTAGCACGCCCCAGATTCTCAACTGAATTGCTCCGTAAGCTCTTTTTTGTTCGGCGGGGCTCACAAAAAAGCCTCACCTCCGCAACAACTTAATTCCAACCATTTACTTGTCCCTAGGAGTCTTCGATTTCCTTAATTGACCACGAATCAGAGGCGTTGAAAACCCCTCATTTACAAGGGTTTTTCTTACATTGCTCCCCCCGGTTACGATAAATCCAGTTTTTGTTTTATTTGAATTTTGAATATAATTAATTAATCCTAACTGCAGATTTATTCTACATATGTAAAATAAATCCGCACAAGAGTAATGATAAAAAAGAAAAGAAATTCTCGTGCCCTCAAGATTTTAAAAGGTGTTGGCTATGCTGGGTTAATCGTTTTAGCAGCTTCTAATCCGTATTTTGGTTTAAATCTTATATCTGGTATCAAGCGACAAAACAATAAAAAGGCTTGGCGAAAATTTTCTGAATCCCTGCGATACTTGAATCGTCGTAGTTATGTAAAAATTATCAACCGAAGTGATGCCGGAATCACGGTTAAGATTACTCGAAAGGGGGAGGAGTTAGTAAAAGAGCTAGATATTGATTCTATGCAATTAAAAAAGCAAGATTCTTGGGATGGCAGGTGGCGTATTATTATTTACGATGTGCCAAATAAAAAAAGTAAAAACCGATTGGCTTTTGCTGAAAAATTAAAAACTCTTGGCTTTGTTATGATTCAAAAAAGTGTCTGGGCCTATCCCTTTGAGTGTTATAAGGAGTTATTGATACTTAGAAAATTTTATGGAATCGAAAGACATGTAACTTATTTGGAAGCGGTCGAGGTAGAAGATGAACTGGATTGGAGAGGAAAATTTAATTTGAAGTTTCAAAGTTAATCAGTAATTTTTAAACGAACTGCGGACATATTCTACATATGTTGGATACGTCCGCATTTTTTTAAAATATTATTGTTTTGTACCTTCTTTAAACTATGGTAAATTATAAGTATGAAAAAACTACATCCTAGAGCGGTTTGGTTGTTCTTTGTTAGTAATATATTTCGCTGGCTTTTTGTGTTGATATTTGGCGGATTTTGGTTGGCGGCTGTTATTGTCGATGATAATAATAGACCGGAAGTTAATAATTGGCAAAGCATCAATCTTTTAGTCGGTTGGTGGCTACCCTTTGCCGGCGGCCTTATCCTTATTTTATATTTCTGGGCGCGCTTGTCTTATAAGTTTTATAAATACGAATTGACCGATTTGGGTTTTAAAAAAGAGTCGGGTGTGATCCAGTGAGCACATAGTTCCCGGTTGCAAGGATTGTAAATAAAAACCTGCCTCTCGACAGTTTTTCGGTAAATTGCGCTTGTTCCTAGTTACCCGGTAATCGATCCTTATTTAATGCTCTTCTGACAAACTTATTTTCTTCTAGTTTGTGCCTTAGTGTAAGGCATTAAGGCCATGTATCTGGCAAGTTTGACTGCGTTGGCCAACATTCTTTGGTGCTTTTTGCAAAAACCGGTTCTGACCGAAGAGGAAATCTTAAATTGACCGGAAACAAACTTGCGCAAGAGGTCCGTCTGTTTGTAGTCAATATAATTAATTTTTTCCTGACAGGCCGAACAAACCATGGTTTGTAAATTAAAATGGGATATCTTTTAAATCGATTTCCGTTTCTTCAATTTCGTCATCTGAAATCACGGGGTTGGAAGTAGGGGCACTTTCGTCAATTATGGGAATATTTTCCTCTACGGGGTTCGGTTTTGGCCCGGAGTTTAGATTTTGGGAAATGTCACTATTTTGCGATTGATATTTTCCACCACTAGAACCAGCCTTCGGTCCCAATTGCAAATTTTCGGCCACAATCTCGGTACGATAACGCTTTACCCCATCAGCGCCCTGCCAGGATCTAGTTTGCAACCTGCCTTCGATAAATAGCATTTGGCCTTTTAATAAATATTTTTGGGCGATCTCGCCTAATCTGCCCCAACCGATAACCGTATGGAATTCCACCTGTTCTTGTTTTTGATTGGTGTTTCGGTCGTTCCAAACCCGATTGGTAGCAATTCTTAAGGTCACCATAGTCTGCCCACTTTGAGTGGTTCTGGCTTCAGGATCGGCCGCCATCCGGCCGATTAATAAAACTTTGTTTAAATTCATGGTTATATTTTTTCCAACACTTCCTCAATTTCCTGCTCCATAACTTCTGGTTTAATTTCTTCCTTAGGCTTGGCCGATTCGCGACTGACTGCGCTTGGCTCATGCGTTTTCATTCTCGGTCTCGGCCTTTCCGATCCCAGAACCTTGAGTTCGCCAGTGGGAATGTCTTTCCTGACGACCAAATACCGGAGCACCGTATTTTGGAGCTTAATGCTGGCGTTTATTTTTTCAATAATTTCGGGAGCACCGGAAAAATCTATCACTCCGAAATATGAATACTTTTTTTGCTTGATTGGGAAAGAAAGGTGCTGTCTTTTTGCTTCGCGGGAATTCAATACTGCTCCTCCGGTCTGGGAAATTAAATTTTCCACCGCTTGAGCGCATGTCTTAACCTCTGACTCATCAATATCAGGATTCAAGTGATAGGCGAGCTCATAGGCATTGGATAATATTTCTGCTTCCATAAATGACACAGTGTACCAGATATGTACGGAATGCGTCAATTAAATTTTGCCTACTAGATCCAGGCCGGGCTTAAGCGCCTTTTCACCCGGTTGCCAGCTAGCCGGGCAAACCAGCCCGGGATTTTCTTTGACAAATAGCGCAGCTTTAAGTTTGCGGAGAAGTTCAGCGATACTTCTGCCGATGTCGTTATGGTGGATTTCGATGGTCTTCAATACACCATCAGGATCAATAATAAATGTTCCACGTAGTGACACACCCACTTCCTCTATATATGTCCCAAACTCGCGACAAAGATTGCCAGTGGGATCTGCGATCATGGGAAATTTTACTTTACTGATAGCGGGTGACTGATCATGCCAAGCTTTGTGAACATGAACTGAATCAGTGCTCACACTTATAACTTCGGCTCCCAGTTTCTTAAATTCCTCGTAATGATCTGCCGTTTCTTCCAACTCGGTCGGGCAGATAAAAGTAAAATCCCCGGGATAGAAAATTAGCACCAGCCATTTGTCATTGTAGTCAGATAATCTTACTTTTTTTTCTTCGTCATGGTGGTACACGGTTACCTCTATATCTGGTATTTTTTGATTGATTTTTACCATCCTTGAAATAGTTTATCTGTTTTGGTATAAAGAAGCAATGCATTTTGAGGAGTTAAAAAAACTAGCGAAAAAACTGGGTGGAATCGTGGTGATGAACGGAGCGTCGCCCGAATTTGTAATCTTATCATATCCTAGCTATAAGCGATTAGAAATAGGGGGGGAATCAAGGGAAAGCCGTGAGGACGAGGCATCTAATCCTGGGGAGGAACGAGTCATTGAAAAATTGAATAAGGAAATATTAGCCCTGAAGGAGGAAATCCGGCAGAAAGAAGAAGCCGAACTAGGTGGCGTAAGTTCAGAAGAGATAACGAAAGTCGGTGAAGCCGGAGGGGTATTAGACGCCGAAGGCGTAGAGGAAACCGGATAAGTGATTTTGCGAGGGATTGACCGGTATAATCATTTGGATTATACTGTAGTTTGTCGCCTTCGATAGGCAGAGCTAGAGAAGCCCGTGCCTATTTAAACAGGTAAATCATGTCACTTCGTACACCGTAGCGGCACGGCTTTAAAGCCCTCTAACCCTGTAAGTATCGATCTATCGAAATTTACAGTCAGGGAGAATGCAGTTGCGGGAGTATAGGTGGATATACAATATCAATGGCAGGAAAATTTGAGAGATCAAAGCCACATTTAAATGTAGGCACCATCGGTCACGTTGACCATGGAAAGACGACCTTAACAGCGTCGATTTTACATACACTAAGTCTACTTAAAGATGACGGTTATACCGCTCGGGTTGAGAAAATTGACCAAATTGATAACGCTCCCGAGGAAAAGGCCAGAGGTATTACTATTGCTTTGCACCATTCTGAATACGAAACACCTAAACGGCATTATGCCCACATCGATGCTCCCGGGCACGCTGACTACATCAAGAACATGATTACTGGTGCCGCCCAGATGGACGGATCGGTTTTGGTAGTTTCTGCTCCTGATGGTCCGATGCCGCAGACCAGAGAACATATTCTGCTTGCTCGTCAAGTTGGCGTGCCAGCGATCATCGTCTTTCTTAATAAGGTAGATATGATTGATGACCCTGAATTAGTTGATTTAGTCGAAGCGGAAATCAGAGAGCTTCTAAACAAGTATCAATATCCAGGCGATAAGACTCCAATTATCCGCGGCTCGGCTTTAAAAGCTTTAGAAGCTACTTCCAAAGATGATCCGGCCATCAAGCCCATCAAGGAGTTAGTTGATACTCTGGATTCATACATCCCCGAACCGGTCCGTGAAACTGACAAGCCGTTCCTCATGCCGATTGAAGACATCTTCTCGATTGAAGGTCGAGGTACGGTAGTAACCGGTCGTGTGGAGAGAGGCAAAGTTAAGCTGAATGAGGAAATTGAAATTGTCGGTATCAAGCCGACGCAGAAATCTGTGGTTACCGGAATTGAAATGTTCAATAAACAGTTGGATGAAGGTATTGCCGGTGACAATGCCGGTTTGCTCTTACGAGGTTTGAAAAAGGAAGACATTTCCCGAGGCCAGGTTTTAGCCAAACCGGGATCGATTACACCCCACACTGAATTCGAAGCCGAGGTATATGTCTTGTCAAAGGAGGAAGGTGGTCGCCACACCCCGTTCTTTAAGGGTTATAAACCACAATTCTACTTTAGAACTACCGATGTGACTGGTGAAGTGAATTTGCCCGAAGGTACGGAAATGGTTATGCCCGGTGACACAGTAAATGTTAAAATTAAACTCATTGCCCCGATTGCCATGGAAGAAAAGCAACGCTTTGCTATCAGAGAGGGCGGTAAAACCGTAGGGGCAGGAGTGGTAACTAAGGTTATTGCCTAACAAGCTTCAACCCCACACTAAAAGTGTGGGGTTGAATGTTTAAAAGTTTCAAAATTTAAGTTCTTTAACATCATGCCAACAAAAAAAGAAAAACCAGGAGAATTAAATCAGAGAGTCAGGATCAAGCTAAGGGCTTATGACAATAAAATAATTGATAAATCGGCCAAGCAGATCGTGGAAACAATTGAAAGAAACGGCGGCCATGTTATCGGTCCGGTGCCTTTGCCGACCGAGATTCACAAATATACCGTTAATCGAGCGAGTTTTATTGACAAAAATTCACGCGAGCAGTTTGAAATGCGCGTCCATAAACGGTTAATCGATATCTCTAATCCCGGTTCTAAAATTATTGATTCCCTAATGAATCTTGACCTGCCAGCCGGAGTAGACATTGAAATCAAAATGTAGTTACACAAGTAGCGCACGCAAATGATTTGTAAATTAGGGCTTTTGTCGAAGGTAATAGATGTAGTTTCGCTAGCCGTGGGCCTACACTTGTTACTTTAGTTCTGTGGAGTAACAAGACTCAAACGGGGTAATACGATTGATGGTTTTAACTTTAATTAAAACCTGAAAAGAATTTTGCTTAGGCGGTTTTTAAATTGACCGGCCCTAAGGCCGGTATTTTATTTATTATGTCTTTCCTTCTCGGTAAAAAAATTGGTATGACCAGATTGTTTAAAGAAGATGGTACGGTAGAACCAGTAACTTTGATTGAGGCCGGCCCGGTGACGGTAACCCAGATAAGGTCAAAAGATAAGGACGGCTATCAAGCAATTCAGGTAGGTTTCGGTGAGGAAAAAAAAGTAAATAAAGCCAAAGCAGGGCACTTGAAAAATTTGTCAAACCTGAAGCATCTAAAAGAGTTTAAAAAGGAAGATGGAGAGTTTAATAGGGGAGATAGTTTAGATGTTTCAGCGTTTCAAATCGGGGAAATTGTAAAAGTAAGTGGTCTGACTAAGGGCCGAGGCTTTCAGGGGGTGGTGAAGCGTCATGGTTTCCATGGGATGCCGGCGAGTCATGGTCATCATCATGTGCTAAGGCACGGAGGATCAATTGGTCAACGGTTTCCGCAGCATACCCTTAAGGGTATGCGAATGGCGGGCCGCATGGGTGGCAAAAGACAGACCACCCGTGGTTTAAAAGTGGTATCAGTAGATAAAGAGAATAATCTTTTAGCAGTAAAAGGAGCGGTGCCGGGGAGGAAGGGAACGCTACTGGAAATCCAAAGTATAAAAGTTTAAAGTTTAAAAATTATGCAGACCAAACTATATAACCAATCTGGTAATATTGTAGGCGATGTGGAATTGCCTGACAAGATTTTTGGATTAAAGCTGAATCCCAATTTAGTGATCCAAGTTTTAGAAGCGCAAAGAGCCAGTGCTCGTCAAGTGTTGGCACATACCAAAGGCCGCGGCGAGGTGCGGGGTGGTGGCAGAAAACCGTGGCGTCAAAAAGGCACCGGTCGAGCGCGGCATGCCTCAATCAGATCACCAATTTGGAAAGGTGGAGGCGTGACCTTTGGACCTACCAAGGAGAGAAATTTTTCAAAGAAGATTAACAAGAAAATGAAACGTCAAGCGTTATTCATGGTGCTTTCGGCCAAAGTTAAAGATAAAGAACTGCTAGTGCTGAATGGCCTGAAATTTGAAACCGGCAAAACAAAAGAAGCGTTTGGATTTTTCAGAAATATCTCGCCCCAGTTGGATGGTTTTCGCTGGTCAAAGTATAAACAAGATTCGGTTTTGTTGGTGATACCGGACCGAGCCAGAGAAGTTTGGCGGGCGGTGGGCAATTTACCTTTCGCGAAGGTAGAAGCGGCCAATAATTTAAATATTAAAGAGCTATTGGAGAAGAAATATTTAATTATGTCAAAAGAAGCGGTGTCCGTAATAGAGAAAACATTTAAAGTTTAAGTTTCAGAGTTTCAGAGTTTAAGAGTTTAAGTTTTAAAGTTTAAAGTTATGACTTTATTTGGCAGAAAGAAAGAAGAGAAAAAAGATGTGACGAAGTCGGCGCCCGTAGTTGAAACTGGCCAAAAATTACAGCCATCATCAGCCAAGTTACCTCTAGGAACAGATGCTGCCGCTTATGCCGTGATCCTCAAACCTCATATTACCGAGAAGGCTAGTTTAATGGCTGATCAAAGAAAATATATTTTTAGAGTTAGTCCTTTCAGCAATAAAATTCAGGTCAAGCGTTCAATCGAAAAACTATATAAGGTTAAAGTTAAAGCGGTGACAATTCTATCCATGCCGGCAAAGTATCGCCACGTCGGTCGCTACGAGGGTGTGAAGCCTGGTTTCAAAAAAGCCATCATCACGCTGGTGGAAGGAGATAAGATTGAAGTAGC
>CAYIXQ010000005.1:0-17692 GCA_964367475.1 uncultured Candidatus Saccharibacteria bacterium | reverse complement strand
AGTTTAAGTTTCAAAATCATGACAAAAACCTATAAACCCACAACCCCATCAAGACGTCATATGATTGGATATGACTTTTCGAATTTAACTAAAGTTGAACCATTAAAAAAATTGACGGGCGGCTTTAGACGTGCGGTGGGGAGAAATAACCAGGGTAGAATTACGTCACGTCATCGCGGCGGAGGAGTAAAAAGACTTTATCGGGAAATTGATTTCCGGCAAGATAAATTTAATATTCCGGCGAAAATTTTTGCCTTAGAATATGACCCAAACCGAACGGTTAGAATTGCCAGACTGCATTTTGCTGACGGCGATAAAAAATACATCCTGGCTCCCGAGGGGCTTAAAGTTGGGGCGACCATTATTGTTTCAGAGAAAGCGGCCCTTGAACCGGGTAACAGGATAAAATTGAAAAATATCCCCCAAGGTATGCTTGTACACAATATCGAAATCCAGCCGGGGCGCGGCGGGCAATTAATCCGATCGGCAGGTTCAGCCGCCACGGTGTTGGCGCATGAGGGCAAACTAGTACAGGTGGTCTTACCGTCATCCGAGATTCGGCAGTTTAATGGTGAAGTGATGGCCTCAATTGGTCAATTATCCAATGCGGAGCATATGAATATTAAGATTGGGAAGGCCGGTAGAAACAGGTATAAAGGAATCCGGCCCCACGTGCGCGGAACGGCCATGAACCCGGTTGATCATCCGCACGGTGGTGGTGAGGGTCGGCAGCCGATCGGACTGCCCGGTCCGAAAACCCCCTGGGGCAAACCAGCCCGGGGGGTCAAAACACGAAGCCCAAAAAAGAAATCCTGGAAATTTATAGTAAGAAGGAGAAAGAAAAATTAATAAGGTTCCATACACACTATGTCAAGATCAGTCAAAAAAGGAATATATGTTGATAAAAAGTTGCTCAAGAAATTGGGTAGGGTTAGAGCGGGCGATAAGACAGTGATTAAGACTTGGGCTAGAGCGTCAACAATTACCCCGGAAATGGTTGGTTTTACATTTGGAATCCACAATGGCAGAACTCATTTGCCAGTCTTTATGACAGAAGATATGGTCGGTCACAAACTAGGCGAATTCGCGCCAACGCGTAAGTTTTCTCGCCATGGCGGTCGCATGCAAAGAGAATTGGAAGCGGCGGCTAAGCAGAAGGAAATCGAAGCAGCCCAAGCGGCCAAGGCGGTACCGGCTGAAGAGGCGAAGAAATAAAAGTTTAATAGTTTCAGAGTTTAAAAGTTTCAAAATTATGGAAGTCAAAGCCCAATTAAATAATCTGCGAATTGCCCCACGCAAGGTGAGATCATTGGCGGCGCTGCTTAAAGGAATGAATGCGGTCTCGGCCAGGCAGCAATTAGAACACTTGGTAAAAAGACCTGCCGCGCCGCTCGCTAAATTGATAAATTCCGCTATGGCCAATGCTTTTAAAAACTTCGGTTTAGTAAAGGAAAATCTTTACGTTAAACAAGTAATTGTGAACGAGGGAAGAAAACTGAAAAGATTCAGGCCAAAGGGTTTTGGAACGGTTTCACCGATTGAGAAAAAAACTTCTCATATCAAAATCATTTTGGATGAGCGGATGCCGGGTATGAAGGCGGAGATTAAACCGGCGGAAGAAAAGCCGGAGATAATTGAACGGCCGGCCGAAGAACGAGCCGCGGTTGAGAAAAAGCCAACCTTTGCTAAAGTACTGGAAAAAGGTAAGGGGAAAAGGGGCGTATTTAGCGGCATTAAAGGTCTGGGGAGAAAGTTTTTCAGGAGAAAGACGATCTAATGATGTTTAAATATTTAAACATTTAATATTTCAAAATGGGACAAAAAGTTTCGCCAACATCATTTAAATTATCAGTAACCAAGGATTGGAAATCCCGTTGGTTTAGCGCGAAAAAGTACAGTGAATTTTTGCAGGAAGACATGATCCTGCGAAAATTTATGGGTCAGAAGCTGAAGAATATGAGTGTTGATCGAGTCGAAATTGAACGTAGTCCGGATGTGCTTTCAATTATCATTTATACGGCTAGACCGGGACTAATCATTGGCCGGGGCGGTACCGGGATTGAGGATTTAAAGAGAGAAACTCAGAAACTTATTAAAAGAAAAACGGCCGTGCGATTGGATGTCCAGGAATACAAAAATCCCGAAACATCGGCTTCGATCATGGCTGAATCGATGGCTGAACAGATTGAAAAGCGGATTCCCTATCGGCGCGTTTTGAAACAGTCACTAACCAAGATACTAGCCAACAAAAATGTTAAGGGCGCTAAAATTTTGCTGGCTGGCCGGTTGGATGGAAATGAAATTGCTAGAACCCAGCACTTAGAGCAGGGTAGTTTGCCTCTGCAGACACTGCGAGCCGATATTGATTATTCAAGGGCTACGGCCTTTACCACCTTCGGTACCGTGGGAGTGAAGGTTTGGATATATAAAGGATTAAAGTTTTAGGTTTTGTCCGAGCACGGTCTTAGCGAGCACGGAAATAAAAGCTAACACCGCCCTTTCTGTGAGAATGACATTTTTAAGAAAGTATCGTAGTCTTCTCTAGAAAGTATGTGATTCCCAAAGAAAGGGCGGGGTATTCATTTTGTTACCCAATCGCTTTGACCTTGGACAAAATGGCATGTTACAGCCAAAACGAATAAAACACAGAAAAGTACATAAAGGGAGCATCCGGTCCGTAACTTCCCGCGGTCATTATTTAAGCTTTGGCAGTTATGGTTTGAAGGCGATGGAATCTGGCTGGTTAAGATCAAACCAAATTGAATCTGCGCGGAGAACGATCACAAATTTTATTAAAAGAGGCGGGAAAATATGGATTAGGGTTTTTCCCGATAAGCCGCGCACGCAAAAAGGGGCGGAAGTCGGTATGGGCGGAGGCGCCGGATCACTTTCGCATTTTGTGGCCAACGCCGAAGCCGGCCGAATTATTTTTGAAATGGATGGAGTTTCGGAAGAGATGGCGCGCGAAGCTTTTAGATTGGCTGGTCATAAATTACCCATTAAGACTAAGTTTATAAAAAAATGAACCTCGTTAAAAATAGCTTGAATATCAAAATCAAAGCTATCTAGAACGAGGATCTCTAACGGGGTGAAATTTTCAGAAATTCAAAATAAAGAAGGCAGCGAATTAAATGAAATGCTAAAAAACGCCAGGATTAAACTTGGCCAGCTTAAGTTCGAATTGGCCAATAAGACCTTGAAAAACCCGAGTCAGATCAAACCGGTAAAAAAAGAAATTGCACGGCTGATGACAGCACTCAATAATAAACATTTGAACATTTAAGAATTTATATATGGATAATTCAAATAAAAAATTTAAAACACTAAAGGGAATAGTTGTCTCGGATAGGATGCAAAAAACAGTGGTGGTTTCCGTGACCCGGCTGACCAAGCACCCAAAATACAAAAAATATTATAAGGTAACCAAAAAATTCAAAGCCCATGATGAGAAGGGAGAATACCACGCCGGCGACAAAGTAATGATTCAAGAGACCAAACCAATATCAAAGGACAAGCGTTGGCGGGTGATTAATAAGATCTAAAAGTTTCAAAGTTTAAGAGTTTTAAAGAATGTTTTAGAGTTTAACAGTTTAAAGCTATGATTCAACCCCGTTCCATATTAAATGTAGCTGACAACAGTGGCGCCAAAAAAGTTGGCGTAATTAAGGTGTTAGGCGGCTCGCGCCGGCGTTATGCCCAAATTGGCGACATGATTGTGGTTTCGGTAAAAGAAGCCGAGCCGCGCAAGCTGGTAAAGAAAAAGGATGTGTTGAGGGCAGTCGTAGTGCGGCAGAGAAATAACTTTCGCCGAGCCGACGGCAGCTATATTAGATTTGATAATAATGCCGTCGTTATTTTGGAAGGCAGGGAACCAAAAGGCGGTCGAATCTTCGGGCCGATCCCCAGAGAAATCAAGGAAGCTGGTTTCGATACGATTGCCAGTTTGGCGCAGGAGATTGTGTAAGTCAGAGTTTCAAAGTTTCAGAGTTTCAAAGTTTAACCATGAATATCAAAAAAGGCGACAAAGTAATAATGTTAAGCGGAAAAGATCGCCATAAAAGCGGCAGAGTCTTAACGGTATGGCCAATCGAAAGCAAGGTATTAGTGGAAGGATTGGCTTTGATCAAAAGACATTTGCGACCCCGCCGCCAAGGGCAGAAAGGCCAAATTGTGAATAAGGAATCAGCGGTGCCTATCGCTCGAGTTCAGCTCTTGTGCCCTAAATGCGGAAAAGCAACCCGGGTCGGTCACCGGATTGAAGGGAGCGTGAAATTTAGAATTTGTAAAAAATGCTTAGCAGATATTTGACATGAAGACACCTAGACTATTAACTAAATATCGAAAAGACGTTATTCCAACTTTGCGGGAAAAATTTAGCTACCAAAGTATCATGGCCGTTCCCAAGATCAGTAAAGTGGTGATTAATGTTGGTTATGGCCGGATTTCGAAAGAAACTAGGACCATCGAGCGCATGGAAAATGAAATTACCAAAATCACTGGCCAGAAACCGTCTATCCGCAAGGCTAAAAAATCCATTGCCGGTTTCAAACTTCGGGAAGGCGTGCCGGTCGGTATGGTAGTAACCTTGCATGGTCGACGAATGTATGATTTTATAGATAGGCTCATATCCGTCGCCCTGCCCCGCTCGCGCGATTTTCGGGGGATTGATCCCAAGACTTTTGATCAGCGGGGCAATCTTAATTTGGGCGTGCGCGAGCATAATATTTTTCCGGAAGCCAGTTACGAAAGCGTAAAAGACATATTTGGCCTGGAGATCACAATTGATACGTCGGCCAGGACCAGGGAAGAAGGGGTTGAATTGTTAAGATTAATGGGATTTCCAGTTAGAGTTTAATAGTTTCAGAGTTTAACTATGGCAAAAGAATCGGTTATTGCCCGAGCGAAAAAGAAACCAAAATTCTCATCAAGAATTGTGAACCGCTGTTTTTTGTGCGGCCGGAAGCATGGTTATATGAGAAAATTTAGCCTGTGCCGCATCCACTTTCGGGAATTAGCCAGCGATGGGTTATTGCCAGGTATCAGAAAGAGCAGCTGGTAATTGGTTGTATTTAAAGATGAGTCCAATTGCTAACATGTTGATCCAAATAAAAAACGCCCAAGCGGTTAATGCCGAAAGTGCTTCCATTCCTTTTTCAAAGCTAAAATTTGAAATTGGAAAAATATTGAAGGAAAAAGGATTTATCGAAAGCATTGAAAAGAAGAAAAAGAAAATGAAAAAAGCAGAAGTTGAGTATTTGGAAGTGAAGCTAAGATTTAACGATGGCGCGGGAGCCATCAGTGGGTTGCGCTTTGTTTCAAAGCCTTCCCGTCGAATTTATGCCGGCAAGGAAGATTTAAAAAGTGTAAGGAGTGGCTATGGGATTTCAGTGGTGTCTACGGCCAAGGGAATTATAACCGGTGAAGATGCCAGAAAAGCGGGTGTGGGCGGCGAGGTATTATTTGAAATGTGGTGAGGAGTTATTAAGTTTAAATGTTTCAGAGTTCCAGAGTTTAAATGTTTCAGAGTTTCAGAGTTTCAAAGTTTCAGAGTTTAAAAAGTTTCAGAGTTTAAAAGTGTAAAATCATGTCACGCATTGGAAAAAAACCAATTATTATTCCCCCGACAGTCGAAATCAAAGTCGAAGAAAATTTAGTGACCGTAAAAGGTCCCAAAGGAGAGTTAAAAAAAGCATTTTCTCCCCGGGCTAATATTGCTGTCGAGGGTAAAAAAATATTAATAACGGTGACTGGAGGAGCCGATAAAAAACTATGGGGTCTAACGCGCGCCCTGCTCAATACCATGGTAAAAGGTGTCTCAGAGGGATTTGTAAGGGTGCTAGAATTTAACGGCATAGGTTTTAAGGCCCAAGCCAAAGGCCAAGAAATTGAACTAAATCTCGGCTTTACCAATCCGGTAATAATTCAGGCCCCAGTGGGCGTTTCATTCCAGGTGGAAAAAAACGTTATAAAGGTTAGCGGTACCGACAAGGAAATGGTAGGCCAGGTAGCCGCGAAAATCCGGGCGGCCCGGCCACCGGAGCCGTATAAAGGCGCCGGGATTAAATATCAGGACGAAGTCATTATCAGAAAGGCCGGCAAGAAGGCGGTGACGGGAGCGGGAGTATAGGGAAAGTTTCAGAGTTTCAAAGTTTCAGAGTTTCAAAGTTTAAAAGCTTCAAAGTTTAAAAGTTTAAGAAAGTTATGAAACCAACCAAAAGGGAAAAAAGAATACAGCGACACAGGAGAGTGAGAGCAAAAATTGAAGGAACAAAAGCAGTTCCAAGAGTTAGTGTTTTCCGCAGCAACCGTCACATATTCGTTCAGGTGATTGATGACGCTTCTAGTAAAACGCTGATCAGCAGTCATGATGTTTCAAAAAATAAAATAAAAGGCACAAAATCTGAAAAAGCGGCAACAGTGGGAGCACGGGTAGCTGAAAAATTAAAAGCCAGCGGCATTACAAAAATTGTTTTTGATCGCGGTGGTTTTAAATACCACGGCCGCGTAAAGGCATTAGCCGATGCCTTAAGAAAAAACGGTTTGGAATTTTGATAGGACTTACACGTAAGTCCCAACTAATACTATGGTCGGATCATCACCCATAAGAAGGAACAACCCTAGAGAAAGAGGGCGCGGTCCCAGGCCGCCCCGGGAGAAGGCGGAATTTGATTCCAAGGTTTTGGATATTGCCCGCGTTACCCGTGTAACCAGGGGTGGTAAACGATTTAGTTTCCGCTGCACAGTAGTGATTGGTGACGGCAAAGGTAAAGTGGGCGTTGGGGTAGCACAAGGTCAGGACGTGCAGCAGTCGATGCAAAAAGCGACCCATCAAGCAAAGAAAAATATGATCACCGTACCGATGGTTAACGGTTCAATTCCGCACGAAACAAGATTTAAATATCACAGCGCAGTAGTTTTGCTAAAGCCTTCGCCCACGGGAAGGGGCGTTAGAGCGGGCGGACCGGTCCGGGTGGTGGCAAAACTAGCTGGTATTGAAAATATCACCGGGAAATTAATAGAAAGGACTGGCAATAAAATAAATGTTGCCAGAGCAACTATTGGGGCTTTAAGTCAGTTAAAGTTTAAAAGCTAAAATGTTAAAAGTTATGCAGTTACATCAACTAAAATCGACAATTAAAAATAAAGATAAAAAAAGAGTCGGGCGTGGAGGTAAACGCGGCACTTTTTCTGGGCGTGGTTCAAAGGGTCAGAAATCCCGAGCGGGCGCCAGAATTCGTCCCGGCTTTCGTGGTGGAGACAATCCGATCTGGAAACTTTTCCCAAAACAGCGTGGCGCCTCTAAAAAAACCGACCCTAAACATGCCTTTTTTCAGCCGAGATATCCGAAACCGGCGGTTGTTAATCTGGAAGTATTAGCTAAAGTTTTTCGAGACGGCGATACGGTATCGGCTAGGTCGCTTATCAAAAAGGGAATAATTAAATCCGCGCGCAACGGTGTTAAAATTTTAGGTAGCGGTGAGTTAAATCGGAAGCTTGAATTCAGCGGAGTTGACTTTTCCAACTCCGCCAAAGAGAAAGTTTTAAATGCCGGAGGAGTTATCAAAAATGGGCAGAATTCTCAAAATCTTTAAAATCAAAGATCTACGTAATAAAGTTTTTTTCATTCTGGCGTTACTAATTGTTTTTCGATTGGCGGCGGCTATTCCGGTACCGGGAGTGGATGCGGTCCGCCTGCAGGAATTTTTTCGGAATAATCAACTGTTTGGACTGATCAGTTCATTTACGGGCGGTGGGTTGGATAATTTTTCAGTAGTCATGCTGGGTCTTGGGCCGTACATTACCGCCTCCATCATTATGCAGTTGCTGACCATGATTTTCCCCGGACTGGAAACTATGTACAAATATGAAGGAGAGGTTGGCCGAAAAAAATTTAATCAATATTCCAGATTGCTGACGGTACCTTTAGCGATTCTGCAAGGATATAGCTTCTTGATATTACTTTCACGCCAGGGCATTGTGGGCCAACTATCCCTTTTTGGTTGGATAAATTCGCTGATTGTAATTGCCGCTGGATCGGTTTTTTTGATGTGGCTGGGAGAATTGATATCCGAGAAGAATATTGGCAATGGAGTATCGCTTTTGATCTTTGCCGGTATTGTGGCTGGATTCCCTACTCAAATTCGGCAGGCCTGGGTGGCCAGAGCCGGAGATTGGTTTTTCGATTACGGTATATTTTTGGCAATTGCCGTGATTGTAATTATTGGCGTCGTCTATCTTACCGAAGCGCAACGTAATATTCCCATCAACTATGCTCGTCGCGTAAGGGGTAATAAGATCTATGGCGGCGTTTCTACCTACCTGCCGATGCGAGTTAATAACGCCGGGGTTATGCCTATCATTTTTGCCCTTTCAATTTTACTTTTCCCCGGCATGATTGCCAACTTTTTCATCAATTCAAATGTGGCCATACTTTCGAGCATTGCTACAGTGTTTAATAATTTTGTTCAGAGCCAAACTTTATACGGAACGATGTATTTTATTCTGGTCGTCTTGTTTACCTATTTCTATACAGCGGTTACATTTGATCCAAAGTCAATTTCCGAAAACATTCAAAAGCAGGGTGGTTACATTCCCGGCATTCGCCCGGGATTACCCACGTCTCATTTTCTTCTGCATCTCTTAAATCGGGTAACCCTCGTCGGAGCTATATTTTTAGGCGTAATCGCCGTTTTGCCGAACATTGTCCAGGGCTTCTCTGGCATTACGGCGTTTGCAGTCGGGGGCACCTCGGTTTTGATCGTGGTTTCGGTGGTGCTGGAGATTATGAAAGCGGTGGATGCCCAATTATCGATGTATGAGTATTAAGAGATGGTTTTGAAACCATCTCCAAGTAATTCTGCTTATAATATGCTATTATTTTTATATGATTAAGCCTTTGAATTTGGTTTTGATTGGCCGATCGGGTTGTGGGAAGGGTACCCAGGCGAAGCTTTTGGTTAAATATCTCAGCGATACACATTACATCTCAACCGGTGACTTAATGCGTGAGCTGGCCGAAAAAGATACGGTGGTTGGTCGCTTGGTTAAAAAAGTTCTTGAGGAAGGTGGATTAGTGCCAAGCGAAATTGCTATTGGTTTATGGATGAGCGACTTGGCAAATAACGTGACGGTTAAAAAAAGTATTATCTTCGATGGCCTGCCGCGTGATGCCGAGGAAGCCGTCCACCTTGATAATACGTTAAAGTTCATGCAGCGTTATGACAACTTTCGGGTTTTGCTAATTGATATTTCTCGGACGGAAGCGTTCAAGCGCTTAAAATTGCGCGCCCGAGCGGATGACCATGAGGAAGCAATTAATAATCGTTTAGATTACTATGAAGAACATGTGGTGCCAGTAATTGAACATTACGAAAAAACTGGCAAACTAATTAAAATTAATGGCGAACAGGCGGTTGAAAGGATACATGAGGATATAAAGGAAACACTGCAAATATGATTACGATTAAGTCAAAGGAGGAGATCCAAGTTATGCGGATGGGTGGGAAAATTCTGGCCAAGATCATCAAGCAATTGACTCAAGCCGTCCAACCCGGCATTTGCACCAAAGACCTTGATCAGCTCGCTAGCGAGCTCGTTTTTTCATATAGGGTTAAACCAGCTTTTTTGGGTTATGACGATTTTCCCGCTACCGTCTGCATTTCGGTAAATGATGAGGTAGTCCATGGCGTGCCTGGCGTGAGAGTGCTTAAAGTGGGCGACTTGGTCGGAATTGATATGGGAATCATTCACCAAGGTTTTGTGACGGACAGCGCGGTAACTGTACCGGTGCTGGGTACCATGAATTACCAGCAGTGGGCGGAGGAAAATCCGGAAAATAGTAAATTATTGAGCGTTACCCAAGAGGCCTTAAGTCTGGGCATCAAGCAAGCGCGCGCGGGTAATCAGGTGGGAGCGATCAGTCACACGATACAAAAGTTCGTCGAATCACACGGTTTTAGCGTAGTGCGCGATTTAGTGGGTCATGGTATTGGTAAAAAACTTCACGAAGATCCGCTGGTGCCCAATTATGGCGACAAAAACGAAGGGCCTATCCTGGAAGAAGGTATGACCATTGCGATCGAACCAATGGTTAACGCCGATGACTGGCGGGTTAAAAAAAGTCCTGACGGTCACACTTTCGTCACCCATGATGGCTCACTGTCCACCCATTTTGAGCACACGATTTTAATTACCCGTAAGAATCCGGAAATACTAACCAATTAACATCAAATATCTTTTTAATTTATTTCCAAGCCTTTTCAATTCCATAAATCCAGACTTTAATCAATGATTCACTCATGTTATAGTAATTCTATACTTAACCCATGCGCTTATCCGTCATTATTCCCGCCTATAACGCCGAGCAAATTATTGTCCCGACGCTGGAGGCGGTTTCGGAGTGGCTAAAACAGAAGGATCTCGATTATGAAATCATTGTAGTTAGTGATGGGTCAAAGGATAAAACGGTGGAAGTATTAGAGAGTTTCAAAGTTTCAAAGTTTCAGAGTTTCAAAGTTTCAAAGTTTCAAAGTTTGAGAGTTATCGATAATAAAAAAAACCACGGCAAAGGCTGGGTAGTCAAACAGGGAATGCTGGCCGCGACCGGCGATCTGCGCTTGTTTATGGACGACGATAACTCGACGACGATTGATCAGTTAGATAATTTTTTGCCGTATATTGATCAAGGTTATGAAGTAGTAATTGGCTCAATTGAGTTGTCGGGCGCCCAAGTTAACGAGCAGGCGCAATGGTATCGGAGATTTCTGGGCCATGTGGCGAAATTAATCATCAGACTTGGCGCTGGCCTTTGGAGCATTAAAGACACGCAAAGAGGATTTAAACTTTTTACCGAAAAAGCCGTGAAAATTATTTTTCCGAGAGTGACCATTACTCGGTGGGGGTTTGATTTTGAAGTTTTAGCCATTGCTAAAAAACATGGCTTAAAGATCAAAGAAGTGCCGGTAGTATGGAATAATCCCAGTGGATCAAGGGTCAGTCTGGGCAGTTATATCTCAACATTTAAAGATTTATTAAAAGTCAGGTTGAATTTGTGGTCAGGCATATATGATTAATGAATTTAGACAGGATTTGGTTTCAGGTGAATGGGTGCTTTTTGCTACCGGTCGCGCTAAAAGACCCGGAGGCGAGCAAAAAGCCCCGGGGCTTAAAAATGATAAGAATACTTGTCCTTTTGAAGACCCGGAAAAATCCGGCAATGAAATTTTAGTAACTTACGGACAAGAAGGGCAACTACTTAACGAGAAACAAATTCAGCAGCGGGACACTTGGTTCGCCAAAGTGGCCAAAAACAAATTCCCCGCAGTAATAGAGGGTGAGGCTGGGCCACGCCGCACGGCCGGACCATTCAAGGTGACAGACGCCAGAGGGTTGCACGAGATTGTAATTTATCGCGATCATGATCGAGAGCTGAATCAATATTCAAACGACGGACTGGCAAATATTTTTAAAATATACCAGGAACGCTACCGGGCTATGGCCAGTTACGCCGCCAGTCGTTATATTTTAATTTTCCATAATCATGGCGCCGGCGCGGGAGCCAGTATCGCTCATCCCCATTCCCAAATTATTTCTATCCCCATCATGCCGCCCGACGTCAGGCGGAGTCTGCATGGCTCTGAAAATTTTTTCGAGGAAAATGGCAAGCGGGTGTACGATCTAATGATCAGTTGGGAAATGGCGGAAAAGAAAAGAATAATTTTTGAAAATAAAAATTTCATTGCTTTTTGCCCGTTCGTATCGAGAACACCTTATGAGGTAAGAATTTTTTCAAAAGAAAGTCATGCTCATTTCGAGCAGTGTCCAGCAGAAATTCTGGTGGACCTGGGAGAGGTCGTGAACTTCGTGCTTAATAAAATGTATAAAGCGCTAAATAATCCTGACTATAACTTCTTTATTCATACGGCGCCGGTAGATGCCAAGTCGCCGCAAATTCATGCGTTTTATTCTTGGCACGTTGAAGTCATACCTAAAATGAAAATGGAGGGAGCCTTTGAAATTGGCAGCGGCATCGAGGTCAATGTCGTTGATCCGGATGTGGCCGCCGAAGAATTAAGAAACGCCTGATGCTATCGAGTATAGTAGAAACAGTTGTCGCAAAGTCTATGGTTCTAATAGAACAGGGCGGCTATGGTGGTGTTTTTTTACTTTCTTTGCTGGACAGAATTCTCCTTTCAATAGTGCCTTCGGAAATTATTCTGCCCCTTGCCGGATTTCTAGCTGGCCAGGGACAGTTCAATCTAATCTTGGTAATTTTGTATGTTACTCTCGGCAATTTACTCGGGGACACCATATTGTACTGGATTTCGGCCAAAGGAGGCAGGCCACTTCTGGAAAGATATGGTAAGCATATATTTGTGACAAAACATGACCTTGACCATACCGAGAAACTTTTCGAAAAGCAGGGCGGCAAATTGGTAATTATTGGCCGGCTGTTACCGATTGTCCGTACTTTTATTGCAATCCCAGCTGGGATTTCCAGAATGAATTTGATTAAGTTTATTGGTTTCAGTGCCCTAGGCTTTATGCCATATAACCTCTTTTTGATAATATTAGGGTATAAATCTGGTCGGAATTGGGAAAAACTACAACCATTGCTTGATGGAATTGATCTATTTGTACTGGGATTAATTGTAGCTACAATTTTTTGGTATGTTATTCGACATTATCGGAAAAAGCATTTAAGTCATATATAATTTTTGCCTAAAACTGTTATCGCTAATTGGAAAATGAATCCGTCCACTCTTGAGGAAGCGCAAGATCTTTTTAATTTTACGAAAAATGAATACGCCAAAATATCCACCAATTATGAACTAGTGATTTGCCCACCCTTTATTTATTTGGAGGAAATTTCTAAAATGCTAAACTCGCCCGATCCGCGTTATGCCGGTTTTGATCTGGTAAAACTGGGTGCCCAAGATATTTTTTGGGAATCAACCGGAGCCTATACTGGCGAGATATCAAGTAATATGCTGAAGAATTTTAGAATTTCGCATGTCCTGGTGGGACATTCGGACAGGCGCTATGTGATTGGCGAAACGGATGAAATTATCAATCGAAAAGTCAAAGCGACCTTGTTGGCTGGCTTGACACCAGTCCTGTTGGTAGGTGAACGGGAGATTAATGATATCAGGGAAAATATTTTGACGGACCAGTTAAGTCGAGATTTGAAAGATCTCACGCCGGAGCGTATTGCAAAGACCATTTTCGTTTACGAACCGGTGTGGGCCATCAGTACGCGGGAACATGGCCACGCCGATACGCCAGAAAATGCCGTGGCCGCCATTCAGATATTGAATGATATTTTAATAAAAAGTTTTAGAATACCGTCGCCGGTCCCAGTCTTCTATGGTGGTAGTGTAAACGAAAGCAATATTGAGGCTTTTCTAAATCGCCCAGAAATTGGCGGCGTTGTAATTGGCGCTGCCAGCTTGAGAAAAGATGAGTTTGGACGAATATTAAAATTGGTATCGTTGATTCGATGATCAAATATATTGATGAAAATCCCCAAGATTGGTTGGGAAAAAAGGTATTATTGAGAGTCGATTTTAATGTGCCGGCGAAAGGTCATAACAGCGGAAACAATTTTCGGGTGCGTTCGCATCGCGACACCGTAGATTTTTTATTGGGAGCGGGCGCCAAGGTATTATTGGTAAGTCATATTACCGCGGCGGATAGTTTTAATCTGATTGTTGAATCACTAGGCCTTTCTCTGGGACAGACTTTAACCATGATTCCTCACGAAGAGCTTTCTTCCTTGGGTAATATTTTTAAAGCATGCTCGGTGGTTTTGCTTGATAACATCCGTCAGAATGATGGCGAAGAGCAAAATGATGACCAGCTGGCGCAAAATTTGGCGAAGAGGGTAGATGTTTTTGTGAATGATGCTTTTTCCGTATCTCACCGTCCCCACGCGTCAGTAGTAAACATTATTAAATACCTGCCTGCCTACGGCGGGCTGTTGTTAAAAAAAGAAATTAAAAACTTAACCGGTGCCCTAGCGGCGCCGCCGGTTGGCAAGACGCTACTCTTGGGTGGTGCAAAAATATCAACCAAGCTGCCAGTGATTAAAAATTTTTTGAATAAGGCCGACCATATCCTGATTGGCGGAGCTTTGGCTAATGATTTTTTTCAGGCCCAAGGATATGAAATAGGAGCTTCGGTGGTGGACAGTACAATTTCGCCGGATATTGATACAAATACAGTATTTTTGCCCATAGATATAATAATCTCTGATGAAAAAAGTGGCCGGTCGCTGACCCAAGTTTCTGGTGTCAAAAATCTGCTTCCCGGTGAATCAATCCTCGACATTGGTCCTGAAACTGCGAAATATTTCGGTGACATTATTAAAAAATCGACTTTGGTCATATGGAACGGGCCAATGGGATTGTCAGAAATTGACCAATTTGCCAAAGGAACAAAAGACGTAGCCGAAGCGGTTTCTGCCGCTAAGAATTCAATCATCGGTGGCGGAGACACCATTACCGCCGTTGACAAATTTGGGTTGCTGGATAAGTATTCATTCGTCTCCACTGGCGGGGGAGCTATGCTAGAGTTTTTAGCCGGGAACGAGTTGCCAGGGTTAAAAGCATTGGGCTATTATGACAAATAAAATCATCACTATCATTTTACCACGATCGTGGTAAAATGATAGTGATGATTTACGATTCAAACTAATATTATTAATCATATTTACATGAGGAAATTTATCATTCACACTGATGGTGGTTCGCGGGGCAACCCAGGCGATGCCGCTATCGGTGTGGTTATTAAGGAAGAAGGAGGGTTGCTAAAAAAGGAATACGGAGAATACATCGGCCGAGGGACTAATAATGTAGCGGAATACACCGCCGTCATCTCCAGTTTAAAAAAACTGAAACAGCTTGTAGGCAAGAAAGTGTTAAAGGATGCAAAAGTGATGGTGAATGTTGACAGTGAACTTTTAGAGCGCCAGATGAATGGCCAGTACAAAATCATGGAGCCCGAAATTCAAAAACTCTTTTTAGAGCTTTGGAATCTTAAGCTGGATTTTGGAGATATTAAATTCAAGCATGTGCGTCGGGAAAAAAATAAAGGGGCGGACCAGATGGTAAACACGGCATTGGATAGAGAGTTGAATAAACTTATTTAATGTGCTACAATGCACCTGGTTCTTGGTAAATTGGGTGATTGCTGTGCGAGGTCATGTCAAACGTGGCGTTGCGCGGAGGAAAGTCCGAACACCGCTCACGCAATTACCAACTGCTAATTTTCAACCATAAATTAGGAATTGGTAATTAAGAATTCGTAATTGCGTCAGCAAGGCAGTCGTTAACGACGACCGGATATAAGATTGATGATTTTTGTTCTTAAGACAAAAGTTATCAAACAAAGTCTAGGGAAAGTAGCACAGAAACTATTCCGACCCGCCACTTTCTGGGACTTTTTAGAAAGTGGTGGGCACGGGTGAAAAGGTTCCAATGGAACGGCTCTCTGGTGACAGAGAAGTCCTGCTAAACCCTGCCTGGTGCAAGGCCGTGCCCGCCTAAATTTTGCAAAGCAAAACTTAGACGGGAGTGCCGCTTGAGCCGTCCAGCAATGGATGTGCCTAGATAAATAATCACACAAAAACAGAATTCGGCTTATAGATTTACCAAGACTGTCACATCCGCTCGCAAGGGCGGATTTGACTTTTTATACGAAAGCCCCTCAAGAACAAATAACCTCGAGCTTTTTCATTTCATTGAAATACTGTCCTATTTGGTATACTCTTAGCTTGATGAAAAAAGGAGAATTAATTTTCAGCGCGTTGTTATTGCCAGTAGATTTAGCGATGCTGGTTTTAGCCGGCGTCACGACCTACTTTTTGAGAACCAAAATTTTATCCAGCTTCCGGCCAGTGTTATTTGAATTCAACTTGCCGTTCGAGCGCTACCTGCTTTTAGTCTTTGCAGTCTCCGTAATTTTCATCGTGGCTTATGCCGTCTCCGGACTATACAGTCTGTACAGCACCCGTCATACCATTACCGAATTTTTTCGAGTGATAGTAGCTTCATCAGCGGCTATCATGGCCGTGATTGTATTTATCTTTTTGCGCCAAGAGTTATTCAACTCCAGATTCCTGGTTTTAGGCGCTTGGTTTTTTGCTATTGCATTTGTCTCACTGGGTCGGCTGATCATGCACAACCTGCAACGCTTTCTAGTGTCGAAATATGATTTTGGAGTACACAGGGTGATGGTGATCGGCGAGGATGAATTATCCCAGCGTTTAGTTAATGATATTAATGCAGATCCTGCCTATGGCTACCGAATTGTAAAACATTTGGCCAATCCGGAAGTGACGGAAGTTAAACTTGCCATTGGCAATCCGGGGATAGATGAAGTCATTTTGGCCAATCCAAATTATTCGGCTGATCGGGTAGTGGAGATCGTGGATTTTTGTCATGAGAATCATCTCATTTTTAAATATGTACCAAATATCTATCAGACGCTGACCACAAACTTTGCCGTCGATACGTTTTCCGGTGCGCCGTTGATTGAGCTCCGCCGGACGGCGCTTGATGGTTGGGGTAGGATTATTAAAAGGCTAACAGATTTATTTGGTGCTAGTATCGGCCTGATAATTTTGTCGCCCCTTTTTGCCCTAATCGCTTTTGCCATCAAATGGGAAACGCAAGGGCCGGTTTTCGTCAGACTTTCGCGAATCAGCAAAAATAAAAATTTCAAATTGTTAAAATTTAGATCAATGATCAGAGGGGCGGAAAAGTATAAAGAGTATCTTTGGCAGTACAACGAGCGCAAGGACAGCCCCTTGTTCAAAATGAAAAATGATCCAAGAGTAACACGGGTGGGCAGATTCTTGCGAAAATATCGACTCGATGAATTCCCTCAATTGGGGAACGTTTTAAAAGGAGAAATTTCTCTGGTTGGTCCGCGGCCACACCAGCCGGATGAAATCGAACGGTATAAAAAACATCATCGCCGAGTGCTGGCGATCAAGGCCGGCGTCACCGGACTGGCCCAAGTTTCTGGTAGTTCGAATTTGCCTTTTGAAAAAGAGGTGGCTTTGGACACGTTGTACATTGAAAACTGGTCGCTGGTCCAGGATATAAGGATCATGATCCTGACCCTGCTTAAATTATTTAGAGACAATTCGGCGGTGTAATATTTGACCGCATGTTTATTATTTGCTCTAATTAATATAGCGAGAGGAAAGGAGCCCATATGCAAACCGTTCGCTCTTTGGATTCTATGGATAACGCCCGTTCCGATGCGGAAATTTCGGACTGGATTGATCTAATAAGCCGGGCGGAAAATGCCCCGATTGTTGACGATCCCAAGGTTTCCGAGCAGAAGGTGCTGGTGGAAGTGGCGGAAATCATCGGTGCGCGTTCGGAAGGTCTGCCGCGGCGCGTTGTCCTTGTTCGGGATACCAATGACAAGATCTGGTACCTGGACCAAGTAGCTGGACTCAATTCTGTAGATAATGTTCGTCCCGGCATGAAGTTTCAGATCAAGCTGATCAAGTCAGTCGCGGTCGTCGAATTCAAATTTGAAGTCAAGCTCGTGGCTTTGTAGTCGCGTTATCAACGCGGCTTTTTTCTTTTGACGGGAATCGCTAGTGAAAAAAGTCACTATCATTTTACCACGATTCTCGTCGAAGGTTTCAATCCTTGGCGGGGGACCCATTCCGCAG
>CAYIXQ010000004.1:27799-41408 GCA_964367475.1 uncultured Candidatus Saccharibacteria bacterium | reverse complement strand
CCGCAGGAATGGGGCGCCAAAGGATTGGAATCGCTGTCGTGGTAAAATGATAGTGGGCTAATTAAAAACAAAACCCCACTTTTTGGAACTTCTTCAAAAGTGGCGAAAAACCCCTATAATTAGACTACTGGTGATACTTCGATCGGCAACTGTCTGACTTTGGCACGACGGGGTTTATCTTCGACATAGGGCGGCTCACCATTAATCGCTACCCCGTCTTGATAAATGACCATGCCCTTATGATACAGTTCGCGAAAAAATTCTTCTTCCGGCACCACCGCCTCGGGCGCGAAACTGCCACGAGTCATGATTCTGCCGTCTTTGATCATCTGGGCGATGATCGAGGCCGGAAAACCGGTGTCAATGTTGCAACCGGCGTCTTCCCAACCCGGCAGAGTTGGCACGATGCATTCCATGAGCATTCTCTTTTTTATCCCATCTTTTTCTCCGATAATTTCTACCCACAGATTTTCCTTTTCGGTATAACCCGGCGGTGGGGTTAATCTTTTTAAAACTTCTGTTATTAAATCAGGCGGGGCAACCTTTTGCTTGCCATCAACTAAAACCTTTTCCCACCGATGCAGACCCAACTCGATTAAAGTTATGATTTTCTCAACTGAATGTTCAGGAAAGCCACCGTAAAATTTTACATTCTTTAATCCCCGGTTCTTGAAATAATAATGAAAAGTGAACGGCTCGGCGTGCTCCACTAAATAAGATTTTGATTTGCCAATACCTCTAAAATCCATTTCGATCACTTGACTTAAAGGCGGTTTTTCAATTAATCTGCCATTTTCAATCACCGTCGCCGGGTGACTAAATTCCCACATAATGCTTTGAATCGAGAAGGGCACTACAAATTTCTTTATGTTTGAATCCCAGGCAAAGCCAGCATTGACTGTTTCAAAACTGTCAAACTGTTTCTGTCCATAATTAAGCATCACATTATTAATGCCTGGTGTTGAGCCGCAGCCAGTGATGGCGGTTAATTCTCTTTTTTCAAAAAGCGTATGCATTTTAAGTTGCTTACCAGTGGTGACAACATCTGAATCTAAATCCACTACATGTGCCCGGGCGATTAAACAGGCTTTATAGACCTTAAGGTTCCAGTCCGATTCGGCGCAATTGACCACGACATTGGCGCCAGATTCTCTAACTAAATTTAAAGTATCGCGGAAGCGTCGAAGATCAACGTATTTAAAAGCCGCTCGGTTCGGAAATTTTTCAACCACTTTTGCGGATCCGTTTTTATACAAATCAGCGAGTAACACTTTGGAGCCATTCTCAAGTAAGTCTCTGACCACGATTTTCCCCTGCATACCGCTTGCTCCCAAAACTAGAAAATCAAACTGTTTCATTTCAGAATTTAATAATTTTTAGAAAAATTATTTTCAGAAAATCATTTTTACTAATTTACTTACTAATTTAATTTTCTCACCAAAAAAAAATTGCGCAATCAAAAACTGTGCATAACTTTTCCAAAAACTTTAAAATAAAAAATGGCCCTGCGGAGCTAGTTGGGTTTTAAAAAAATCACCAACTTATTGAAAAAATTCAACCAAAACAAAAAAGGGTCAATGACCCCGTTAGATTTTTAGGTAAAACCGGAGAACGTTTGGTCGAACGAGTTTTTTCCCGCTACCATCAAAAAACACATCGACCAAGCCCCGCTTGGCCATAAGATCTAAAAATGAAGTTACCTGAATGGGTTCTAATTCAACGTCAAACTCACTTACCAGAATATGACGAATCTCTTCGGTCAGCAATGCGGCTTCCGTATAGACCGGGTCGTCTGCGTGAACGCACACCCGGCCGCAAGTCAGCATGAAGTTATCGAAAATACTGTTGAAAATGAAAGGCACAAGTTCTCGCTCCATGTCGACTTCGCGCCAAGCCGGGTTAATAGAAGAACAGCTATCCAGAGACTCCTGCCAGCTTCCTAATAATACGGCCTTCGTCAACTCGTCAACACCGTCTACCCCATCCAATCGCATTATCAGTTCACCGTATTTCATTTCTGCCCCCTTTCGACTCGATTAGCGCCTTCTAATGTCCGAAAGCACCAAAGAGTTCAATGGACTCTCGAGCAAAGCTTTCTTGATGGCCAAAATTCTTTTTCTGAAATTCGAAACTTTTCCCTTATCGCCGTGACTATTAGATCAGAGTGTTCTCGCCAAACTGAATTGGGGATTTGAGCAAAAGAATGTCTCATATCAAACAGTATGCTGGCGCAGCGGTCACAGTCGCCAAGGTGGCCGCCAATTTTGATTCGTTCATCGAGCGAAAGCCCGTTTTCATTGTACAAGTAAATATTAAGTTCAGACACGTGACGCTGCTTTTTCATGTTTTTCATGAGCAAGTTCCTCAATGATTAGAACTAATCCTAAAATACTCTTCTTCCCGAATTTTATCAAATATGCCAATCGCTATTTCCCCTGTATCTTTTTCCAAAGATAAATCCCGACTAGAATGAGATCAACTAAAAATACGATAGCATAGACTGACCCAAAAAACCCCACTCCCCCGCCCCACATCATATCTCCATAACCCATCATCTATAATATCACCTCCCATCATATTATATTATTAAGATTATGATACCTTATTTGAAGATTAGTTTACATTAGTCATTAGACCTTCCGCTCTTATAAAAAAAGTAGAGTGCCAATGGAGCAGCCCAATTAGCAGAACGTTCAATAAAGTCTAGCCAACCTACTCCTACCAATGGTCTTATTAATGCCGTCCAGAAACCCCAAGCGGCGGCCCATAATAAAATTGGTTTAACAGGTTTGAATAGTGCGATTAAGGCCACGGTAACATCAAAGATTCCAATTAAAAGAAGTAACGTAGAGGCGGTAGGGGCAGATACATGCAGCATCTGTCCTATCCAATCTAGCCAATCCTTTTTCCCACCAATTGCCAGCAGTCCATGGCCCACAAACTCGCCGGCAACACCAATACGCAATAACCATTCTACTTTTTTATTGTTGTTCATATCTAATATTCTAACAAACAGTCGTTTTAATTACCATTACCGCCAGTTCAGCATTATTTTTTATTTCTGTTTTTTCACTAAACTCAATATAACACTTTTAGTGGTATTTTGGAATAAGCACCACCAAAGGGATTGAAAGAAACCTTTTTGCTAAAAAGTTTCTTTCAAACATCTTCTATTCCCCCGAAAGCATTAAAATCCGCTTCATTTCCCGCCAAAGCGAGGGCAACGCTCTCGCGGAGCGAAGCCCAGCTCCGCCAACGGCGGGGCTGGGCGAGCGAACCCTTTCATCTTCAAAAAATGAGTTCGTATCTAGTTTTATGGCTCCGGAGCCAGGACTCGAACCTGGAACCATCTCGTTACACTTGATCCATTATTAACTAATGGGGTGGACTATATCATCATCCCAAAGGATGCTGGGCGTTTCCCCTTTAATTAATTAAGGGTACTCTCCTGCGAGATAGTCTCTGAACGTTTCCCTAGATATATCTAAGGACTTCGCTGCTGATTGCCCAGCACCTTCTTGAAATTCTAGAAGGTGCTGGGTTTCCAGCAATTAACCCAGTTTTTCAACCTAGATCTCTCTAGGAAGCTGCGTAATTTCACAGCGAGCCGCTCTACCATTGAGCTACTCCGGAATAATTGTTCAACTATTGTATTGTATATTTTTTTATGACTAATGCAAATTTCCTGTCACCTAGCTTACCTCAAGCGCAATTTTTTAATCTTTTAGTAATTTGTGTTTAAATTAAGATGAAATCAATGGCTAGGGTTAACGAAAAAATCAGACAACTATTCAACAAATACAGCCTGGCGGAAATCAGACGGATGGTAACGGAAAACGAAAAATATCTTTCCCCGGGCACACTGCTGTTTGGCTTCATTATTGACAGTCTCACTCTGACTCGGGCCGACGTTTGGTTGGATAATCTTATTCTTCTTAGTTATTTAGCCTTGGCCGGCGCTGCCATTATGCTAATTAACGCGGAAGTGTCTGGAAAATTAGAGAATCTCCGTTTCCGCAAAGTGGTTTTATGGTTTCCGTTCGTGCTCCAGTTTGCATTCGGTGGTTTGTTCAGCGGTTTCATAATCCTGTATTCGCGCAGTGCGTCAATTATTACCAGTTGGCCATTTCTTTTAGTGCTCGCCTTCTTGCTTGTCGGGAATGAATTTTTCCGCAACCGTTACTATCGTCTGGCCTTTCAGATTGGCATATATTTTGTGGCTATTTTGTCATACTTGACTTTTGCTATTCCAGTGCTCTTGGATCAAATCGGGCCGGGTATCTTTCTGATAAGCACGGTGATGGCTTCTGCCTTGATATTGATTATTATAAATATTCTGCGAAAAATTGCCCCAGAAATATTTAAAACTCACAGACCCGATGTTATAAGGTTGATCGTAATAATTTTGACAACATTTAATTTACTATATTTTGCTAATATCATCCCGCCTATTCCCTTGGCTTTAAAAGAGATCATAATCGCTCATGATATTGGACGATCAGGTAATAATTATTTGATCAGTTATGAGCCGCCGCGGTGGTATCATTTTTTTTGGAGCTATGACCGCACGTTCCACCGAGCAAACAACAAACCGGTTTACGCTTTCAGCCTCGTCTACGCCCCGACTAATATCAAAACTGTTATTACCCACGAATGGTCGCGTTATGACGAAAAATTTAATAAGTGGATGGTGCTGAGCCGCCTCAATTTCTCCATTTCTGGTGGACGCGAAGAGGGATTCCATGGATATTCTTACAAAACAAACTTACAGGACGGTAAATGGAGGGTAGCCGTTAAAACTGCCACTGGCCAGATCTTGGGCCGCACGACCTTTGTTGTCCAAACCACTGAGTCCCCTTCGAACATTAGGATCGAAATGAGGTAATGAAAAAAATAGATTGGCAGGGTTTTAAGTTGACAAACGTATAAATTATTATATTCTATAGTATATTCCCTGGAGGCAGCTAATGGCGTTCTTTAAAAGTATCCTGCGCATATTCCGCCGGGCGAAGCGTAACAACATCCTTCGCCTCACGCATCGACTCCATTCGATAAATACTCGGTGTGTCGCTCTTTCTAGTGAGATTATTCGGCTCCAAAACGCCGAATGCAAGCTTGGAAAGACTTGCGACAATGATGCTCTGATTGCCCATAACCGCCAAGTTTTAATGGCGTTTCGCAAAGAAGGGATCAAAATTGAAAAGGTGCTTAAACGGTTGAGAAGGGTGGTCTGATATGACATGTGAGGAATTCGAAAGACTGTTGGCGAGATTAAGTGACCCGATAGATAACCCAAATATAACCGACCAAGAATTGGCCGGATTCTATGTCCACATGGATTCTTGCCCTTCAGGTAAACATACGATCGAGGTTCTGGCTCCGGATTATCAAGAAGAAGCGCCAGATGAAGAAAGAGACGCGCGTCGAAACCTAGAAGAAATCTTTTTTCGCGAACTATTAACCAAGACTGGTAAAACCTTGGAGCAATTGTCATTTACAGATACGAAGCGCCTTATCGCCATAGCTCAAGAGCTTGCCAAAAAAGTTCTTGGGCGAGATAGACAGTAATCACCCCTCGGGGTGTTTTAATTTGTTTCGGCAAACACTCTTAATATCCTCGCAATTTCTCAATTTTCTGGTGTTGTCTGATTTTATCCAGAGCTTTGGCCTCAATTTGTCTAATGCGTTCGCGGGTCACACCAAAAACCTTGCCCACTTCTTCCAAGGTATGAGTTACCCCGTCCTTAAGTCCGAACCTCATCTCAAGAATTTTCTGTTCGCGGGGCGAAAGCTCACTGATGATTTCGTTCAAATGATCTTTCAGTATCCGGCGGCCGGCCATGGTGTCTGGCGATATGCTATCCTCATCGGACACAAAATCGGCCAAGATGGAGCCATCGTCATCATCGCTGCCCACCGGCGTCTCCAAGGGCACGGTGTCTTGCGAAATTTTTATAATATGCCTGATTTTATCTACTGTCACACCCATCTCAGCCGCTGACTCTTCCGGCAAAGGTTCCCGCCCTAAATCCTGAATCAAACGCCGGACCACCTGCTGGTACTTATTGATTGTCTCCACCATGTGTACCGGAATACGAATCGTGCGGGCCTGATCCGCCAAAGCCCGAGTGATGGCTTGTTTGATCCACCAAGTTGCATAGGTTGAGAATTTATATCCTCTCTTATAGTCAAATTTTTCCACGGCGCGCGACAGTCCAATATTGCCCTCTTGGATCAGATCCAGCAGGGTTAAATTGGGAGAACGGCCGACATATTTTTTTGCAATCGATACCACCAGACGTAAATTAGAAAGCATTAATTTCTGGCGGGCGGCTTCATCTCCTTTTTCAATGCGCTTAGCTAATTCTACTTCCTCTTCGCCGTTAATCAAAGGATAATTACCGATTTCGCGCAGATACATCTGCACCGAGTCAGAACTGGCATCCACTTCTGCGGCTACTTTTTTCTTTTCCTCCAGATCTTTGTTCCATTCCTCAGCAAAAGCCCTGCCCGTATCCGCTACGTTGATGTTGGCCGAATCCAGCCTTTCGTATAATTTTTCCAATCCCTCGATATCCCTTTCTATATTAGGAAAGGTGTGCAAAATCTCCGATTGGGTAATAAAGCCGCGGTGCCTGCCTTTTTCGATCAGCTTCATGATGGCATCTTCGCTGATAATCGCTTTGGCCTTTTTATTTTTTTCTTTATTTGCTGCCGGTTTTTTGAACTTAGCTTTTTTAGACGCCAAATTAGCCCGCCCGGTCTTTGGGGCGTCACTCTTTTTTCTTGTAATTTTTTTTGCCTTGCTTTTTTTGTTTTTTTTCTTCGCCATAATTTTTAAATGTTTAAATATTTTAAACGCTCATATTTTTAAATATAACAAAGCTCTTAAACTTTTAAGCGCTGAAACTTTTAACCCAAAATTAGTTTCCAAGTTCTTTTGCGATCTTTGAAAATTCGGCAATCAGAGAGGCCAGCAAAACTTTGTCTTGCTTTTTTTCCGCTTCTTTAATATCATACTCTAATTTTTCCAACTGGGATGAGATGTAGTGCTTCTTGGCATGGGCGAGCAGATTATCAAACTCTCTGGTCATTTCTATATTCTCGAAATCGCGCCACAACTCCTGGGCTTTCAAATAAATTATCTCGAGACTCATTTTAAGAGACGGCTCGGCATTTTTTGACAAATATTCGATCACTTCCGCTTCGTTATCTGAATGAAGCTCATCAATCATGGAGATAATCTGGCGGCACTGTTCCGACAGAAACAATGCGTTTTCCGGCTTGATTGTAGCTGCCAGTTCCGGCTGTTTCAGTGCCAGAGAGATAAGACTTTCTTCTACCATACCCAGTCTTGAGCTAACGGCTTCTTTATTCAGGGCCGCCCCTTCAGTCAAACCCGGGTCTTTGGGCAATATCTTAGCTAGTTCCTCAAGAAGCACATCTTCCTTGATTTTCAATGCCAAACTAATCTCACTCACCCAATGGGCTTGTTCAACTTTATTAGTAAACGATGCCATCAGCGGTAATAATTTTTGGGCAATCATTTTTTTTCCCAAAGCGGTAGTGATATCGAATTTCTTCTTCGCTGCCTCAAAAAAGAACTCCATAAACGGCTTGGAATTTTTCACAAATTCCACCCAGGCGGAACCGTGCTTCTGGACATAGTCGGCTGGATCTTTTAAGTCCTCTTCAAAAGCAATCACAGCCACATTGAATCCCCTCGCCAAGGCAAGATCTACCCCTCGATCAGTAGCCATGGATCCAGCCGCATCGGTGTCAAAACACAGGTCAAGATTATCTGTGTACCGTTTGATAATTTTTAAATGACTGTCCGTCAGGGCGGTGCCGGAGGAGGCGACGGCATTGGTCACGCCTGCCTGGTGGGACATGATTACATCCAGGTTACCCTCGACTACGATACATCGGTTCTGATGTCTAATACCGAGCCTTGCCTTATCTAGACCATATAGAACCCGGCTCTTATCATAAATTGGAGTCTGGGGAGTATTAATATATTTAGCACCCGGTTCCACATCCGCGACGGGTTCCTTCCCCCCATCAGCGCCCACAGCGCTGTTTGCACCGAATACTCTACCACTAAAACCTACCACTTGTCCATTGAGATCAGTTATGGGAAAAACAATTCTTGATCGAAAACGATCATAAAACCGGGTTGGATTTTTTTGCGATTGCACGGTCAAGCCGGCCTGAAACTGTTCCTGGACAGAGAATTTTCTAACCAGAAAATCGCCTAAGGCGTTCCAGGAGTCTGGAGCGTAGCCCAGTCGAAATGATTTTATCGGGTCGTCACCGACTCCCCGGCTTTTCAAATATTCAATCACTTTTTTCCCGGTAGCTGATTCATAGAGCTGTTTTTCAAAAAATTTTGTCGCCAACTCGCAGACTTCATATAGTCTCGTTTTAACACTTTGAAACTGCTGGTACTCCGGACTTTGTGGCGTCAGCTGAACGCCCGCCCGGGTCGCCAAAATTCTTAAGGCCTCCGGAAATTCAACACCTTCAATTTGTTTAACAAAGCCGAAGATATCACCACCGGCCGAACACCCAAAACAGTGCCAAATTTGCCGCTCCGGGGACACAAAAAAAGAACCCGTTTTTTCATTATGAAACGGGCAGCGTGCTTTGTAGTTAATACCGGATTTTTGCAACTTCAAATAACTTGAAATTACCTCTACGATATCGAGGCGATCTTTAATTCTAGAAATTACATCACTGGCCATTGTTTGTGACTTTACCTCTATCCTATATCACCTAAGACGTAAAAGGAAGTGAATATTTAATTAAGACAAAAATGCCCCGGGGAGTCTCACGACTGCCCGGGGGCAAATTAAAAAAGGAACTACTGGAAACTGAGGTGTGATTAGCGTTCGATTGCTTCTCGCTCCTCCCTAGTAAGACCTAGTTCATCGGCCGTGAACCGTTCGAGGTAAGTAGTTAACGCACCGGCCGCGTCCGAACTACCCTCCTTAATCCTCGGCCGAAGCTTGGTAACCTCTCGCTTTGCCGCCGTCAGGAGATATTCCCGCAGCAGCGCCGGAGTCACCCCGGCCTCCTCTGGCGTCACCCCCTCCTCGGTCAGAGCGTTGATGATCTTGTCAAGTAGGTTGTAGACACTGTCGAAACCTCCCATTTCTCCGCGGCACTCGAAGCCATCAACGTTTCGAGCCGCAATTGCCGCGGTGACGAAGTTCTTTGCTGCCGACCGGACGTTATGTCTTAGACCGTCGTCCTTATTCGGGGGGAAATAATCCTTGGTATTCTCCCGGAAGTCGTGCAGGCGCTGGTAAGCCTTCCAGGCCTCGCACGCTGACTGCTTCGGACCCACCACCTGTTCTCTCCAGGCGGGCCCAGGATCCCACTCTTTCAGGATCTCCTGGTATTGCTTCTCAGCCTGCCTAACTTTGCGCTGCTTAGCCTCTTCCGCTGCCGCCCTTGCCGCCTCCTCGCCCAGCCGCTTCTGGCGGCTCTGGACCGACTCACTAACACAGGAGGCGATGGTTAAAGCTAGCACCGCCAAAACGATTATTTTTCGCATAACACACCTCCGCTTCGATTGTTAGGGTTCACTGCACGCAGCGAACTGAAGCTCAAAGTTTTTTTAAAGGTGAGCTCCAGTTCGCTGGGTACAATTTTATCCGCTATTTTTGTGAGGTGGCGGGCGCGCAAATCTATTTGCGCGCCCGCTATCTAGTTCACCCATTCTTTCCCTTTCTTTTCTTTTTCTTTCTGGTCGTCTTCCTCGTCGAGATAAGCCAGAAGCTCAACCCAACCAAGAAAGTTGACATTCTCAGCGGGCGGCTGAATGGGCTGGGCTGTCTTACTGGCCTGCTCGAGGTTATCGATAACCGAGCGGTCGAATTCTTCCATGGCCTCCTTCTTTCCTTGAACAAAGGCCGTGAGATAGAACAGTCCCGAAAGGATAACCCAGCTGATGGCAATAAACACCATCAGACCCATATTGACTCTGACCTGCCGACTCCCCAAGCTCATCAAATATCCGATGAGCAAAAGGCTGACGGCAATGAGAGTCAGTTCGCGACCTATTTGTCGCCGCATGCTACACCCTCCTGATTTAAACGTTATTTAAAGGACCTGTCTTAATATTATATAAATTTCTGCCTAATACCAATTATCAAAGTGGGGTTTATTTCGATGCCATATTATACCATGCGTCGTCAGTACTTGTCAAACATAACCTAAAAGAGCGGGAAGCATAAATATTCATACAACCGATTAATTACTACTCCGTGATACTTATAAAATCGGCCCTTACCGCAATCCGTTTATAATTTGTACCCACCGGCCAACAACTAACTAAAACAATGGATGAGCCGTTGGTCTCTTCAAGTTTATTTATCTTCTCATCGTTGGTTAGCGGGTGAAAGATAACATACTCTTTAACTTCATAATTGAGAGTTCTGTTCCCATTGTGAATCTTGATCACCGCTCCCTTTTTTAGTTTCTCTAGTAGAGCAAAAACTGAGCCATATTGTCCTTTGTACCATGGGTAGGCGGAACTGTGACCAAGAATGATGGCTGTGCCCCGCTCTCCCGGCAGAGATGAAGTACCGTAGTGAACCACTCCATCCTCAAGTCGCTTGAAAATTATATCTTGATTGACACTGGATTCAAATATGATGGGAGCGTTTACACCAATCGTTGGAATTTCCAGGTTATATTCTCGCGGATAAGTCTTGATACTAAGTGTTGGCCACGGTGTTGAAAACATTTTGGCTAACGGTGCCCGTGGTAATGGTGTTTCATTTTGAGCAACAGTCGCTAATCGTTCGTGGTCAAAAAAGTTAAATTTAATCTGGGCCGCCACAAAACGCGAATTTAAAACCGAAAAGACTGCCACAAAAATTATTACGAAATGGAAGATAAACTGTTTCATTTATCCCGGGCTAAATAAAATTTAACCGACTCTTATCCTTGGCATGTCGAGCAATGATTGACCTTATTTGTCGCTTTTGGGCAAAGTAAGTGTGGCCGTACATAAATAATCCGCCAGATAATATTAAACTGATGATTGAAGCTACTACTACGGTTTCGCCTCCTGTCGGCACCTTGCCAACAGTAGTGATGCCGGAAATTTTTCCTTTGAAAACTGCTATCAGTAGTTCGGCGGTCAATGGAGAAACATTGTCCGCTTTAACCGTAATTACATTTCTCAATTGAGTGGTACCAAAATCAAATCTTTCTGGCGCGGCTACGAAAGCACTGAAACGGACTATTTTTTGTTGGTTGAGATCTAGTGAACCTATATTGATGCCAGAATCTTTAACGCCGTCGGCAATAATTTGATTGTCCACGCTAGTAGTGCGGCTAATATAACTAAGCAAGTTAGGCAAGACGTCCTGAACGATAACATTGTTGACCCGGACATTAGAAAACGATCTTACTCTAACAACAAATTCAATGGTGTCGTTTGGATTGGAAGAAATATTAGATAGTTCCGAGTTTTCGCCTCGTGTAATGTTTCTACCAAGTTTTTGAACGCTTAATTGTAAATTCTCAACCACTACGGTTTGGGTGCGAGTAACATTTACTACGGCAGTATCATCAACCGCTCCGGCATTATTTGAATTAATAATAATCTTATTCGTTAATGGTGTGGTGCTAAAACTGAAATCTCTTTCTTCATTAACGGTAGCTCGGAAGCGGATGTTAATTATACGATTCTGACTGATGTTGCCGAGCTGAATACCGTTTGCTGTTACTAAACTGTCGGAGTTTTGGATATTATCAACGGTAACCGATCCATCCACTCTCCTTAAGCCAAACGGTAAGGTATCGAAAGCCCGCATGTCATTTACTGCCGTGTTGCCATGCGTGCTGACACTAATAATAAATTCGACGGTATCATTGGGACGTGCTGAAACAGAGTCAAATTCACCGGTATTTAGGGTAATGTTCCTGACGGTCTTGGTAACTCTTATTTGCGGAGATGGATTGGATGTTACGGTGGGTGTAACGGTTGGCGTTGGCGTGGGTGTTGGGCCAGCTAATACTTGAACTACACAACCTACATTTTGGCCATCGGCACTTCGCACCGAAGCCACCTTAAACCCAGTTGTGGAGTATTTAGTCGTAAATACATTGCCAGTGCCACTAGCTGGATTGCCGCTGTCAGTGGTCCAGATATATCCCCCATTTCCACCCGTAGCTGAAACTGTTACGTTCTGTTCCGAATTGGCACCCTGGAAATTGGGCGCGCAAGTCAAAGGACCAGGACTAGGAGTCGGTGTGACGGTTGGAGTAGGTGTAATAGTCGGCGTAGGAGTGACAGTTGGTGTTGGAGTCGTAGTTGGGGTAGGCGTTGGGGTCACTGTTGGGGTTGGGGTAACGTGAGGTGTCGGGGTAGGGGTAACTGTCGGAGTGGGTGTTGGAGTAACTGTGGGTGTGGGTGTGGCTGGATGCAAAACCTGAACAATACAACCAACACTTTGGCCAGCGCTAAACACAGTTATAGTTTTAAAACCAAAATCATTAAATCTTGTAGAAAAAGATGATCCGCTCCCAGTCGCAGGATTGCCAGCTGGACTGGTAGTCCAAGAATAATTGCCATTGCCACCAGTCGCACTGATGGTTACTAATTGATTCACATTTGTCTGTTGAAATCCTGGTGAACAAGTCAAGGTTACGCTTGGAGTGGGAGTTGGGGTTGGGGTAATGTGAGGTGTTGGGGTAGGGGTTGGGGTAGGCGCGGCAGTGGGGGTAGGAGTTGGGGCATGTAATACCCTAACAATGCAACTTACGCTATGATTATTGCTGGTAACAGTGACGGTTTTAAAACCGTTGCTTGAAAATCTTGTGGTAAATGATTGGCCACTGCCAATAGGTGGTATACCTGTCGGACTGGTAGTCCATGAGAAATTACCGCTGCCGCCAGAGGCAATTATTGTCACATTTTGATTAACGTTTGTTTCCTGAAATGAGGGCGCGCAAGTCAAAGGTAAAATAGGTGTTGGAGTCGGTGCTCTGGTTGGGGTTGGGGTAGGCGCGGCCAAGACATCAACCAGACAAATCACTGTTGGAAAACCGCTTGGCACTAAAGTAACAGTTTTTAGACCAGGACTGTTAAATCTAATCTCATAAGTATCAGAGTTACTGTGGGAAGGAATGCCAGAAGAACTCCACAAATAAGATCCACTACCATTGCCCCCGATGCCTCGAAGGACAACAGTCTGATTTACAAAAACACTCTGAAAATGTGGCAAGCAAATGGCGGCTATTGGGGTCGGTGTTGGGGTTACTGTTGGTGTTGGGGTAGCTGGATGCAAAACCTGAACAATACAACCAACACTTTGGCCAGCGCTAAATACAGTTACAGTTTTAAAACCAAAATCATTAAATCTTGTAGAAAAAGATGATCTGCTCCCAGTCGCAGGATTGCCAGCTGGACTGGTAGTCCAAGAATAATTGCCATTACCGCCAGTCGCACTGATGGTTACTAATTGATTCACATTTGTCTGTTGAAATCCTGGTGAACAAGTCAAGGTTACGCTTGGAGTGGGAGTTGGGGTTGGAGTAATGTGAGGTGTCGGGGTAGGGGTAACTGTCGGAGTGGAAGTGGGGAAAGGGG
>CAYIXQ010000004.1:14244-27699 GCA_964367475.1 uncultured Candidatus Saccharibacteria bacterium | reverse complement strand
GTAATGTGAGGTGTCGGGGTAGGGGTAACTGTCGGAGTGGAAGTGGGGAAAGGGGTAGGGGTTGGCTCAGCACAATCTAAATCCGGCGCAGCAATCCAAATTTCATCGAGATGAATTCTCTGCCCGCCCACAATTCCCCAGAGCGCAAAACGATAACTCATAAGTGGTTTAAGCCAGGGTGTCTCGCCCGTACCACTGGGACCACGACCAAAAATCTGCTCCGAACCATTTTCCGGATCTCTGACCAAAACTTCGGCATCATTGATGTTTTGACTTCTCCAGGTCACTCGGCCGTTAAATAAACAGGTGTTTGGAATGGGAGACAATTGGCCATCCTGGAAAATATCACCACTCGGGGCAGGTGGTCCTTCGACGCGCACCCGAAAGGTAAGAAAAATACTAAATTCAAAACACGCCTCCAGATCGCCGAGATTATAAATTGAATTGGCTAAATCTAGTCCCGTACGGATTGGCCGTGCTTGGTAATCATACAAAATACCGCTACCGGGAATTAGCACCAAGCGATCATTGGAACCGGTACGGATAGAAACGCTACCATTGACCGTATTGGTATTATCGCCTCTAAAACTCGTTGAGATGGAATGGACGGAACCGGCTTTCAAATCCACCGAGGAATTCACTCTAATGTTTCTAGCAATTCTCTGATCGGTATCGACATTCTGGGCCGCTCCGTTGTGAACATAGATTCGGACCACAATTTCATCACCCGGTTGTGCGTCAATACCTCGATTTTGTTCAGTCTGGTTAATGGGATAGCTGCCATTATCCAGTCTGGCACTAATGGCCGGATAATCTCGGCATGGCTCACCAGTGAAAGTAATCGGGAATGGATTCAACGTGGCAAATGTCGGTGGATTAGCACATTCAATGTTGGCGTCGGCAAAAATACTAGAAAACCCGCTAAACAGCGGCGTCACAGCCAGCACACCAAAAATAGCCATCACGGCCACTAAACCTACTTTGAAATTAAATCTAGGACGAAGATAGGAAAAAAGATTTGACATTTTATTACTATATTATAAATCTTACGTTTTGTCAATGTTTAAATTTTATTTATCCTAATTTCTAAACATGTAAACGAGGATTAAATGACTATTAAATGAAGTGCTAGCGGATGGGTAGAATGTACAATATACCCCAAAAGGTGGCAAGTTTGACATCCCGCTAGGAAAAAAGCCTCCTTCGTGGGAGACTTGAATGAACATTTTCAGGGCGGAGAGATCACGCCCTCGAGAGGATAGGTTTTCTTCGGGCCATCTCTTAACACCAAGGCGGCGGTAACACCGCCGGCACCAAGTATGAGCGGTAATACCCACCAGGGCATGCCCTTGCTTTTCTTGATTTCATACTTACGGTTATCTTGATAGATATCCCCGCTTTTGGGAACTTTTGCAACCGCTTCGTCGATGGCCTTTTTTAATTTGGCTTCATCGATAACGGGAATTTCTTTGACTACATCCCTAGGCACCTCACGAATGACTGGTACCTCCCGAACTTCAGTTACTATTTGTACGGGTTCCGGCTTCATCGCCGGAAAGGGATGTTTAAACAGATTGCCACAAATACATGGAATCCGAATCACAATCGAGCCCAAGCTGGCCGGCATCGTGATTTGAAAGGCCCTTTCCGGGGAACTGGTATTTACGACGTACGCCGATACATTAATACGCTCGGTGACGGGAAAATTCGGATTATGAAGCTTGTACCTATTCTCCGGCTCGGGACCAAAGAGCATGGCTTCGGCAGACCCATTGGTTTGAAAAATAATCTCGGGAACCCCTTCCATGCTTTTTCCATTTTGGATCAGTGAGCGAATATATTCGGCCTGCGGGCGATTGAAGCCCACTTGCGGATGCATAAGATCCTCAATCAAAGTTGGGATTTCGGCCATCTTCACGAAGATATCGCGGTCACAATCTGGAATGGGAAAATAGGGCTGCAGACCATGATGCTCCCACCGAAATGGTCGCACGCCCACCGCTTGGTTGACTGTGGCTCCACTTTGGGCCCGATTGTCGCCAGTCCATTCGGCGACTTGCGCTTGTTGGGCTATGGTTTCACACTGGAAGATCATCAGCACAATTAAGCACCCACTTAAAGCACGACTTTGTGCTTTCGTCATTAACCACCTCCTATATAAACCAGCTTTCCTGGATCGGGGCTGTCTTTTTCTGTATCATTACTTTCTAAAAAAATCAAGAAGCAGTGGTATTTAGTCGCTTGGTTGGGAAAATTCTTTTTTTAAATTTTTTTGCCCCGATTGATAAATCCTTTTCCTTTTCGCCACAGAAACCCTTTGTTTTGTTGGCCGAGGGTGCGTTCCGCGCCGTGAGCTAACCCCTTCAAATTTGCATTTTTCCAACTGGCGGAGGGTGTGGGAGTCGGACCCACAAGTCCTTGCGGACGCATGCTTTCCAAGCATGTGCCATACCATTAGGCGAACCCTCCAAAAAATTAAAAAAGTGCCCAAACCTCCACTATCATTTTACCACGATCGTGGTAAAATGATAGTGGAGGTTTTAGAAAATATTCCGCCTAATTTAATATCGCGACCCAATATAATATTACACTTTCATCCCTCGCAAAATTTTAATCCTTTCTTCAATTGGGGGATGAGTCATGAAAAGTTTGGTAAACCAGTTAGTTTTTTCTTTACCTTTAAATGGACTGGAAAGAAAAAGATGAGCCGTCGCCGTGTGGGCGTGAGACATAGGATTTTGATCCATGGAAATCTTCTCCAAAGCGTTGGCTAGTCCATCTGGAAATCTAGTCAATAGCGCGCCGGAAGCATCAGCCAAGAATTCTCTTTTGCGTGCGACGGCCAGCTGAATCAGAGTGGCGGCAATGGGAGCTAGTATAGCGGCAATGATCGCTAGAGCCGCCGCCAGCGCGTTACCACGGTTGTCATCGCTGCGCCCGCTCCAATATGTCATCCGCAGAAAAACATCCGCCATTACCGAGATCACACCAGCAATTACCACAATGATCGTTGAAACCAAGATATCTCTGTTGCCGATGTGTGAAAGCTCATGCGCCAACACGCCCTCCAATTCTTCGTTTTGAAGTTTTTGCAAGGCGCCAGTCGTTACCGCCACGGCCGCGTGTTTTGGATTGCGACCTGTGGCGAAAGCATTAATTTGATTAGATTCAATAACGTGTACTTTGGGCAAAGGCAGGCCGGCGGTAATACATAAATTTTCGATCATTCGATATAAATATGGGTTTTGCGCGCGTTGAATCGGCTTGGCGCCAGATATGGCCAAGGCGATTTTATCCGACCGCCAATAAGCAACAAGGTTTAGGACAACAGCAAATAAAACAAAGAAATACATTACTGAAGGATTGTTGAAATAAAAACTAAACACCCAGCCGAGAAATATAAGTAAGATTAAAGACATGGTTATGAGTAACCATGTCTTGCGAATGTTTAAGGATTGCTGCCGATAAAGATTGGCCATCCTAAAAAGCTACTCTTACCGGCTCCCGCTCCGCGGTCGAGCCAAGCTCAAAGAAAGCTTTTTTGGTAAATCCAAATACAGATGCAAAAATATTAGTTGGAAACTGTTCAACCTTATTGTTCAACTCCAAAACATTAGTATTGTAAAACCGGCGGGCGGCCTGAATTTTGTTTTCGGTATCGCTTAATTCATCCTGAAGCTTGGCAAAATTTTCAGAAGCCCGGAGATTTGGATAAGCTTCGGCTACCGCGAATAAGCTTTTCAAGGCGCCGGTTAACATATTCTCCGCCTGCCCATGCTCGCCTACTGTGCGCGCGCCCATAGCTGCCGCTCGAGCCTTTACCACATTTTCTAACACATCTTTTTCATGAGCCGCATAGCCCTTCACCGTCTCAATTAAATTCGGGATCAGGTCGTAACGCCTTTTCAGTTGGACATCAATATCCGACCATGCCTCTTTGACTCGGTTACGGGTACGCACTAATGAATTAAATATACCCGCCAGCCACAAGGCCAAAACTACCACTGCAATGAGAACAATTAACGAAGTATCCATAATAGTATTATAATATCACAGATATTAAAAAATTAGTACTCCGGCATCGGGGATGGCGCTGTTTTTTCCTTTTCTTCTGGAATTTCTACGACCACCGTCTCGGTGGTTAAAATGAGAGAAGCTACTGACGCGGCATTGATTAATGCCGTTCTGACAACTTTGAGGGGATCAATGATACCAGATTTAATCATATCCACATATTCTCCGGAGTTGGCGTCAAAGCCCATGCCTGCTTGCAACTGAACAACTTTCTGGACAACTTCATTTGAGTCACGACCAGCGTTTTCGGCAATAGCCCGTAGAGGTTTTTCCGCCACTACCTTGATAATCATCACGCCTTTGGCCTCGTCGCCAAATTCTGAAACACCAACGGCTTTCGGCGACAGTTCTTCAGCGGCTTCAAGCAAAGCTACACCGCCACCAGAAACGATTCCTTCTTCAAGGGCCGCCCGCGTCGCCGCCACCGCGTCATCAATTCTAAATTTCTTTTCTTTGAGTTCTGTTTCGGTGGCCGCGCCGACACGAATCACGGCTACACCGCCAGAGAGCTTGCCCAGTCTTTCTTGCAGTTTTTCACGATCAAATTCGGAAGTGGTTTTCTCGATTTGCGCCCTGATTTGCGCCGTCCTTTTATCAATATCCTGTTTTTTGCCCTTACCGCCGACTATGATGGTATCGTCTTTTTTGGCCACCACCCGATGGGCACGGCCAAGCATATTTAAATCCACCGATTCAAGTTTAATACCTTTTTCTTCGGCGATTACAGAACCGCCCGTGATCACCGCGATGTCTTCCAGAATTTCCTTCTTGCGATCGCCAAAACCGGGAGCCTTGATAGCCAAAGCATTAAAGTTTCCTCTTAATTTATTGACTACGAGAGTGGTTAAGGCATCACCTTCGACATCATCAGCCATAATCACTAAATCCCGCTTGCCGGTCTTCGATAGTTTTTCCAAAATTCCAATAATATCGTGCACGGAAGAAATTTTCCGGTCAGTAATTAAAATGTAGGGATCGTCATAAACCGCTTCCATTCTTTCCGGATTGGTAATCATGTAAGGCGAAATGTAGCCGCGGTCAAACTGCATGCCCTCAACTATTTCTTTGGTCATGCCAAAAGTTTGCGATTCTTCAACAGTAACGACGCCGTCTTTACCCACTTCTTCAAACACATCAGCTATAAGCGTGCCGATTTCCGGATCATTGGCCGAGATCGAGGCCACTTCTTTAATTTTTTCGAAACCTTTTACTTTTTGGCTCCTGGCTTTCAGGGTTTTAGTAACATATTCAACGGCCTTATCCATGCCCCGCTTGAGAAAAATTGGGTTGGCACCGGCGTTTACGGCGCTAAATCCTTCGGCTACAACCGCTTGAGCCAAGACTACAGCGGTAGTGGTGCCATCACCGGCAATATCATTGGTCTTCGAGGCGACTTCTTTGATAAGTTCGGCGCCGATATTTTCAAACTTGTCCTTTAACTCAATCTCTTTAGCCACTGTGACGCCATCTTTGGTGATCGTCGGCGCGCCGTAACTTTTTTCTAAAACGACGTTCCTGCCCTTAGGCCCGAGGGTAACTTTGACCGCATTAGTAATCTTGTCTACTCCACGCTTCAACGCTTCACGCGCTTGCTCTTTGTATAGAATTTGTTTTGCCATAGTTACAACGTAGGGGAAATTACCACTATCATTTTGCCACGATCGTGGTAAAATGATAGTAACATTTTCGCTGTCTAGTTAAAAATTTATAATTAACAATTTATTCAATCACAGCTAAAACATCTTCTTCTCTGGCTATTAAATATTCCTTATCCTCTATCTTAATCTCAACAGGTCCATATTTGGTAAATAGTACTCGATCCCCTTTTTTGATATTCATGGGCATTAACTTGCCAGCTTCGTCTTTTCGGCCGGGGCCGATGGCTATCACCTTGCCGCTTTCCGGTCTTTCTTTATCAACCGTATCCGGCAAAATTATTCCGCCTCTTTTCCTTTCTTCGCGCAGAGGTTCAATCAAAACTCTGTCGCCTAATGGTTTGATCTTCATAAACTAACAATAAGAGACATGGAGGGCAAGCGACAAGTTAAATGCTTGTCTTTTGTTCCTTGTTTCTTGTCTTTACAGTTAGCACACTGGCAAGCAGAGTGCCAATTAATATATTAGCGGGTTAAAAGTTATTGTCAACCCTATTAGAAGTAGCCCCGGCGGTCGAGTCGAAATAAAGGCCCGGTTTTTTAAATCCAAATTTTAGGAGATTGTTTCGGAAGAGCCGCAAAATGTTATTCGCGGGCGACTCCGGATGGAGGGCAATATGAAAGTCGCTATAGGTCAAATGTCCGGAATTGCTTGTCCTTCCCCTTTGAATGCGCCTGATCTGGAAAAATCTTGCCCAATTTTCAAGTACTAAACCCATTGGGCTTGCAATTAACATTTCTAAAAAATGTGAGACCGCGCGCGTTAATATGCCCCGCTTGACCACAGCTATATCCACCAGTCCTGCGGGGGTGTGAATTAAGTAGTCGCTTATCCATGAGTTGGCTTTATAAAATTTACTAATTATTTTCTTATCTTCCAAAAATATTGGCCGAAGATTTATATAAGTTTGAGCGTTATAAAGGCCGGGAAAAGGCACCTGTAATGCTGAAGTTGTCAGGTAATGATTGGGGCAAATTTTGTCCGGCGAGATTTTCTCAAAATGCTTTCTCCTCGCCCGGAAAAAGGACAAAACAAACAGCATCAATAAACGCGTCAACCAAATTTTGCCGTGACGGACAACAATTAAAATATCTAGGTCGCTAAGTTCATCGCAGTTACCAAAACTCAAAGAGCCAGAAGCAAAGATGGCCTCAATATTGGGAAGAAACATTAATTTTCGGATGGCAGCGGTTGCTTTTTTCCATTTCTTTTCCGAAATTTTTTCTTTTTTAAGGCGCAGGGGCACAATGAATTCGCGGTCAGGCAGAAAATAATAGCTTTGGTGATAATCTATTTCTCTATCAAGCACTAATTGATCAAGGTTTTTCTTGAGCGAGGTCAGAGTTTCATTTTGCAAATTGGTATCGCTTGCCTCGATTCTAATCAGGTATTTAAAAATTTCTTCAGCTTTAAGAGGAAAATCCAGTACGTCATAGTATGCTAGGGTGGCTAGGATATTTTCATTCATGTCATAAGTAAATCACCCCGCCCCATCAGAGGTCAAACCTGTTGCCGACAGGAATAAAAAATCCGCCAAGAGCGGACAAAAGAGGCGGAACTAGTCAATGACAATCTTGAGGTCTGGGCGAGTTTCGAGTTTTTACATGAGCGGTTAATAATGTTAATATTTTGAGCCATGATCAAAGCAAGACTAAGTAACATACCAGTTTCTCCCGGGGTTTATTTATTTAGAAATAACAAGGGAGAGATTATATATGTAGGCAAAGCGGTAAATCTAAAAAACCGGGTGGGTTCGTATTTTAATAAACAGCCGAAAGACACCAAAGTTCGGACCATGCTGACAGAAGCTGCGGATGTAAGCTGGCAGGAAGTTGAATCAGAAATTGAAGCTTTACTGCTTGAGGCTGAAAAGATAAAGGCTTTTCAGCCTCATTTTAACGTTGCTTTGCGGGACGGCAAGCAATATTCGTATGTCGTCATCACCGACGATATTTTCCCGAAAATTTATATCACCCACCAACCCAATGCTCCGTTTAGCAATTTCGAGTTAGCCGCTGTCTTTGGACCATTTATTGACGGCGGATCTTTACGCGTCATGTTAAAACATTTTCGGCGGATATTTCCCTATTGCACCTGTAAAAAACCGCATAACCATTATTGCTTTAACTACCACATCCAGCAATGCCTTGGGTTTTGCTGTTTAAAAAGCCCTACTATTACTGATAACGATCATCAGCAATACAAAAATAATATTAAAGCGATCAAAGACTTGCTGTACGGTAAAAGGAAAGCGCTGGTTAGAGAATTAGAAGCCGAGATGAAAGAGTCTGCAGTAGAAGAAAACTTCGAAACCGCCATTGATCTGCGCAATAAAATCGAAAAAATTAATGAGGTTTTTGAAAATGCCCGGGTAATCAAGGATATCACCAACCGCGCCGATGCATCAAATCACTTCAAAAAAATCTTGAATCTGGATGAGGCACCTTTCCGCATCGAAGGCTATGATGTGGCTAATATCCAGGGAAAGTTTGGCACTGGTTCCATGGTGGTGTTTGTCAATGGCAGCCCAGCCAAGAGTGAGTATAAAAAATTCAGAATCAGATTTACCCGGACGCCAAATGATACCAAAATGTTACACGAAGTAATTACTCGCCGGTTAAATCATCCGGAATGGCAATGGCCGAATTTAATCGTCATCGATGGCGGAAAAGCCCAGTTAAATACGGCCGTACAGATCCTGTCAGAAAAGAAAATGACGGTGCCGGTAATCAGTTTGACTAAAGACCAGCACCATGTTGGCCACCATGTCTTTACCAGCAAGCACAAACGTCCGATCCCCCTGACCAGACTATCGAAACCAGCTAAAGATTTAATTCTGCAAATAGATAAAGAAGCTCACCGCTTTGCGATCGGCTATTATCGTCAACTCCACCGCCGTTCAATCTAGACCCACTATCCACTTTTTCCCAATCTTCGGGAACATCACACGGGGTTGGGAAATCCCTAATCTCTCCAGTTTCAGGATTTCTAGCTGTAGTAATGACCTGAATGCATACAGCACCATCGTTATTTTGATCTATCAATTTCACCGGCAATTTATATTTCCATACAAAGTATACTCCGCCACCCACAATGACTAACGCGACCAGAATACCAACCAATTTTTTTATATATTCCATATAACTATTATTTTTTATTAATCCACTCAAAGCAAGCATAGTTTATTAATGTTTACATCCAAGAGATGTTACTTTCAAGCCCCACCCTTGACTTATCATGTTAGCATTGTTATAATTAACAAAGATAGAGATTAGTCGAACTCTTATCTAAAATATAAACTGAGTTCAATGTATATTTTACAAATGACAGGAACTATCAAAACTCTTAACGATCGGAAGTTTGGATTCATTGCTCGCGAAGGTGAGACAAAGGATCTTTTCTTCCATTCTGAAGATTTGAGCGGAGTTACCTTTGAAGAACTTAAGGTTGGCGATACAGTCAATTTTGAAGTTGTTGAGGGAGACAAAGGCCCAGCGGCAAAAAATGTAACGCGAGGCTAAACGCTTAAACAAACCAAAAACGCCCTATAGGGCGTTTTTGGTTTGTTTAATTAGGAAGTTAACTTCTTTTCCGCAATTTTGTTTAGAATTTTTTGGATTTCCGTGATGGCATCTAAATCATAGATCGAAATAACGGATACGCACAATTGATAAAATTAATGAATAGTGATACTATTATTTCTAGACAAAATGAGGCTTGTTTTAGGCTTTTTACTTAATCTTCTTGGACTATACCTGGCCAGCTATTTGATTGAAGGATTTAAGGTGTCCGGTGGCTGGCAAGCATACGTGGTAGCCGGTTTAGTTTTAACCTTTCTTAATTTGATAGTCAAACCGATTCTGAAATTAGTTACATTTCCTTTGATCATTTTGACTTTGGGGCTTTTTTTGATCGTAATTAATGCTTTGTTATTGTGGCTAGCCAGCCAGTTCACGAACGTGATTGTGATCGAAAACCTGATGTCACTACTTTGGGCCACGATCATTTTAACGATTATGAACGTGGTTGGCCACCGATTAAAATAATGTACCTGACGATAGTACAAACTGTTTTGGCGGTACTGTTGCTAGCGGCCATCCTTATTCAGCAGCGCGGAGCGGGCTTATCGGGAACGTTTGGTGGCGAGGGCAGTGTTTATTCAACCCGCCGCGGCGCCGAAAAATTTATTTTCATCGCCACTGTAGTCATGGCCATTCTTTTCTTTGGTGTTTCCATCGCCCGAATTCTCCTGTAACTAATAATAAAAGCGTAAGTTTACGAATAATGCTAATCTACAAATGAATTATTCGTACATTCGCATTATTTGTAGATTAGCGCTGTATTTCTATTTCCAACGATCTCAACCAACTAGATAATTTTTTTATGCCCTCCAAGAAAAATAACCGCCGGGCTAAGAATTTGAAGCGTAAATTTCAAACATTATGGCGGCGTAGTTTGGAACGCTTTTTGCCGACGCGGGATCAGTTTAGGCATTTACCTAAACTTCTTTCCGGGGGAGAACGCTTGGCGGTTTTGGTCTTATGTATTATCGCGCTGGGCGGCCTGGTCGCCGCGCCGATTAGCGCTTATTATCACTTTACGGTCGAGACGCCTGATTATGGTGGTTCTTTCACGGAAGGTATGGTTGGCGCTCCCAAATATGTTAATCCCCTATTGGCTCAAACCAGCGATGTTGATAGAGATTTGTCAAAAATAATTTATGCCGGATTGATGAAATACGACAATCAAGGAAATCTATCTTACGATTTAACCGAAAGTTATGAAATCTCAGGCGATGGCTTGACTTATACTTTCAAACTTAAAGATAATCTGAAATGGCATGATGGCCATTTGATCACGGCGGATGATGTTGTTTTTACCATCCTGATCGCGCAAAACCCAGATTATGGCAGTTTCCAAAGGATTAACTGGCAGGGCGTAGAAGTGAGTAAAACTGACAATCAGACAATAATTTTTAAACTGAAAAATAAATACGCTCAATTTTTAACCAATACTACGCTAGGCATCTTACCAAAGCATTTGTGGGAGAATGTGAAACCATCTAGTTTCGGTTTGTCGGAACTCAATCTTAAAGCCATCGGTTCTGGCCCGTACAAATTTTCAAAATTGCGGCGGGATACCTCGGGCAATATTTCATCAATTGAGTTAATCGCTTTTCCAGAATATCATCGTGGTAGACCATACATTACGAAGGTCACCTTTAAGTTTTATGCCTCAGAGGATAAAATGATCAATGCTTTCAATGAAAACGACATTGATGGTTTCAGTTTTATTTCTCCCCAGAAAAAAAACTCCATTCGGTTTGCGGGCAAATTAAATATCCGTGAATTAAAACTACCGCGCTATTTTGCCGCCTTCTTTAACCAGAACAATAATAATCCAGTCTCGGATAAAAACGTGCGCCTGGCGTTAAACTACGCCACTGATAAAAAGCGAATCCTTGACAGTACTTTGTCTGGGAACGGTATAATTGTTGATTCACCAATGTTGCCAGGTATAATTGATGTAGCTGACAGCCCGGTTAAATTTTCGTTTGATCCGGAAAAGGCTAAAAAAATATTAGATGAGGCCGGCTGGGCTGTCCCGGCCGACGCTGGGGTTAGACAAAAAATTCAGCCACCGGCCAAAAAAGGCGCTACTCCCCCGCCACCGGTCAATTTGGAAATCAAGCTTACTACTTCTAACTGGCCCGAGTTGGTGACAGTGGCCAATCAATTAAAGCAGCAATGGGAAAGCATTGGCACCCTAGTGTCGGTGGAAGTTCTAACCTTGCCAGAACTACAACAAGCGATTAAGGATCGAGAATACGAAGTCTTGCTGTTCGGCGAAGTGCTTGGCCTTGATCCTGATCCCTTTAGTTTTTGGCATTCCTCGCAGAAACGTGACCCCGGATTAAATCTTGCCCTCTATGACAACAAAGAGGCTGATAAAATTTTAGAGGAGGCGCGCCAAATTCACGATCCAGCCGCCCGCTTAAAAAAGTACGAGGATTTCCAAAAAATATTAATTAATGACGCTCCGGTGGTATTCTTATATAGCCCTAATTATCTGTACGCGCAGCCGCGAAAAATTTATGCGGATGGGATTGAGGTGATTTCCGTGCCGTCCGATCGCTTTGATACCATCAGTCAGTGGTACATTGATACCGCCAGAAGTTTTAAGGCAAAATAATCTCGTGATTAACTGGTTAAAACAATTAATGGAAGGCAAACATGTGGCCGAGTCTGTAGCGGTCAAAGGTCAATTTAAACGGGTAATTTTTTGTGGCCTGGGCGGTTCCGCCATGCCAGCCGAGATGGTTTCAATGCTCTGGCTTGACGGTCTAAATGGCTATATTCAGCGCGAGTACGGCCTCCCCTTTTGGGCTAATTCAGAAACTTTAATAGTTTGTACTTCGTGGTCAGGCAACACTGAAGAAACGATTTCCTCCTTAACCGCAGCCGTGGCTAAAAATATTCCGGCTGTGGCTGTAACCAAGGGTGGAAAACTGGCCGAGTTAGCAGTTTCCGCTGGCGTTCCCCTAATTCGCTTGCCGGAAGATAAGTCGCCGGCTCGTTTAGGTTTAGGTTACCTGACTGGCGCCTTGTTGACACTGCTCCACAATTTTGCTATCATTGATTACATAGTACCAACTGGTCTTAATTTAGGCCCAGCTGGTACCAGCTTTTCTTCTAGAATTGGCAGTAAAATCCCATTGATTTATTCCTCTTATCAATGGCGATATTTAGCTCGTTTTTGGAAAATTTCCTTCAATGAGAATAGTAAAATCCATTCGTTTTCAAATTACTTTCCGGAAGCGGCTCACAATGAAATTGCCGGCTTCCAGCCAACGAAGCAGGATTTTTATTTCCCAATTCTTCTAGTCGACCGATCGGAAGCTAAAGCGGATATTGAAAAACTAGAAAAGTTTGCCAATTTTCTAAGGGACCAAGGCATCGATCATACCGTGATCGATCTTGCCGGCAGATCCCGTTTAGAAAAAATAGCGAGCAATTACAGTTTAGCAATCTCTATCTCTTTTGAATTGGCCCATCAACTTGGTGTCAATCCATTGACTGGATCAACCATTGAGACATTCAAACAGAGCTAAAGAGGAGCCCAGGTGATGAAACTGGCAGACATGCACGCTTCAGGAGCGTGTGCCGTGAGGCATGGGAGTTCGAATCTCCCCCTGGGCACAAAAAATTCAACTCTATTCAACTCTTAAGAAAAGTGAATACCGAAAACCCTAAAAAGATAGAAATAATTTTATACGATTCGTATCTCCAAGCCATTAGGAATAGCGTGGGTTTGAATTTATTTAAGAATCTTTATGCTAACGTTGACGGTCAGACCATGGACATTTTAGAAAACGGCCGGCTGGCTTGTGCAAGTTTTGTATCAGGTGTCTTGCGCCTCTTTAACTTAGTCAGCGAAACTCATGCTACCGTGGACGGCACTGTGCGGGACATGATTGAATCTGGCTGGCAGCCGGTCGATCAACCTAAGATTGGGACGGTTCTGGTATGGGAGAAAAAAGCATCTGAAGACGGTAGTTTTCACAAACACATCGGTTTTTATATCGATACCGATGCGGCCATAAGCAATAATACGGATTCAGGTCAACCCGTTAGACATCACTGGACTTATGGAGAAAAAGATGATCAACCGGTAAGAAAAATAGAAAAAATACTTTGGCACAATAAATTAAACTAAAATAGGACT
>CAYIXQ010000004.1:0-14144 GCA_964367475.1 uncultured Candidatus Saccharibacteria bacterium | reverse complement strand
AAAAAAATGGACAACATTCTGAAAGAACTTAAAACCCACCTTATTTCCACTAGTGCTTCGAGCGGAGGACAAAATGGAAATGGCGACAACAATTCAAACGACAATTTTCAAAAAAGAGGCGGCGGCGCGCGTCACCGCCGGAGAGCCCCGCGCTATAAAGATGGCCGGGAGCGTCCGCGTTCCCGGCGCCTGGCTCCCCTTGACCGTCCGACCCGTGATACCAGCGAGATAAATGGGATTGATAACACGATGAAGATTATTCCCCTGGGTGGCCTGGGCGAAGTGGGTAGAAATATGAGCATCGTTGAGTATGGTCGGGACATAATGATTATTGATGTTGGTTTTGGCTTTCCGGAGGATGACCAACCGGGTATTGACTATACTTTGCCTAATGTTGGATATCTTGATGGCAAGCAAGATCGGATTCGCGGCATAGTGCTGACTCACGGCCACATGGATCATGTAGGTGGTCTGCCTTACCTGATTAACAAACTGGGGAACCCCGAAGTTTATGCGGCTAATATGACACGCGGTATCGTTTTAAAGCGACAGATGGAATTTACAAATTTACCCCAGATTGATTTAACCTTAGTTAAACCTGGAGATATCATTAAACTGGGAGAGATTGAAGTTGAATTTTTTCATGTGAACCACAACATTCCGGATGATACGGCCCTAATCATTACCACACCGGCTGGGCGTATCGTACATTCTGCCGACTTCAAATTCGATCCGACACCGCTTAACGAAGCGCCGGCTGACCTTGAATTCATCAAAAGCATCGGTGACCGTGGCGTATCATTGTTAATGTCTGATTCCACCGGTGCCGAAAAAGAGGGCTCAACCATTTCGGAAAGTACCATTCAGGAAAACCTGGAAATTATTTTCCGCGAAGCCAAGGGCCGGATAATTTCGGCTACTTTTTCTTCACTTTTAAATCGTATCCAGCAGCTAATAACACTGTCGGAAAAATACAATCGTAAAGTAGCATTTGACGGTTTCAGTTTGAAGAGCAACGTGGAATTTGCCAAGGAGGCTGGTTATTTAAGGATGCAAAAATATACGCAAATCCCGATTGATCAAATCGACAATTATCCAGACCAAAAAGTGACTGTTATTGGCACCGGTGCCCAAGGTGAGGAACGGGCGGTATTGATGCGAATTGCTTCCGGCGAGCATAGGTATATCAACCTGAAAAAAAGTGACTCGATCGTCTTTTCTTCCTCGGTCATTCCCGGAAATGAAAGAACGGTTCAGCGTCTCAAGGATTTACTCTATCGTATCGGGGCTAAGGTCTATCATTCAGGTTTGATGGATATTCATTCCAGCGGCCATGCGCAACAAGAGGACTTGAAAAAAATGATCCGTCTGATTAGACCTAAATTTCTTATGCCGATTCATGGTTTTTACTCAATGATGGTCACTCACGGCTATTTGGGCCAGGCGGAAGGCATTCCCGAGCAGAATGTGGTTATCGCTGATAATGGCTCTATTATTCACGTCCTAGACCCAAATCCGAAAGACAGCTTTACTGGCCAGTGGTGGTTTGATAAAAAAACTGCTCCGTCTGACAATGTTATGGTGGACGGCCTCGGAATTGGTGATATCGGCAATGTAGTCCTGCGCGACCGTCAGGTATTGGCCGAAGACGGTATGTTTGTGATTGTGACTTTAATTGATTCTAGAAGTGGGAAGGTCAGAGGCAGTCCGGATATTATTTCCCGCGGTTTTGTGTACTTGAAGGAAAATAAAGATTTACTGGCCAATGTTCGTAAAAAAATAAAATTTATTGTTGATAAGAAAGCCACCCGACCCATCAACTGGATTTATCTTAAAGACGCCATCCGCGATGAAATCGGATTGTTTCTCTTCCAAAAAACCGAACGCCGCCCCATGGTTCTGCCAGTCGTCATTGAAGTTTAAATTCTTAAACGCTTAAATTCTAAAATATTCAAACTTTTAAACGTATGCTAAAAATATGAACAAGATTTTTTCTGGGATTCGGCCCTCGGGGAAATTGCATTTGGGTAATTATTTGGGTGCGATTAAGAATTGGATTGCTTTGCAAGATGATCCCCAGACCGAGCAGGCAATATTCGCAGTGGTGGATTATCACGGCATCACCACTCCGTTTGATCCAAAGACCTACCATCAGCAAGTTATGGATGTGGTTTTGGATTTTCTGACGGTGGGTGTTAATCCAGCAAAGTCTTTGCTTATTCGTCAATCTAAGATTCCACAGCACACTGAACTCGCCTGGATTTTCAGTACCATTACCCCTTTGGGATGGCTTGATCGACTGCCTACGTATTTGGAGAAAAAAAACCAAGTGCAGGAATTAGGAAACGAGCGAGCAAAGAGTTATCAAAATAGTGCTGGTATCCTTACTTACCCGTTGTTAATGGCTGCCGATATTTTGGTATATAAATCAAATCAAGTTCCGGTGGGTGATGAGCAACTTAAACATATCGATGTTACTAATGAGATTGGTTCAAAATTTAACTATCTTTTTGGGGAAGTATTTACTGTCGTGAAACCCTACATCACCGAAGGTTCCCACATTCTTTCCTTGCAGGATCCTACTAAAAAGATGTCTAAAACCGGCGATGAAGGTATCGCTCTGTCTGACGATCCAGATGTAATTAGAGATAAAATAAAGCGGGCGGTGACTGATTCCGGCAAAGAAATAAAATATGATCCGGAAAACAAATCGGCAATTTCCAATTTGCTTACCATCTATTCCCTGCTTTCAGATAGAGAGATAAATAAGATTGAAGGTGAATATGAAGGCAAGTCTTATGTTGAATTTAAAAATGACCTAGCCGAAGTGATTATTAATTTTCTCAAGCCACTTCAGGAAAGATACCGGGAGTTTTCAAGCAATATGGATTCAGTTGAGACAATTTTGAGCGAAGCTGAAGAAAAAGCGCGCGTATTAGCGGTGCAAACCCTTCGAGAAGTCAAAAACAGGATGGGGTTATGAGCTTTAATTTCGAGTATACGACTGCGTTTTGGATCTTAGCAGTTTTTTTGATAATTATCTATTGGTTAGTTGGTGAAAGTCCGGCTCAACCAAAAGAATAGTCAGCTAGCGAAGAAGTGGGCTGATTTCATTGACCTTCTGTTCAAGAAGGTTTTTTTCTTTGGCTTCCACTGTCAAACGCAGTAAAGGTTCCGTATGCGAAGGCCTGATATTAAACCACCAATCAGGATAATAAATAGTTAAACCATCGAGTTCGTTTGTTTCTCCATCACTATATTTTGATTTGAGCTTATTCAGCTTTTCCCTTATTTCATTTTCCTCATCTCCTCTCGGCTTGAGTTTGGGATGAGGACTTGTTCGAAAATTTATTTCTCCGGAATTATGCCAGGTTTGAAAGGATCGGATCAATTCAGTAATAGCCATGCCGCTTTTTGCCATCAGGCCGGTGATTTCCAAAAGCGTCAAGAGGGGAGCTTCGTTATAATAGGTTTCTTTAAAATAAATGTGCCCCGAAAGTTCTCCCCCCAAATCGGCCCGGTTTTTAACCATCAGTTCTTTAATAAAAGTTCTACCTACTCGCGAAATTATGGTCTTGATCCCCCACTCATTCAGTTTGCCAGTGACGCCGCGGGAAAATCTCAAATCGTGGACTACTCTTGGCCGTTTTAAAAATCTGACTGCATCTTTAGCCAAAAGACCAACAATGAAATCAGCCCGCACGGGATTATTATCTTTATCAAATATGTAAACTCGGTCGGCGTCCTCATCGAAAATAAAACTAAGATCATAACCTGCCTCGGCCGTGCGGAGATTTATCCATGTTTTCAACTGTTCGACTTCGGCCAGCGTTGTATCCGGGCCCGAAATTTTAACTCTAACTTTTTCCAAATCGTTTTGTTTTACGTGCGCCTTTTTAATCAGAAATTTAATATAATCGCGCTGCAGTTCCAGGCGTTTTGAAATAAAATTAATCACTTTGGGAAATCCGACTGCAGCGGAATCAGCTTCAATATATTGTTGCAAATCCTCCAGGCCGCTACCCTTAAAGATGGCTTTTCCTCTGGCACCAAATAGCTTAAAACCAGCATATTCGGGCGCATTATGCGAGGCGGTGATCATAACTCCGCCACCCATTTTTTTAGCATTCAAAACGTAGTTAAAGAAGGGCGTAGTTGAGTTACCAAGATACTCACATTTATTGCCAGCCGTGTGTAATCCAGTAATAACGGTTTGGGCTAAATTGAGAGAAAAATCACGATTATCATGGCCAATCAATAGGGTTTTTCTGCCCAAATATTTAACCAGAGCGCTGCCTAATTTAAATGCAAAATTATTATCTAAATCCTTGTCATATACTCCCCTGATATCATAATCTTTAAAAATTTCCGGGTTGTAGGCCATGTTTTTATTATATCATCAATTTGAATTTTTCGTGTCAGAGTCTTTTCTCGTGAACTCTTTTATCCAGCATCCTTCTCCGAAATATTTTTTATCTTTGGGATCGCCTGAATAATAGGCATATCAAGTATTTGAAAAGATGTGATAAATTGTAAAGAATCTTTTTGAGCAATGGATGATTATGTCCCAAAAAATCTCATCTCACTCATTCTTATTCACGCCTAAGTTAACGATTGATAAATGTCGATTTTTTTCGATTCTTTCTATATCAGCAAAATCTTTTATGTTTTTTCAAAAACTCCCACGCGCGTCCAGCTTTGCCATATCGGGTTCTGTTTTGTAATTATATACCAAAGACTTTTTATGAGTGCTTGGTATTCAACAAAATCCATGATATAAAAAAGAATCCATGCACCCGGAGCAAGTAATAAAAGATTTATATGGTAGCGAGTTTTTGAATCGGAAAGGATTTGCAAGTAAATAATACCCACGAGCAGAAGTATAACAAATACTAAGGGCGCAAAATCATTTGTATAAAACGTGTATGTATAGAACACTGTGAGCAATATACCCTCAAAAAAGAGAAGAATTTCAGCAAATAGCGCAATAGGAAGAATCAAAAAACTCAGATAAAAATTATGCTTTCGATTGAGGCTGAAGAAAAGATGACGATATTTGTAAAATGTAAGCAGACGACCAAATTTCCAGCGCAAACGTTGACGACACAACCCCTTGAGATCTGAAGGTCCTTCCGTATACACAATCGCATCTGCAGCATACCGTACGCGATAACCCTTGTCCTGAAGACGAATGGACAGCTCAATGTCTTCTGTGATGATACTTTCGTCAAAACCGCCAAGATTAACAATGACTTTCTTTCGGTATGCTGCGGCAGCACCACCGACAATATACACGGCATTCAAAAGTGCATCTGCACGTTTAAAATAAAAACCATAAAGATACTCGAGCTGCTGGATGAGTCCGATTGGCTTCATACGATTGCCGATAATGACATTACCCGCAACAGAGGCAACACGAGGATCAGTAAAATGCTTCACCAAATTTTTGATAGCATTAGGATCCATCGCGCTGTCTGAATCGATCGTAATTATGATATCACCCCGTGCTATGGGAAGGGCAATATTGAGAGCGCGAGCTTTACCACCATTTATTACATATCTATACTGAATGAGGGTATCGGACTTTTGGTGTTTGTTTTGATACTGTGCAATAAATTTTGTAACCGTATCATGAGTGCGATCGGTAGATCCATCGTTTATTACAATTATTTCGAGATGAGGATAGTTAGTACTGAGGACTGATTTAATCGTTGCTCGAATACCCACTTCTTCATTCCATGCGGGTATAAGTATCGATACAGACGGAATGTAGTTAGCTGGGCGTTTTCGTGATCGGAAAAACTCAATCGTAGGGTACCAAGGGGCGATCAGTAGGTGAATAAGGTACTTTATGATGATTGGTGCAAACAAGAGAAGGATACCAAGACGAATACGCCAGAATTTATCCAGAGGTATGTAATTCTTGGATACGGCAAAGTAAAACACCAGAGCAGTGAGTATGTAAAGAGAAAATATAAAAGCCACGATCAATGTGATTTTCTTGGTGCGTGTGACCATTCATGATTTATAGCAATATGCTTTTGCTAAATCAAGCTCCGAGAGGGTAACTGCTCACAACTCTAAGTACCTTTTGTTGAGCAATGGCAGGATAACATCAAAAAAGTTTGTATCGGGATTCTGTTTTCTCATGGTTTCGATGACCGAACTGTTGACCCAATACGCCCTGGCCCAAAAACTTGCAAAATTTCTGTTGGTGGTCTTTTTATATCAAAGCTGAAACTTTTTTTTTCAAAACAATATTTAATGAATTCCGACGAGTAATTCAAAGAATATTAGATAACAAAAATCTATGCAAAAGCATAGAATTAATCAATTATTGTTACTAGGTGACTGAATTCAATCAGTTTTTTTTAGTTTGGTTTTTTCTATGTTTTTGATACCATAAGAAAATACTACAAATCGGAATTGTTGGAACGCAACTTCATCTTTCTCAAACGGGCATGATATTAAACGAATCCCCTTTCATCTTACGATAAAACTGCCACCTCCTCGTTATGAACGGATCATTGTAAGCCGTAATAGCCAAGGCAGAATACTAAGATCGATGGCACCAAAATGAACAACTTCGACATCTCGGGTATCTTGTTTCTAAAAGTAATCTCTGCTATAGTACAAATAACATGAAACACATCATTGAAGTTTATGTTTCAAAAGGAGATAAGTATTATGTAGCCGAAGGCGTGGATTTGCCGATTGTCACTCAAGGCAAAACTCTTGATGAATTGGTGAAAAATATAAAAGAAGCTATTGAACTGCATTTGGAAAATTAATCATGTATAAACAAACTCACCGTCCAAGTTCAAATACATTAGCTATCTTAAAACAAGAAGTTGAACTACTTCGTTCTCTTGTAATAAGCACTGTTGGAAAAGATAAAGAAGGGGAATACAGACCAGAATTTATCAAAAGAATTCTAAAATCAGTTAAATCAAAACCAAAACATACTTACAAAGATTCAAAATCATTCTTATCTCTACTCGGAATAAACAAATAAATGGTTGTTGTTTTCAGCGACGGTTTTGTCAGTTCAGCCAAGAAACTTCCACATAAACTAAAGATAAAGTTGGATAAGCTGATTCAAGTTTTGAAAGAAAACCCATTTCACCCCTCTTTGCATACAAAACATTTAAGCGGCCAACTTTCCGGTCTGCTCTCCTTCAGAAACACCCGCGACTGGCGGGTGATTTTCAGATTTTTAGAACCAGATGTTATTCAACTTATTGAAACAGCTAATAGAAAAGATATTTATAAATAACTAAAATGCTTCAAGTCGGAATTGTTGGTTTACCGAACGTAGGAAAATCTACCTTATTTAGTGCCTTGACTAAAAAACAGGTGGATATTTCGAATTACCCTTTTACCACCATTAACCCTAATGTGGGCGTGGTGGCTGTACCGGACGAACGGATTGAATTGCTGGCTAAAATGTCAAATTCAAAGAAACAGGTATCTACCGCTATTGAGTTCTTCGATATTGCTGGGCTGGTGAAAGGCGCCGCTCAAGGCGAAGGTCTGGGTAACAAATTTTTAGCTAATATCCGCGAGGTGGATGCTATCGCCGAAGTAGTCAGGGTGTTTGAAAATGAAAGTATTACTCACGTTCATAAAAAAATTGATCCCATAGTCGATATTGGCGCAATTAATACCGAATTGATCTTGGCTGATCTGGAAACTGTAAATAGGCACACTGAAAAAATCAGGCGAAATGATCCTAAAACAGTCATTGAAACCAGTGCGGTAGATAAACTCAAAAACGGGCTGCAGGCAGGAAAACTGGCAATTGAGGTTACGCTTGATAATAAAGAGAAGGTAATCGCCCGAGAACTAAATCTTTTAACTAACAAAAAAATTATTTATGTTTTTAACGTCTCTGAAAAGCAACTTGAAGAAAAATGGAGTCCAGCTTCACTATTATTTTACCACGATCGTGGTAAAATAATAGTGGATAAAAATTCAAATATCGGTTCTGATTATGTTGTGCTTTCAACCCCTTTTGAACTAACACTTTCAGAGGCTACTCTGGAAGATCAACAGATTTATTTACAGGAACTTGATCTTAAGGAAAGTGGGTTAGACACTTTAATTAAAAAAGGTTATCAGACATTGGAGTTGGTTACTTTCCTCACCACGGGCGAGGATGAAACCCGCGCTTGGACTACCCGGCGCGGCACTTATGCACCGCAGGCGGCGCGGGCCATTCATACTGACTTTGAAAGACTTTTTATTCGCGCCGAAGTAATAAACTGGCAGGAGTTGCTACAAGCTGGTTCCTATGCCTATGCTCGGCAGATCGGAAAATTGCGCACGGTCGGCAGAGATTATATAGTCCAAGATGGTGACGTAATAGAGATAAAAATCTAGTGAAAAAAAGTAGGCTTTTCAGCCCACTGCCAGTTGACCTAAAGGTACTTGGGATCCTTATTGGTTTCATAATTATCGCATTCGAGACCAGTTCTAATATCCCATTGTTTAACTAAATCGATGACGAATCTGCATTTATTTTCGAGAGTACCCGGCATGCTATCAATATTCATCGCTACTTTAATCGGTGTTTTATCGATCTTCCGAAACCGTTGGACGACGATAATCATATGCCTCCCAAAAAGAAAAGAGCATCCCTGCTCATTTGAAGTTGTGACTAACCGTTAATTAATTTTACCAACCGAGCCAAAAAGCTGCAACTTCTCACTTATCAACTGTTTCGTTGCTTCGAAAGATCTAGCTAAGAATTTATAGGGCGTTGTTTGTTGCGGGTTTTTTTGCACCGCTTCCTTTAACGCCTCTAGATAGGCCACGCGTAGTTCAGTGTTGATATGGATATTGCTAATACCCCTTTCAATCGCCGCTTTAATATCGTCCGCCGGTAAACCAGAAGCACCGTGCAAAACCAAAACTGTATTTGGCACGGTCGCGGCCACGGCTTGTAAGACATTCAAATCCAACCGTTCTGCTTGTTTTGTCACGATCCCGTGAATATTTCCAAAAACAATCGCTAGTCGGTCCACGCCCGTTTGCTCTACAAAATCTTTGGCTTGATCGGGCTTGGTATAATCGGCTTCGCTGATTTCAACCTGCTCCTGAATTTGGGATTCACCTTTAAGATAACCAAGTTCCCCCTCCACGCTCATGTCTGGATTTACCGAACGGGCATAGTCCACTATTTTTTTAGTTAGAGCTACATTTTCTTCATACGGTAATTTAGACCCATCAATCAACACTGTGTCATAACCAGCATCAATGGCCATTTTGGTCGACTCCCAACTTTTATGATGGTCGGCATTCAAAAAAACCGGCGCGCCCAGTGACTGAAAAGAGCGCACCAGCGCCTTGGCTTGAGGCCAGCCTATAAATTTAGCCTCCCCTTCCGAGGTCGCTACCATGATGGGTGATTTCAATTCCTGCGCCACTTCGACAAAGGCTTTTAATTGGTCAGTGGTTGAAAAATTAAAATGCCCCACCGCCCATTTTTCTTTTTTTGCTTGCGATAGATAGTCTTTGAGTGATTTCATAATGGTAGTGTAGGCGAGTTGATAACGATTTTGAGGGCACTGTCGGAGACCTTCGAGCCAGTGTCCCGAGGCGCAACCGAGGGATGAGGAGGTCGAGACAATGAGTGAGCCGACCTTGAGTCGAGATAAGCGAGACTGGGATTCCGCTGGGAATTCTTAGTGGCGAACGTCCCGGAAAAATCGTTATCAACTCGCCTACAAATTACAGTTTGATGAATCCTTCAATAATATTTTTTTCAACCAACTGCTCCATTCTATCACGCCCCAGATGTTCAATGAAAATCCGATTCCAGAGGGCTTCTTGCTGATGGTATAAATATTTAACTTGTCCCTTTTTAACCAATGTCATTACTAAGTCAATCAAGTCAAAACTGACCAGCTCCGTACCGGCCGTTGCCTGGGCCGAAGGAAAAAAACTACCGACAAAATCAATCTCCTGCCAGCTATGCTGCCCGCTCTGAATGGCTCCAGCGAGATTACCTTCCGCCTTATACCAATGTTCCGCTTCCGGGTTAAAATGCGGCTCCTTCAGGCGAAAATCTTCCGGGTCATCTTTGGCTAAATAGCGCTGAATGATTCGGAATGAACCCTCTGGCGCTGGCCCCGCCGGCACATCGCCCCTCAACAGCGACTTAACCTTTACCACAAAGTCAGGCTTTAGAGCATATCGTTTAAATAATTTTGAATAGAAGGGAACTTCATTCAGATAATGCAGTAATAAAGTAAACAACCGCAAGGTCTCGCCCGGCGTATCAATTTTCAGAGGAATAATAAAAACAATGCCTAATTCTTTGAGATGACTGACGTTATGATATTTTTTCTCCAGAAATTTTTCCGCTACGTTCAGCCATTGTGGCTCAAGCACTTTTATTTCGACTTCTCTGACTTCAAAATCCTCCGGTGTGAGCAAAGCCAGGCCCTGTTCAAAATATTCATGCATCCATTTTGTGTCTTGAGCAAATCGCAAAGCGCCAAAGACTGATGAGAAACCCTCTTTCTCGACTAACTCCTGGACCGAAGAATATCCAAAAAAGTTTAAAAGGTTGTGGGGCGGATATTTTTCAAGTATGGTCAACGCCGTTTCGTGCTTTATAAAAAAACCGGGCTGGGGTTGATTTACCGCCACTGCCGCATCGCACAGCTTCCCACAAGTTTCAGACATTTTGAGCAAATCAGGTTTATCCAACGAATTATAAAGTTTGGTATCAATATCAATTAGTCTCTTAACTAAAGCCGAGTAAACAGTCCCGGCTTGAAACTCGTCCTCCGCTAAACCAAGATCTTCAAGAGTACTTTTTACCAAGGCCTGATTGGCCTCATCAATTTTGTCCAAAATCCCTTGTTTACCGCTTACCGCCAATAACTTTTGGTCCATAAGCAAAAGGGTTTCGGGTGAGGTTCTTAAGATTTTAGAAAGATTATCTGCGGCGTGAGACATTGGTATAAATAATTAGAAAAAGTTGAAAAATGAGGGAAAACACAAACTTCAAAAAACTACACTTTTTTCTTCACAACCTCCACCAACGGCCACTCGCCCCATTCCCCTTTTTTCAATATTCCCGCTTTTGCCCCAAATTTAGTCACTACCGAAGAAGCATTGGCCGTGCCAAATTTGATCGCTTTTTCTATTAATCCGCTGCGAATAAATTCCGTGACAAAGCCCGACCCAAAAGCATCCCCGGCTCCGGTGCGTTCTACTACCGGCGAGTCAGGTACGCCCGCCGAATACTCAAAACCCGCTGTATCTCTGGCTCTTACCCCGGCGTGACCATTTGTCACCAAAACCATACCCTTCACCCGCTCTCTAAGCTTTGACAGAACTGAATCACCATCTTTGAAATCAACTCCCACCAGCTGCGCCCCTTCTTCCTGATTACAAATAAAAATATCTGCGTGTATCAGAATGGGTACCAATTTTTCTAGGCCATGAGCTAGTTCCCTACTGCCGGGATTGGTAGCAATTTTAATGTCATTTTTTACCGCATGATTGACGAGTGATTCAAGCAAATCGTAATGACCACCGAGCGAGTCCAGGAAGAACCATTTAGCTTTCAAATCGTTAAAGGGAATCTTTTTTGCATTAAAATGCTGGCCTTCACCTTTGTAGCTTAAAATTGTCCGCTCGCCCGATGGATGGACCAATATCATCGAATATGCCGTGTAGTCGTCTGAATGTTTTTGGAAAAAATTCGTATCAATACCCTCTCCAGCCAACTCGGTCACAATTTCATCCCCCACTACATCGTTACCGATAACCCCGATGCAGGCCGTTTTCAAACCTTGACGGACAAAGGTCACGGCCACATTTGTACCACCCCCGCCCGTGGTCATAACGATATCTTCCAGTTCAATTTTTGATCCCAGCGGAAAGCATTGTTCCTCGCCAGTCGGCGAATCAGAATGTTGACGGACTTCAAAACCCTTCGCCGTAACTAAGACATCGCGCGTGGCTGATCCTACCACAATCACATCAAATTTTTCCTCTAACATATTAAAGATTTTTTAACTCTACGATGGTTTTAGCTACGTCATTGCCCTCAAAAATGTAGCTACCGACTACTAGCATGCTGGCACCGGCCTCAATTAATTTTTTAGCATTGTCGGGATTGATACCGCCGTCTACTTCAATGGGCATATCCGGATAAAAATAATGAAAATCAGAAATTTTGTCTACTACTGAATCCACGAATTTGCCTCCATAAAAACCTGGCTCAACCGTCATAAAATGTACGAAGTCAATTTGATCCAGAAATGGTTCGATACTCTTAGTGGCTGTCTGAGGATTTAGGGCAATTCCCACGCTCCGGTCGATTTCTTTCACCGCGTCGATCACCTCCTGCGCCCTTTGGGTGGCTTCAATATGGAAAATGAATTTATCAATTATTGTCAATAACCAACGAGCAATATGGTTTTCTGGTTTAGACACCATCAAATGCACGCCTACCAACAAACCAGTATCAATACTCTCAAGTTCCGCCGGCCCTTCGATAGTGGTGTTAGGAACAAAAATCCCATCGCCGATATCGAGGTGGACCCGTTCCACATAGGGTTCAACGGCAATGATTTTTTCCAGCATCTCTTCTCGGGTTTTGACTAAGATCGAGGGAATAATGTCAGCCATGTTACTCAACTAAATTTGGCGGCGTGCGCTCTTTTAAAGCTTCTATAATGTTGCTCGCCGCCATGGCTGACATCTGTTGACGCGTCTTCTCGGTGGCGGAAGCAATATGGGGCGTCAAAATCACGTTATCCAATTCTTTTAATTCCGGGGTAATTTCTGGCTCAAATTCAAACACATCAATGGCCGCGCCTTTGATCTGCCCTTTTGACAAGCTTAGAGCTAGAGCTTTTTCATCAATAATCGGCCCGCGCGAAGTATTAATCAGGTAAGCGGTCGGCTTCATTATTTTTAATCTAGCTTCATTCAGCAAATGTCTTGTTGAATCCAATAGCGGCAGGTGAATTGACACAAAATCGCATTGGGGCAAAAGCTCATCTACCGAGGCAGCATACTGCGCTCCAAATTCCTGCTCGAATTCCAAATTCCGTTTTGTGTCGAAATACATCACCTTCATAGCAAAACCTTTTACGGCGTGGTAAGCCACGCGCAAACCGATTCTGCCTAGACCTACAATGCCCAATGTTTTACCTGATAAATCTGTGCCCAGAAGTAATTCTGGTCCCCAGGCAGTATATTTTCCGGCTCGGCTAAATCGGTCGGCCTCCGACACTCGATGAGCAATCGCCAACATTAAAGCAAAAGTATGCTCGGCCACGGTATTGGTTAAAACACCCGGAGTATTAGTAACCATAATATTCCTTTCTTTGGCCGCTGATACATCAATATTGTCAAAACCTGCAGCGTAATTAGCAATAATTTTCAAAGTCGGCAACCCCGCATCCATGATCTCGGCATCAATTATTTCCGTCAGAACCGAAAGCAAAGCGTCGAAGGCCCTACCTTCATTTCGAGCTTGTTGAAGGGCATTCAATATTTCTTCTTTCGTGGCTGCTCGATCTCTAGCCGCCTCATTCATGACCACCTCAAAACCCTTGGCTTTTAACATTTCGATACCATTATTCGGTACCGGTCTTGTTACAAAAATTTTAGGCATTTTCTAAAGCTTTAATTTTACTTACTCGTCTGACATGCCTTTCTTCTCCCGAAAACTTCGCATCCGCAAATGCCTCAACGACATCTTTCGCGGTTTTTTCGTCAATATAATCGCCGGGGATGGCTAAGATATTCAGATCTTCGTCGTTTACAGCCGCTTTAGCCTGTTCCGGCTTCATAGCAGTGCCGGCGCGGATACCTTTAATTTTATTGGCAGCTATGGCAATGCCGATCCCCGATCCGCAGATTAGTATACCTTGACTGCCGGGAGTGTCCATAACTTTCTCCGCTACTATCTTAGCATAATCGGGATAATCATCATTTTGGTCGTACCGGTGCGGTCCTAAATCTGTCACATTATGCCCGAGCTCCTCAAGATATTGCTTGATGATATTTTTTAACTCATACCCACGATGGTCAGAACCGAGATAGATCATAAAAGTTTTCACTATCATTTTACCACGATTCTCGTCGAAGGTTTCAATCCTTGGCGGGGGACC
>CAYIXQ010000003.1:8810-42081 GCA_964367475.1 uncultured Candidatus Saccharibacteria bacterium | reverse complement strand
AAAAAAATGGCAGAAAAAGAAATAGGAAAAGTCATCCACTGGTACGATAAAATTGGAGTAGCTGTCACTAGGCTTACTGGCCAGCTAAAAGTCGGCGATTCGATCAGGGTTCGCCGTGGTGATCAGGGATTTGAAACCGTTGTCGAATCAATGCAAATTGATCACGCCGAGGTTAATTTTGCTAAGGCTGGCGACGAGGTCGCCATTAAACTTTCCCAGAAAGCCAAAGAAGGATCTACTCTTTACACGGTAGAATAGAATAATACTATACGACTTATTGATGTGCGATTTATATCGCAAGAATATAGCTTAAAGGTATATATGTCTTGAGGCGCGTCTCGGTTGCTTCAGTTGTTATACAAAGAAAGTTATTATACTTTAGCAAAATGTTCTACGAAAAAGTCGTAAACGGTTTGGGCTCATAGTTCACTGGCAGAACGCTTCATTGACATTGAAGAGGTGGGAGGTTCGATTCCTCCTGGGCCCACAGGTCGATAAAATTATAGCCGCGGTAGCTCAGTGGTTTAGAGCGCAGCCCTAAATCTTTGGGGCTTTCTGCAGTAATGTAGATTGAAAACCGGGTGAATTCGGGAAAACTACTCTAACAAAATGGTTAATTAGATTACAATCCCGAGCCAAGACGAAGAGGGCACTGGTTTTTCGTAAGGTGTAGAGACTAAAGGGTGAGTCCCAACAATAATCCCTTACAAGCGCCCGGCTCCGATTATAAATTATAAAGATCGGAGATGATATAGTCCAATTAGCTTCGGAAGAGGCTGGCGTCGTCGGTTCGATTCCGACCCGCGGCATTCTGCATACCTAACTTTAAAAGCCCTATGGGGCTTTTAAAGTTATCAACATTCAGATATCCACATTTAACGGTTCAGGAACCGAACCATCGGCGCTATACTTATAAGTAATGAGGTCCGACAGAAATAAAGCTCTTAAACTTCGTCTTCAGGGAAGAAGCTATAATGAGATAGTTGATTTACTTGGGGTTCCAAAATCCACTCTTTCTGGATGGTTTACGGGTTTAGAACTGTCATCGTTTGCCAGAGAAAGAATAGCTAATAGAGTTTATTCTAAATCAGTCGGGGGTCTAATAAAAAGGAATCGGCTCCAATCTAAATTGGCCGAAGAAAGGGCCAGCAAAACACAGACAAACGCAAAAAAAGACATTGGCAAGTTATTAAGAAGAGACCTGTTTCTCATAGGCGTGGCTCTTTATTGGGCTAAAGGCTATAAAAGACCCAAATTAGAAAAGGGAAAGGTAAAAACTCATCATTCGGTAAGTTTAACTAATTCTGATCCCGGTTTAATAAAATTATTTCTTAGATTTCTCAGAGAAATTTGCAATGTACCAGAAGATAGAATAACAGCCGACCTAAGAATTTATCAGCATCAAAATGGAAACTACCTTCTAGATTTTTGGAGTAAGATGACGGAAATACCTTATAATAACTTTAGGAAAATGTATTACGGTACAAGTATTTCTAGCCAGCATAAACGACCCTTTAATATCTTGCCTTACGGTACAATTCAAGTTAGAGTAAACAGCACCGAGCTTTATCACCGAATCATGGGTTGGATTAGAGGTATGATTGAAAACTGAACTGCGGGTGTCGTATAGCGATTATTATACGTCTTTGCCAAAGACGAGACGGCGGTTTGACTCCGCTCGCCCGCTCAAATTAACTAAAAAACGCCTTCCGGGGGTGTTTTTTTTAGTTATGAAAGGTCTTAATCTGACGATCCAAATGTGTTGACTTTTTAGCGTATTCGTGCTAGTCTATGCGCATAGTCCCGAAAGGGATTTTTTGATTGGAAAACAGCGGAATTTAGGCTTAATTGAGTGCTGCCTTCCACCACAAATATGGTTAATAAATCGTCACTTCTAAGATATGCCTTAGTGTTAAGGGTTATTACTGCCCTGATCCTTTTTGATCTAGTTCCGACTGCCAATGCCGGGGTTTTGGATTGGGTGAAAAAAATTGGAAATACAATGGTAGTCGAATCTGAAATTGACAGTCGGGGAGCATTTGTTTATGTAAGCAACCAAAATAACTGGCTCCAAGTTCACGGTGTTGATACCGAACTCGCTTCTCCCATCTTGGAAGACGGGTATATCCTCGCCCATTCAGGACTGGTTGCCAAATCAGCGACCGCGGAGGCATATAAAAAATTTACCGTAATTCAGGAGTTGAGAGTGCCCACAACCGCGTATTCTTCCACCCCAGATCAAACCGATGATTCTCCGTTCATTACGGCGTGGAATACGCCCGTTAGAGATGGCGTAGTGGCTGCTAACTTCTTGACACTGGGCACAAGAATTAAAATCCCAGAGGTTTTCGGCGACAGAATCTTCATAGTTGAGGACAGAATGAACAAGAGGTATTGGCAAAGGGTTGATATCTGGTTTCCAGATCGAGAGAGCGCATTGCAATTCGGGATTAAGAGTTTGAAAATCCAAATTTTGGAATCATAAATTCCGCCAAAAAACTTGCCGTCAGGCAAGTTTTTTGGTTAAATATATAGAACTATTTGCGCCCGTAGCTCAATCGGAAGAGCGGCTCCCTTCGAAGGAGTAGGTTGGGGGTTCGAGCCCCTCCGGGCGTGCAAGCGGGAAAATGGGCCGTTCAAATGCAGTTATCTAATCCAGAAAACTGATGCAAAAAATACTAATTTTAGTAACCATTATAATCTTGATTTTCTTTATCATGCGCCTCAAATTTAATAACTTTAGGCCATCTGAAATAATTTCTACCAACACTGGACTCGTTCAAGGAATATATAGTAACGGAATCTCAGCTTTTAAAGGCATCCCCTATGCCGCCCCTCCAATTGGTAATCTTCGCTGGCAGCCACCGCAACCACTCAGACCATGGAAAGGAATTAAGAAAGCAACAAAATATGGTAGCAAATGTTTCCAGCCAGACGCACCAAACCGTTCTACCAAATTTATCGGTAGTGAAGACTGTCTTTTCCTAAACGTCTGGACTCCTAACCTGGCATCAACAGAGCCTTTGCCCGTCCTTTTCTATATTCACGGCGGAGCATACTTTCTGGGTTCTGCAGATGATAGTTTCAATGACAGCACCGGGAAAAGGGTATATGCCTATGAGGGAGACGTTTTAGCAAAAGAATTCAATTCTATCGTGGTAACAATTAATTATCGGCTAGGAACTCTAGGATTTCTCGGTCATTCGGCCCTCTCCGCCGAATCCGGTTATGGCGGGTCGGGCAATTATGGCTTCATGGACCAGATTCAGTCTCTTAAATGGGTCCAGGAAAATATTTCTAGTTTTGGTGGCGATCCAAACAAGGTTATGATTTTTGGCACTTCAGCGGGGGGCTCCAGTGTTACTGTGCTTCTGGCCTCTCCCCAAGCCAAAGGGCTATTCACTAGCGCAATTATTCAAAGCGCGGATGATTATACAGCCAGTTTAAAAGAAACTGAAGCAAAAGGTACGCTTCTTGCCCAAGCTTTGGGTTGCGCTAAAGTTAAGGACATTGCCAAGTGCCTTCGTTCGCACAGTGCTAGAGAAATCTATGAAACACTACCCCTGACCATGGAGGCAGGGAAGGCATTCTCCTATGCTCCCAGTATTGACAACTATGTTTTGCCCGAACCGCGCCTGGAGATAATTAAAAAAGGCAAGCACAATCGGGTCCCGGTTATCGTGCTCTCAACGGCGGAAGAATTTAACACTGTTATTCAGACGGTATATCCTGAACCAATAACTACTGATGAGGAATACCAAAAAGCGGTGAGAGATTATTGGGCATTTGTCCCCGGAGGACCAGAACCAATTTTGAAGCAATATCTAAGCTACGAGTATCTTTCCCCCTACTTTGCCCTGATCGCCATTTTCAGCGATTATGATTATACGGCTCCAGCCAGGCGTTACGCACGAGCTTTGGCCGCTCATCAAAAAAAATCAGTTTGGAAGACGGTTTTTGCCCATACTTTTCGGAACGGAATTTGGAGCCAGTATGGACCGGCCCACGGCATACAAGATGCTTTTATTTTCCAAAAATTTGAATCTCCGCCTGACGCCGAAGAACTGGTGTTGGCCAAAACCATTGACCGATATTGGACCAGATTGGCGGCAACAAACAACCCGAATGGTGGAAATGATCCGGTGTGGGAAACTTATAATCCGCATCTAGACAATTATTTGTCATTAGAGATTCCAATAACCAATGGAAGGGGTTTTCGAGCAAGACAATCTGATTTTTGGGATAATATTCAAAAAGCTCATCCAGTAAATTAAACGTTAATAGGTTTAATAAATAAGGTATAAAAGGAAAACGCCTATGTTGTCACGATTTATCTGGGATAGCAAATTCATTTTCTGGAATTTCATCGCCCTGGTTTTAATAAAACTTGTTTTCTCATATTCTGGTTTTCAATTAGCTGTCCTACTTCAGGGACTACCAAGTTTTTCAAAAGAAGAAATCATATCCCAAACAAACATGGCTAGGTCAGTCAATGGATTGATAAAGCTTCGAGAAAATTTTGCCCTAAACGCGGCTGCTAATCAAAAACTGCTAGACATGGCCAAGAAGGAATACTTTGCCCATTTTAGTCCGTCAGGAGTATCGCCGTGGGATTGGATAAAAAATAATAAATATGAATATTCCCGGGCTGGCGAAAATTTAGCCATCGGTTTCATTAATGCCGGAGATACCGTAAAAGCCTGGGTTAATTCTCCAAGCCACCGCAATAATCTGATGAATTCGAAATTTGAAGATATTGGAGTGGCGGTGGCGCCGGTCAAAATCAAGGATATTGAGGGAACGCTGGTGGTACAACTCTTTGGCTCGCCTAAGTTGTCATTAAAAGTGGCCCCCGCGGTTGCTGGCGCTACCTTACTGTCTTCACCCAGCCAATCACCAATTGACCAATCGCCAGTAATTACTAAATTTCCTTTCCAGAACGAGTCTTCAGTTACTCATGTAGCAGATTTACCCATAAGGCTCGAGGCTGTTAAACCACCCCAGCTGGTTCAAGCTGTGGCTAAAAATTTGAATACGGTTTTTGTATTTTATTCACTGATAATATTTTTTGCCTCGGCGGTGCTTATCCTTTTCCGTCAATTGAATAAAAAACTCGTCTTGGCCAGTATCTTCAATACGGCTATGTTTATACTCGCCCTGACGGTTCCGGTGTTTGAACTTACCAGGAATGCTTTGATTTTCTAGAATTCTTTGATATTGTTTTATAATAATTCCTGCCCGATAGCATTTCCGCCCATAGCTCAATTGGATTGAAAGCCACCTACGTGGCTTTCAATGGGAAATCTAGTCCGAGCTCTTGCGAGGATGTTAAGGATTTCCCCGGAAGAGCATAATTCCGCGGAGTGGGATCGTATATTAAAACATTAGGATACTTTTTGGTTAGTACTTCTTGATCCGCCCATAGCTCAATTGGTAGAGCAGGGGACTCTTAATCCCAAGGTTTCAGGTTCAACTCCTGATGGGCGGACAAATGGCCATCTCGATCATCATTACCAATCAGAAGATTGGCAAAAGCCATATTTATTCAGAACTAAACCATCAAGGGAAAAGAGAGATTGTACCGACGTACCGGATGATTATTTTCAACGAATCGGGCACAGTGCAAGAGTTTGCGGTCACACGAGATACGGTTGTGACTGCATTTGGACAAAAGTCGCCATCCAAATACGGCAAGGACAATGAGTGTCCACCTAATAAAATTAAAAAACCTTATCTGGGTCATATCCGGACCGACGGAGAAAAGGGGTTTAGAATTGAACTGTATGAGCCGGGCATCGGTAAAAAAGGGAATCGGAATAGACTGAAAGGTACTGGCAAAAATATTCGCCGCTATATTCAAATTCATCTGGGCCCCGGAAAATCGGAAGGCTGCTTTTTGCTTAAAGACTGGCTGAAGGGCAGGGATAATTTCAAAAAAACTATCGTCCGTTTATTGCGAGAAGATAGAGATAATGACCTAAAAAATCCGGAACAATTTATTATCAGGGTTCAGTCGCGCTAATCGGATACCAGACTTATCTACTCCTCAACTTGGTGACAACCGTTATTAGCTGACGCAGGACATAATCAAGATTTTTTTTTGTTGTTTGTTTGCCCAGAGTAATTCGGATATTTCCCCAATTGTCAGGATTGCCAATGGCTTTCATAACATGGGAAGGGCCGGTCTCGGCTACGGTACAGGCTGAACCGGTAGAAACTTCGATGCCCTTTCGGTCCAGAGCCAGCATTAACATTTCCCCGTCCACATTTTCGAAAGACATATTAATGTTGTTGGGTAAGCGCAAGAATGTGTCGCCATTCAGGCGAGCTTCGGAAATATTTTTCAGAATACCTTTAATTAGATAATCACGTAATTTTGAAAGTTTAAGTGATTCTTTTTTTCTGTCTCTATTGGCTATGACCAGCGCCTCGGCGAAACCGGCAATGAGGGCAGGATTTTCTGTGCCCGCCCGCAGACCCCGCTCCTGCCCCCCCCCAAGAATTAATGGCTCGAGCCGGACACCATGTCGTCCAAACAAACAGCCAATTCCCTTTGGGCCATATATTTTCGAACCATTAAGCGTCAAAAGGTCTACGCCGAGTTCTTGAACATTTAGCTTCAAGGTTCCAGCCGCCTGACAAGCATCGATATGAAAAAGTGGTAAATCAAACATTTTAGTTCCCAAGTTTTTGTGTTCGCGAATGGTTCTGGCAATTTTAGCGATCGGCTGGATGGTACCAATTTCATTGTTGGCATAAATGATAGAGACTAGAACTGTATCCGACCGTATGGCCTTTGTCACCTGGGCGGGATCTATCAGGCCCCGGTCGTTAACGTCAATAACGGTTAACTCAAAGCCTTCATTTTTTACTAAATATTCGCAGGCTTTTTCAACGCATTGATGTTCAATGTTGGTAGTAATGATGTGTCTGCCCAGTCTTTTATAAGCTCTGGCAACACCCATAATCGCCAAATTGGCTGATTCGGTACCTGAACCAGTAAAGATAATTTCTTCTGGTCTTGAGCCCAAAACTGTGGCAATTTTTTTGCGGGAGTTGGAAACTATTTTTCCGGCCAGAGATCCGGTCTGATGAACGGATGAGGCGTTTCCAAAATATTTAAGATTAGCCAAAATCACCCTTTCCACCTTGGGATCAAGGGGGGTGGCACCAGCATGATCAAGATATATTCTTCTTCTGGCCATGATATTAAAACCGCCCCGAGCTTGTCGAAGGGCGGTTTTAATATATATCGAAAACCCCCGGGAGGTCAATTCCGTTAGAAGTAAGAAACCTCTGGTTTCCGCCGATTCAGATCTGTAAATTAAACCCTCTATCGAGAGAAAAATGTTTGTAAACCAGCGCGTAAGTCCTAATATTAATAGCGCGAGACCCTATCGTTGGGCCAAAGCATTATCGCCAAGAAGCCCCCCATTAAACCAATATCCCTGATGGTAACTTCACTAAACCCATTAACTATAAGGATAGTAACTAAAAAAAGTATGGCAAGAAGTGAGAATGCTTTCATAAATATTTCAAAAACTAAACTTAGTCCGACCAAAATCTCAAAAATTCCGTTAATATAGATAAATTGTGTGCCGGAAATGTTAAATTTAGCCAAAAAAGTGATCAGCCAGCCGGGTATCCAGGCATTGAGCCAATAAATTGGATCTAAAAACTTATCTGTGCCAAACCAGATAAATACGGCCGCTAGACTGAATCTTAGAACAAAAAAAGAATTTTTAGAGGAAGTAAACATGGCATAGTCTCCGTGTCTGACGCGGGGGATTTGTATTACTAATCGACTACATTGTTTTTCTCCAGAAAATCGAACACCTTTTCATTCACCAAGACGTCGTGGATCCTTATTTTTATTGCCGCTGGGTCAATTTCTTTAAGGGCATCGTTCAAACCGCGCTGGTTGTAGTGATCGGCCATAACTGAAAATTCCTGGGCGATTTCGCCGTCGTTTACCTGAATTTTTTCTTTTTTGGCAATCTCTCGAGCCACTAGACTCATCTCTACCTGCGACTCCGCTTCGGCATGCCAATCATTCCGCAGGTCATCTTGAGTTTTATTTAAATGAGCCAAATACGGCCCGAGTTCCATGCCCTTTTGATGAAGCTCATTATCAAAATCCTGAATTAGCGAATCCAGTCTTTGCTCAATAAGAATTTTTGGCACTTCTATTTGCGAATGTTTAATTATATTGTTTAAAATTTCAATTCTCACGCGGTCTTTTTCTTTAGTTTCTTTCTCCGCTAAAAGCCCCTGCTTAATGTTTGCCCTCAAATTTTCGACACTATTAAAACGCCCTAAACTTTTGACAAAATCGTCGTTCAACTCGGGCAATTGAATGTTCTCCACCTTTTTTAAAAAAACCTCTACGGCTAACTCCTTGCCAGCGATGGTAGTCTGATAATAATCCGCCGGTATAGAAAGGCTAAACTTTTTTGTTTCGCCCGCTTTCATGCCCACAATAGCCTCCTCAAATCCTGGGGCAAATTTATTGTCTCCCAGAATGATGGGATGATTTTCGCTTTTCCCTCCGTCAATAACTGTCCCGTTTAGCATAAGCGAGAAATCCACCTCTACCCGATCTCCCTTTTTTGCCGGATCTTTAGATTCAGCGCGGATAGTCCGAAGTTTTAAAATATCATAAACAACTCTTTCTACTTCCCGATCCTGAACCGCCACCGGTTTTATTTTTACCGCTAGGTTAGTATATTTACCGAGCACAACTTCTGGAAACACCGTAAGGGTTATTTTGTAAACAAGTTTTTCCGGGCTGTTTTCCTTTATAACCAAACTTTTTTGATCAATAACCTCCAGCTTCTCCTTTTTTATAGTGTCCGCCAGGCTTGACTGGAGAGCCAAAGTGAGCGCATCCTGGCGAGTTTTTTCTTCTCCGACATGGCGCCTGGCAATATTCGGCGGCACCTTGCCACTTCGAAAACCATCCAAGCGAAGTTGATTAGTCAAGATTTTTTCCGTTTCGCGCCAATACGTTCGGAGATCGTCTTTATCCAAGTCCACCACCACTTCGACTTGGGAATCTGGCATTTTTTTCAGGCTCGTAGTCATGATTCTGAAGACTGGATGGTAGAAGCCTCCTCGTCAAGAGTTTTTACTTCCGGTAATATTTCGCCCTCCCCTTCTGGGGTCATGGCTTCTTCTGCCGACAATTTTGCCTGGGGGGCTCTGACATCAATTTTCCAGCCGGTTAATTTAGCCGCCAATCTAACATTCTGCCCCTTGCGACCAATCGCCAGAGAAAATTGATCATCGGCCACCTCGACTAGCGCATGTCGTCTTTTTTCATCAATGATTTTAACATCAAGTATTTTGGCTGGCGACAAAGCGTGGGCGATAAATTTGGCCGAGTCCTCGTTCCATTCAATAATATCAATTTTTTCACCGCCCAGCTCGTTAATAATGGTCTGGACGCGAACTCCTTTCTGGCCAACCAAAGATCCGATTGGATCGACACCTTCATCGTTTGAAACTACGGCTATTTTTGAGCGAGAGCCCGCCTCGCGGGCGATCGCCTTTATTTCAACGTTGCCCGCCTCTATTTCGGGCACTTCAAATTCAAACAGTTTTAATACCAGCTTAGGATGAGACCGACTTAAAAGAATAGCAGGGCCCTTGTTTGTTTCCTCCACTCGCAAAATTAAGAGTCTCAATCTTTGTCCAATGCGATAATTATCTTGAGGAATCTGTTCGGCCGGGATAAGTAGGCCATTCGTTCTTCCTAAATCAACGTAAACCATGCGGCGCTCATTGCGTTGAACCACACCCGAGACCACTTCGCCTTCCTTCTGTTTAAATTCAGAAAATACGACTTCTCTTTCGACTTCTCGCAAGCGCTGAATAATTACCTGCTTGGCCGTCTGAGCAGCAATTCGGCCAAAATCAGTTTTGGGTTCTAAGGCTGTGACAATTTCATCGCCAATTTTTAATTTTTTTTTAATTTTTTGAGCGTCATCCAGGGTAACATATTTTTCGGGATTGAATTTAATTTTAATTTTTTCTGTACTGTCAGTCGCGTCTTCGGGTCGCCGTCCTGATTCATCCGCCCGTTCGTTCTCATTAATTCTTGCCGGACGTTGATTGTCTTCGTGCTCATCAAATTTACTACCATGTTCCGGTAATTCGCCAGTGACATAGCCTTCCTCATCTATCCCCTCCACCACAAATTTAATCTGGCTAATGCTTACATCGCCCGTTTCCGGATTAAGCTTGGCCCTAATAACCTGTCCCTTTTTACCATAATCCTTTTTGTAGGCAGCAGCTATGGCGGCCTCAATAGTCTCAATTATTTTTATTTCTGGAATTCCCTTTTCCTCTGTGATTTGTTTGATAGAAGAAATGAATTGTTTTGTATCCAGCATTTTATCTGAGGTCAAATTAATGGAAATGTCCGCGTTCTAGCGGACATTTCATGTAATTCAACCTGGAAGCTTTAGTATACCACAACCCACTGGCCCCATGCAATAGGGCAAATTATCTCCGTTAAATAAATCCAATCACTTATCCACTGTCAGTTGATTGACCAGCGTATTAATTACTGCTAAACCGAAATTTAAACCTTAGGGGGGCCAAGACGGATTTAAATTATTTACAAGTGGGCCCCGCTCTTTCTATGAGAATGACACTTTGAGATTGTGATTATGCTTTTTCTCTAAATAAGCGTGGTTCCCAAAGAAAGAGCGGGGTGAATAAGTTCGTGGGCATCATGAACTAACGGTGTTAAAATTATATCGTGTCGACATTAACTCAAAGACGAAATCAAAACCTGGAAAGAGAACTTGACCAAAAAATCCAATCTCTTAGAGCGGAGGGGGTTGAGGAGGGTGCCAAAAACAGGGCAGAAAAGTTTGGATTATTATATCTTAATTTAAAAACTTTTCCAATTGACGCGTCCGCCCTATCAATTATCAGCGAATCAGAAGCCCACGCTGGCCAAATGGCGGTTATTGCTAAAAGCGGGCATACGTTAAAGGTCGCTGTCTTAAACCCCCAGAACACCCAGACGCAACGAATACTGGAGAATCTTAAAAATGACGGCTATACTCTGGCGCTGGTTTTGGTTTCTGACACAAGTCTGGCTTTCGCATGGCGCAGATATCAGTTTAAAAAAGAGGCCCAGACGGATGTGGGTGTGGTGGAAATAAAGGAGGCCGAACTGACAGAACTTCAGAGCCGTATCAAAGATATTGCCGACTTAAAGGAGCGGCTGGTTTCACTTCCCGTCAGCCAAGTCTTGAATGTCCTAGTTGCCGGCGCGCTAAAGATTAGAGCATCAGACATACACTTTGAACCAGAAGAGGATAGTATTCGCCTGCGCTACCGCTTGGACGGCATTCTTTATGATGTAATTAGTTTTTCTAGCGCTGGTTATAGTCAGTTATTATCGAGAATCAAGTTGATGTCTGGGCTTAAGATTAATGTTCATAATATTCCCCAGGACGGCCGCTTTACCATCAGGCAAGAAACATCAGACATTGAAGTTCGCGTCTCGATCCTCCCGGGAGCTTACGGGGAAAATATTGTGATGCGAATTCTGGATCCAGTGGCAATCAGGCAGCAGCTCGAAGATTTGGGAATGGGGAGCGACACACTGAAAACGGTTAAGCGATTACTGAAAAAAACGACTGGTGCGATTTTAACAACTGGGCCCACTGGAGCGGGCAAGACTACTACCCTATACGCGTTCGTAAAATATGTTAATAGTCCCGATGTTAAAATCATCACTATCGAAGATCCCGTGGAATATCACATTCAAGGGATATCTCAAACTCAAATTGATGATGTAGCCGGCTATACGTTTGCTAGTGGCCTGCGGTCAATTATCCGCCAGGATCCGGATATAATATTGGTGGGCGAGATCAGAGACGCCGAAACCGCCGAAATTTCCATGCAAGCGGCCCTCACCGGCCACTTGGTGTTTTCTACCCTGCATACTAATAACGCCGCGGGAGCTATTCCTAGATTAATAAATTTTGGTATTAAGCCGGTTATAATCGCACCCGCCATCAACGCGATCATGGCTCAACGCTTAGTGCGGGTTCTGTGTAACAAGTGCAAGAAAAAAGGCGTGATCGAGCCTACCGACGCAGAGCTGATGAAGGAACAATTGGCAAATTTATCGCCAGATATCAGGGGTCAGGGTCAAGTGGAGAGGGTAGAAGTTTATTATCCGGGCAAGTGTGCGGAGTGTAATTTTACTGGCTATCAAGGCAGGATCGGTGTATATGAATTATTTGAAATTGATGATGAAGTTGAAAAAATTATTTTGGCTTCACCGGCCATTTCTGAAGTTGAGGCATTGGCCAAAAAGAAGGGCATGGTGACGCTGTTGCAAGACGGCCTTTTGAAGGTCCTGGCTGGAGAGACATCGGTTGAAGAAGTCTTACGGGTTATTGGAAAATAGTTTAACCCCTTTAACCTGTAGGCAAGTCCCAGACTTCTAGGAAGTCCGAGGTAGAGCAATACCGAGGTTTAACCCAGTCGAGACCAGGTTACCCTCCGCGAGAATACTCCGGTTGAGACCACTTGGTGTTTAAGCAAAAGGCTCATTGCCTACAGATTAAAGGGGTTATTACATTTGAATAGCTTAAAACTAAAATCCCTAATAGGTCAGGGATTATTGTTTCCATTCTAACTTAAATGAAAAACAATGTCAACCCCGTTAGGGGTCCGGCCCACAAATTAGAGCCGACAGGAACCAAAGGTTCCTTATCTCTAACGGGATCAACCCCAATAAATAAACAGTCAAACGCCCCCGAAGCTGATGATAAGGTGCTGGATTTAGCTTTGCGGCCGATGAGATTTGGTGAATATGTTGGCCAGGAAAACGTTAAGGAGAACTTGGCCATATTGGTCGGTGCCGCTAAAAAAAGAAATGAGCCCCTGGAGCATATTTTGATACACGGACCCTCCGGACTAGGTAAGACCACGCTCGCTTACATCATCGCTAAAGAATTTGGTTCCGGCATTAGGATCACTTCCGGAGCAGCCATCGAAAAATCCGGTGATATTGGATCAATTTTGACCGGCCTGTCCGATGGCGACTTTTTATTTATTGATGAGGTGCATCGTCTTAATAAAACAGTAGAGGAAACACTGTATCCGGCCATGGAAAACTATACTCTTGACATCATTATTGGCAAGGGAACTTCGGCTAAGACGCTGCAGGTAAATCTGCCCCGCTTCACGCTCATTGCTGCCACCACCAGGATTTCCTTGTTATCAAATCCGTTTCGTTCCAGATTCGGCGTACATTATAAGTTAGATTTTTACAGCCAAAACGAAATGGAACAAATCTTAAAGCGGTCTGCCAGCCTTCTGAAGATCAGGATCAATAACGATGCTACAGCAAGAATCGCTGCCTGCTCGCGGTTTACTCCGCGTATTGCTAATAGATTCCTAAAGCGCGTCCGCGACTATAGCCAGGTAAGGGGAGAAAATATAATCAGCGTCCGACTCGCCGCTGAAGCCTTGACTCTTCTGGGAATAGATCCATTGGGCCTAGAAGCTACCGACCGAAAAATACTTGGAGTAATACACAAGAATTTTAACGGGGGCCCGGTTGGCCTAAAATCTATCGCGGCCGCCATCTCTGAAGAAGAAGAGACTATTGAGGACGTCTATGAGCCCTATTTAATGCAGCTAGGATTTCTGGCGCGGACGGCGCGCGGACGCATGATTACAGAATTAGCCGTTAAGCATCTCAATCTTGAAAACAGCGCTTCTCAAAAACGTCTTATTGGGTAGATTACTTCTGCGTTGATCAGGTATGTCCTGATGATCATAATGACGTATTCACCGGTGTAAACGTTGCATAACCAGAATCATGAGAAACTAGAATACTATCTATGAGTGGACATAATAAGTGGCAACAAATTCGACACAAGAAAGGGGTAAGCGATCAGCACAAGGGGCAAATTTTTAGTAAACTATCGAAAAAAATAGCTATACTTGCGCGGGAAGGCACTGATCCGGCCACTAATTACCGATTATATTCAGCCATTGAAGAAGCGCGGGCTTTTAATATGCCTAAGGAAAATATAGAACGCGCCATTAAAAGGGCTGGCGAAAAGGAAATGGCCGCTCTAAACGAGGTAATCATTCAGGCTATGGGACCGGGATCGATCGCCATTGTGATTGAGGCCGTCACCGATAATAAGAACCGGACCATTGGTGAAATTAAAAACGTCCTGATGAAAAATGAAGCTAAAATGGTCCTTGAAGGATCTCTCAACTGGATGTTTGATGAAAACTGGTCGGCCCAAAATCCAAGCGAGATAAATGATCCGACGGTAATCAAAAAATTGAGAAAACTACTTGATGAGTTGGCTGATCACGCTGATGTGGAATCGGTGCACTCAAATCTAAGCAACTATGAGAATTCTTGGCATTGATCCGGGCACTTCTTTAATAGGCTATGGTATTATTGATTTTGACGGTAAAAAATACATCATGGTCGATTGTGGTGATTTCAAAACCCCATCCAATACCAAAAACCGGGAACGCGTGGCCACGGTATATAACTTTTTTAATAAGCTCATTGCCAAGCATAAGCCTGATAAAATCTCGCTTGAGAGTTTATTTATTTTCAAAAACAGTAAAACTGTAATTCAGGTCAGTGAGCTACGGGGGGTAATAATGCTGGCCGCCGTCAATAGTGGCGTGGCCATTGATGAATTTACGCCGCTGCAGGTTAAACAGGCGGTGTCTGGCTACGGCCGGGCGGAAAAGGATCAAGTACAGCGCATGGTGTCACTTATTTTGGGTCAAAAAAACATCCCGGGGCCGGACGACGTAGCGGATGCGCTGGCTCTTGCAATTTGCTGCGCAAATACTATAGTGTATTAACATAAATATTTCCGATTTATCCGGCCGGGTAGGATTCGTGCTTTGGGGCACGAGCAGTACTGGGCCCAGATAAGGCGGCAGGAGGAAATGTTAAAAGAAGAATATCGCTATTCTCTGGATGAACTGGAGACGGCGGAAGAAGGCGATGTGGAAGAAGCAGACCCGGAGTCTGATAAAGATAAAGAAGATAAGGAAAAATCAGATGCTGAAGTGTCTATGCAGCTCCAATAACAAAATCCCCCTTGGGGGGATTTTGTTATTTTGGAGAATCTATCTGATCTTCAGGAATCTCCTAGGTCCAACCTTGATGACGTCTCCCGATTTCATCAATTGATCCCACTGCCGGATTTTTTCACCGTTTATCTCTACCCCATTTTGGTCGATTAAATGCCTAGCCTCTGATTTAGAATGCACCATCCCAGAATCAATCAGCACGCTTATGATGTCGTGGGCTGTTGGTGAAAATACCTTAATATCATCGGGCAGCTCTTTTTTTGAAAAAACCCTTTCAAACTCAATCATGGCTCGCTCGGCTTCTTTGGGGCTATGATACATGGTGACCAATTCATAAGCTAATTCGATTTTAACATCTTTGGGGTTCTCGCCCCGGCCAAGTTTTTGCTTGACATCATGAATTTTCTCATCCGCCACCATCGTCGTTAAATTAAAAAGTGGTAGGATGGTACGATCGGGCATGGCCATTACTTTTCCAAACATATCTCGGGGCGAGTCGTTAAGAGAAATGTATTGCCCTTCACTCTTATTCATGATTTTTCTGCCAGTAATCGGATCTTCTAACAACTTTGTCGTAATCACAATTTTCTCTTTTTTTAACATGGCTAACACCAAATCACGTCCTATCATCATGTTAAAAGTTTGATCAGTCCCTCCTATTTCTCCGTCAACATTCATCGCTACAGAATCATATCCTTGCATTAAGGGGTAAATAAATTCTTCGATGGTAATGGGTTTTTGCTCACTGATTCTTTTCTTAAACATATCTCTAGCAATCAACTGTTGAATCGTAAATTGTCGAAACACAAGCCTTAATTGATCAAAAGTCATTTTCCCAAGCCATTTACTGTTATAGCTGGTCTCAAAAGCGTTTCTTTTTAAGACTCTCCCGACTTGTTTAAGATAGGTTTCCATATTATTCCGTATCTGATCCCTACTCAAAACTTTTCTGGTTGCTGCTTTATCGGTGGGATCTCCGGTTTGGGCCGTAAAGTCTCCAATAAGCAAGATCACCCGGTGACCTAGATTCATAATTGTCCTTAAAACTAAAAGATTAGTAGCATTGCCCAGATGAATATCCGGCCCGGTAGGATCAATCCCAAGATAAAATGTTAGTTTTTTACCAGAAGTAAGTAGCTCAATCGCCTTTTCCTTTGAAGGAAAAATGTCTTCCACATAGCGGCCAAAGATTTTTTCCACCTCGTTTTTTTTTGTGATTACTTTATCAAACATATCTTTATCATCATAGCTTTAAGCCTTATACCTTGTAAATAACCCGGGTTTGTGCCAAAATTATTTTCACTATCATAATGAAAAAATCGGCTTTTAGAGCTGTCAAAAAAATGCTCCTTGCGGGTATTTCTCTGGCCATTATAGGCTTAGTTTTTTTATTGAGCGCTTTTGCTTATTACTCCGCCCAAATACCCGATCCGTCTGTAATTGCCGCCAGACGCATAAACGAATCTACCAAAATTTACGACCGGACTGAAACCACTATTCTCTATGACGTACATGGTGAAGAGAAGAGAACCATTATCCCCTGGGATCAAATTCCTGATTCGGTAAAAAAAGCGACGCTGGCTTCGGAAGACAGTGAATTCTACACCCACCGCGGTATTGATTTTACCGGGATTTTAAGAGCGCTCTACAAAGACCTGACCAGTCTAAGCGCCTCCCAGGGCGGATCCACCATTACCCAACAGTTAATTAAAAAATCATTGCTTAGTGATGAAAAAACCATCAGTCGTAAAATCAAGGAGGTTGTCTTATCCATAAAAGTTGAGCGTGAGTTTACCAAAGACGAGATATTCTGGATGTATCTAAACCAAATTCCATACGGATCGAATGCTTATGGCATTGAGGCCGCCAGTCAGACTTATTTTGGCAAGCCTGCTGCCAACCTTAAGCTGGCGGAAGCAGCTCTTTTGGTGGGCCTGCCTAAAGCTCCCAGTTATTATTCCCCTTACGGCAATCATTTTTCTGAATTGATTCAGCGGAGAAATTACATCCTTGAACGCATGAATGATCTCGGATATATTGATGATTCAACGCTCGAGGGAACAATTACCGAGCAACCTAAACTACGGCCCCCTCGAGAAAATATCGTCGCGCCGCACTTTGTATTGATGGCCCGTGAATACCTAATTAATAAATACGGTGAAGACATGGTCCAGAATGGGGGTTTGAAAGTTGTCACCACGCTAGATACAAATCTTCAGGCAATAGCCGAAGACGTGGTTACAAAACACGGTCAAACCAATGCTGAAAAATATAAAGCTAATAATGCTTCTCTGGTCTCGGCCGACCCTAAAAGCGGTCAGATCTTAGCCATGGTCGGCTCGAGGGATTATTTCGACATTGAGAACGACGGGAATTTTAATGTTGCGTTAGGTTTTAGACAGCCCGGTTCGAGCTTTAAGCCTTTTGCCTACGCAAAGTTTTTACAAAAAGGCTTTACCGACTCAACTATTCTTTTTGATATCAAAACGGAGTTTAACCCTAACTGCAACTCGTCCGGCGAGCAGGAGGTGGATGTCTATGGCTTGAAGTGCTACCACCCCCAAGATTATGATGGCGGGTTTCGCGGACCCGTCACTGCTCGCAACGCCCTGGCCCAATCCTTAAACATTCCTTCGGTCAAAGTGCTTTACCTGGCTGGAGTAAATGAGACGATTGATCTGGCTAAAGATTTGGGCATTACCACCCTGAACGATCGCGCGCGCTATGGTTTATCTCTGGTTCTTGGAGGCGGAGAGGTGCGCTTAATAGATATGGTAATGGCCTATGGCGTCTTCGCCAACGATGGTCTGCGACAACTTCCGGCTTTTATTCTCAAGGTAGTGGCAGCTGATGGTACTGTACTCGAGCAATATAAGGACGATCAGGAAAGAGTAGTAGATGTCCAAGTGGCCAGGTTATTAAATGACATCTTATCTGACAATCGTGCTCGCAGTCCGGTGTTTGGATTTAACAGCTATCTTTATTTCCCCGACTGGCCGGTGGCCGCTAAAACTGGTACTACCCAAGAAAATAGAGATGGTTGGCTAATTGGCTACACGCCATCGCTAGTCGCCGGGGTCTGGACGGGAAACAATGACAATAAGCCCATGACTCGCCAAGGTGCCGGTATTTCGGCGGCTGGCCCGTTGTGGCACGAGTTTATGGGGCGCGCTCTGGAGGGCACTTCTCCTGAAGAGTTTATCAAACCAGATCCAGTGATAACGGAAAAAATAATGTTAAATGGGAATTATCAGGAAACAGACGGCATTCATTCCATATTACATTACGTTGACAGAAATAATCCGCTGGGCGATCCGCCCTTGATCCCTGCAAGTGATCCACAATACCATAATTGGGAATGGGCCGTACAGTCTTGGGTTACGGCTAGCGGACTATCATCTCCTTTATTACTACCGTAGGCATCTCCCTGGAAAGGAGATTTAAAATCATCTCTTTTTTTAAAAACAACTCATTGGCACTGGGTTTGTTTTTCGCTTGTAATATTAGCTTACCCGCTTTAAGATAGAATTCATCGAGAATAGTATTATCTCCCACCGTCAAAAGCAACACCTTTCTAACGCCCGCTTTTAAGATCCTATCCGCTTTTTCTTTAGCTTGAATGTTTTCTTTTATCTTCCTAAGTTTTAGGTCTAGGTTTTCCATGTTAACTTCTTAGTGGCATTATGACGTAGGTTTGGTTTTTTTCATTTTCAGACTTTAAAACCAGCGGGCTACCGTCACCGGTAAACTGAATTAGAATGTTTTCCCCGGGGATAACCCTTAAGCCGTCGAGTAAATAACGATAATTGACGGATATTTCAAATGGCTCTGTTTCTGACTGGCATGGGATGGAAGCAAGGATCTCGCCCCGGTCGCTGTTCTTGGCGGCGATTTGCATTGAAACAGTGTCGGTTTTTAGTTTTACATCAAATATACTAGAGGAAAAAATACTAGCCAATCGGATATTTCTTTCCAGGTCGCCTTTGTTAATTTTTACCGAGGATATGAATTTTTCTGGTATCACCTTCTTATATTCAGGATAGTGACCATCTATCAATCTAGAGATAAACTCAAAATCGCTGCCGAGAGCAAATATCTGATTATCAGAAATAGCAATAGTGATTTCGCCCTCGGTACTTTCCGCTATTTTTGACAACTCAAGAGCGGCAGCTCTAGGAATAATAATACTTTTATTGATACCGCTATTTAGGTTGATGATTTTCTCCGCCAGCCTAAAACTATCGGTGGCTGCAAATTCTACCTTTTCTTTTAATATATTAACAAACACCCCGCTGATCTCGGGCCTAGTTTCTGACAGTGAAACAGAATCAAGTACGCTATTCAATCCACTTATTAAATCTTGACTATCAATCTTAAACTGGATGGCATTCTTCACCCTCGGAATTAAGGGGAAATCCTTTGTTTCAGTGCCCAAAATTGTCGTTTGGTAATGGTCAGAATTAATGGTAATTACATTCTTATTGGAAACAAGGGTGGTTTTTTCATCCTTTATATTATTAATAAAATCAGAAAATACCCGCGCGGGCACAGCTACCTCTCCCTCCTGGTTTATCTTGGCAGCGATCCAGTAGTTAATTCCCATTTCCAAATTGGTGGCGGAAAGCCTTAAGCGTCCATTTTCGGTTTTCAATAAAATAGTATTTAAAATCGGTAAGGATACGTTTTTAGAAACAAGCCTTTCGACCATATGGGCAGCGCGACGAAGACTTTCTTGATTTATTATTATATTCATAGATAAATAAATTTAATCATTATTATTAAGGGTGTTGAGAAGTCAGATATTTTTTCAATATTTAAGTAATAACTGCGCTTTTTGATAACCTAAGTTGTGAATAGATTATTAATAAACCACTGGATAAATACCGGGTACCTACTGAATATATTCTTCCAGATCTTTATCTAGACAGACCGCGAGTAAATTACCCATCACCTACAAACATAATTACCAACAATTTATTAACTAAGTTTAGGAATTTTCAAAAGTCTGATATATCCTCTCTTTGATTAGAACCAATTCTTGTTTGGTTGTTTCATTGGAATCCTCTTCGTTTTTAATTTTTTCATAAGCATGAATAGCGGTGGAATGGTCCCGTCCTCCCAGTTTAGAGCCAATTTCAGGAAAAGATAGTTTTACCTCCTCTCTTAAAAGAAACATCGCAATTTGGCGAGGCCTGACCACTTCTTTTTTTCGGCTTCTTTTGGTTAGGTCATTGAGTGTGACACCGTAAAAATCAGCCACCGATTTAAGGATCGATTGGTGGGTGGTTTTGCGGTAGGGCGTGCTCAAATAAGCCGCTAAAAGCTTTTTAACTTCCTTAAGATCGGGGGTTTTGTTGTAGATTTGGCTAAAAGCGATAATTCTATTCAGAGCGCCCTCGAGTTCACGAATATTCTTCTGGATATTTGAGGCAATGTAGCTCAAAGAGTCATTATCAATTTCAAAATTTTTATCTTTTGATTTTATTTTTAATATCGCTAATCTGGTTTCAAAATCAGGGATGCCAATATCAGCAATCATACCGCCCTCAAATCGAGACCGCAGGCGAGCTTCGAGGGCGGGTATAGCGCTGGGGGGCCGATCGGACGACAAAATGATCTGTTTATTTTTTCCATAAAGTTCATTAAAGGTAGAAAAAAATATGTCTTGCGTCCGTTCTTTTCCAGCAATAAATTGGATATCATCAACAATTAATAAATCCAAACGAGCATATTTTTGCTTCATTTCCTCAATAGTTTTGTTTTTAAGGGATTCAACGATGTCGGAGGTCAACCTTTCCGATGAAATGTATAATATCTTCCTTTCTGTCGCCGTCGCGGCCACAACATTCCCGGTAGCTTGCAGGAGGTGAGTCTTGCCCAAGCCTACCCCCCCGTAAAGAAATAATGGATTGTAAAGCTTACCTAGACTTCTGGCAACCGCTAAACTGGCCGCGTGCGCCAATTCATTGTTTGGCCCAACAACAAAAGAGTCAAAAGAGTAGCGCCGGTTGAGATTAGTAGCCTTGTCGATATCGGCATCCTGCTTTTCCTCGCTAATCTTTTCTGGAATAAATTGGCTAAAATCCCTCTTGGGAATAGGCGGGCCCATCCGAGCGGAACCAATGATATATTTAATTTCCCTAATTTCAGAAAAATAATTTTGAATCACCGTGAATATTTGCTTATTAAATTTGTTCTCAAGCCATTCTTTAACAAAGCCATTGGGCACACTTACTAAAATAGCCCCATTAGCATTGGAAATAATAGTGGTGCCCTTAAACCAGGTCGTAAAATTTGCCCTAGAAAGGGATATTTCCATCTCGCCCAAGACTGCTTTCCAAAGTTCTTCGTTGGTCATCCCAATTTATTACGAATTAAGACGGTATTAAAAATCTTACTCACAACATTAGATGATAGGTTAAGTATAATTTAACGTTCCAACTCTCAACATATCTGTTACGTTGACAATGTGTGTATAAAAAGTGGATTATTTTCAAGGCGGGTAATTGGTTTGACTAAGCGGCTCGTTTTGGTAAGATGAATTAATGGTTTTGCCTACTGTTTTATGAAAATAACCCTATATCATCCCAAAAAGAAAAAGCGTAAAGTTAAACACGGTTTTCTCAAAAGGGCAAGGAGTAAAAACGGGCGCAAAGTGATAAACCGCCGCCGCCAAAAAGGCAGATATAGGCTAATTGTTTAGCTACAACCATGGCCCTGCCAAAAAGTTTTAGGCTAGTCTCGCCCAAAGAATTTCAAAGGGTGTTTAAAGAAGGAAAAACTGTAAAAAGCAGTTTTTTCTTTATGCGTTTCCTGGAGAGTCCTTTGAGTGCCAGCCGCATTGGTATTGTGGTGCCAATGGCGATTTCCAAGAAGGCGGTCATTAGGAATAGAATAAAAAGATTAATCTCCGCCGTTATCAAGGAACTTGATTATTCCAAAAAATATTTTGATATAATCATAACTGCTTCTCCACCCATCGTAGGTAAGTCAGTTCGAGAAATCAAGAGCGAATTCGAAAAAGTCATCAAAACCATTTATGGTCAAGTTAAAAATGAAAAGCTTAATCCTTAAAATCATACGAATATATCAGAAAAGTTTTTCACCGGACCATGGGCGGGCATTAGTTGGAGCTTCCAGATGCCGCTTCTACCCCTCATGTTCCGAATATGCCTATCAAGCCATAGAAAGACATGGCTTGAGCAAGGGAGCCACCATGTCCGCGCGGCGGATTTTAAGATGCCACCCGTTTTCGAGGGGAGGCGTCGACCCTGTCACCGACTAAACCAATCTTATGACCCAACTATTTAATGAAATTTTTTTCAGGCCGATATTCAACGCCCTGGTATTGATTTATAATCTCATGCCAGGGCAGGATTTTGGCGTGGCCATTGTTATTCTGACTGTCATAATAAGACTAATTTTCGTTCCCCTTTCTTTAAAAACCCTGCGCTCACAGCGAGAGCTAGCCAGACTGCAACCAAAAATTAAGGAACTGCAAGAAAAATATAAAAATGATCGGCCGGCGTTGAGTCGGGCCACGCTTGAATTATATAAAACACACAATGTTAACCCCTTTTCCGGTTGTCTTCCCATACTCATACAGCTGCCGGTTTTAATTGCCCTGTATCAGGCATTTAGGCTCGGACTGGAGCCAAATAGTCTGAATTCCCTTTACTCTTTTGTAAGCAGTCCGGGCACGATAAATAACATTTCGCTTGGCTTAATCAATCTTTCACAGAAAAGCCCCCTACTGGCGGTAACGGCGGGTGCCCTCCAGTTCGTTCAATCAAAACTTGCCGCCGTAAATACTAATCCATCCGGAGGTCAAGATATCACCGCGGCCATGATGAGCAGGCAAATGTTGTATTTCTTTCCGGTTATGGTTATAATAATTTCCTGGAATTTACCGACGGGACTGGTAATTTATTGGGTAGTGACTACCCTATTTTCAATCTTCGAACAACTGCTTATTAAGAGAAAATATTAATAGCGCATAAATTCTAATTATGATAGACAATGCTGATATCAAAAAAATAATTATTCAGGTGACCAAAGATATTTTAGATAAGTTTGACTTTAAGGGGCAGGTGCAGCTTATGGAAAATGAAGCTACTCGTGAAAATTTTGCGATGGTATCAATCGAGTCCGACCGTGATTTAAGTATGCTAATTGGAAAAAACGGCCAGAATTTGGGTGCCCTGGAGCATATAATCAGACTGATTGTTTCAAGAAAAACAAGTCCCGGAGAAACGCGAGGCAGTTTTGTGATTGACATTAATGACTATCGAAAATCAAAGACTACCCAAGTTTTGGCGCTGGCCCACGGTGCGGCCCAGCGGGTGATTAGTACTCAAAAAGCCGAAGCTTTACTGCCCATGAGCGCTTATGAAAGAAGACTTGTACACTCGGAACTCGCTTCGTATAAAGATATTCAGACGGAAAGTATTGGTGAAGAACCAAGACGCCGGGTGGTGATAAGTCCCCTCAATCTCTGAACTTGACCACCATCTCTTCTAATTTTGGCGTTGCCGCTCTCTCCCGCCTAATTCTTGGCGGGATCAGTTTAATTATTGTTGGTTTGTTAACGCGGGCTCTCGGACCGGAAGGCTATGGTCACTACAGTCTGATCTTTGCCTATTTGTTTATTTTTACAACTCTGGCCGACCTTGGCCTATACTCAATTCTTGTGAGAGAGGTATCCAGACGCGATGCCGATGAAAAGCTGATCGTGAGCAATGTTCTAAGCCTGCGACTTTTTGCCCTTTTACTATTTCTGGTTATCGGCAATTTGACCGCCCTGTTTCTCAATTATCCCATTGAGGTAAAGCTCGGAATTTTAGTGGCTTCAATTTTTTCGATATTCTCTTCTTTGGTTCAGTTGCTGACGGGTATTTTTCAGAAACACTTAAAATTATATTACGTTTCCCTAGCGGATGTAGCGGCCCGTGGCGTGCAACTTGGTCTGGTGTTTTGGGCCGTACGAAACGGTAATAGTTTAAGTTTTTTCATATGGGCGGTCGTCTTTTCTGAAATTGTTCATTTTCTTTTAATTTTCTGGTTCTCCCGAAGATTGGTAAGAGTAGGGCTATCTTTCGATATTATTTATTGGCGCAAGATAGCAACGACCACATTGCCGGTGGCGGTTTCCCTGGTCTTTGTCCTACTGTACTTTAAGCTAGATACAGTACTCCTCTCTTTGTTGAGACCGGCCTATGATGTGGGCGTCTACTCGGCGGCATACAAGGTACTCGAAACTATTATTTTTTTTCCGGCCATCTACCTCGGACTGGTGATGCCCCTGATGTCCAGACACGCCCTCGATGATCGTAAGAGTTTTAAAGTTATTTTTAAAAAAAGCTTTGACGTATTATCGATTTTTGCCGTTCCTACCATGGTTTTCATATATCTCCGCGCCGCCGATATCATTAATCTGATCGGGGGCGCGCAGTTTGTTCAGTCAATTTCCATCCTTCGCATTTTAAGCGTGGCAATATTTTTGATTTTTTTTGGCAATCTGGGCGGTAATGCTTTGATCGCTCTTGACCTCCAAAAAAAAGGCATGTGGATATATTTTGTCGGTGCCATTTTCAATATCGGGGCCAATATTTTTTTTATCCCAAAGTACTCATATTATGCTGCGGCCGGAACAACAGTGGTTACAGAACTACTAGTTACAATCTTACTGTTTTGGTTAATTAAAAAAGAGACCGGGGTGATGTTTGGAAGTAGGGTTTTCCTGAAGTCGTTACTGGCAGCGATCATCACCGTGGCCATGGTGCATCCTTTACACTTTTCATTTATTTGGGCCACCTTGGCCTCATTGATCTATTTCCCTGTTCTCTATCTGTTGGGCGGTATAAAAACCGAGAATCTGCGCGAGGTTTAGAGAACCAAACAATCACCAATCTAACCAGAGGCCATACAGCTTAGAATCGGCTCGACTTTTGTATATTAAATATTTTTCATCGCCGGTTAAAAACAGCGATCCCGTGTCGATCAACGCCGCATCAACCTGACGAATGATGGTTTTTTGTTTGTCCGGCCCGATATTAATATAAACCAAGAACTTTTCGTCAAAACAAAAAATACCCCGAGATTTATTGTCCCAGATACAACTGGAGGCATGGAGGTTATCACCAATACGTTTTTCGGTTGCCGAATTCACGTCAAAAAAACTAAGCTGAACATTGCCCAACCGATCCGTCTCCGAGAAAATGAAAGCCGTGCCCAATGGTGACCATACCACCTCAAGTCCACTACGTCCTTCGAGTAATTTCCGCAGACTGCCATCGTTAACATTTAAAATAAAAAGGTAATTTTCCGAGGGGCGTGACCCGGGCCAATTAATCAAGCTTAAACTGTCTTGGCTTGCCCAGGCCACTTCCCAATTTTGGGAACGAGTAGGCAATATTTTCTTAACTAAATCATCGGCCGGTAAATATACCGAAATATAACCCTTCCCAACCATTTCATCATAATCCAAAAATGCTACCCTATAATCCCTGACGGAAAGAGTGGAATCGAATAGCGGTTTGTTCAGACGGCGAACATAATTGCCTGACAAGTCGTAATAATAACTAACATCCCCCGCCATAGCAATTAGACTTTTACCGGACGATAGCCACCTGATTTCCTCAAGACGGGGTTTAATCTCCGCCACCATGACCGGGGCCACAAAATCGCCGTTAATGTTCGATAGGGCAACTGATTTAATAAACCCAGTCCCCGGCTCATAATAAAAAACACTTTTCCTCGCCGAATCAAAGATAGGAAAAAATACCCTATCATTGGAAAGCTTTACTGGTTCCTGGGGCGGGTTCCGCCTTTCTTCCACAACGTTAAAACGTTCAATAATTGAATGGCCAATAATCGTTGACCTTCCCGGGATAATTGAAAAACCAAATCCCGTCGAGAGAAAGTTGAGAAAAAGAATTATAATTGTGAAAGCGGGAACTACCAGGACAAAATATTTAATCGCTTTCATTTTGTCTAGGTGGACAAGGACGGGTCTGTTTTGTCTTCAGGCGCGAATTCTTCAGCCATGGTCTGGCGGTATTCTTGAGAGGCCGTTAACTCTTCGTTTTTAGCGAGAGCGTATTCTTCAATAAAAGGCAAAGATTCTTCATAAGTTTTGCTCTCATCGCGGTAGGTCAAATAGATGCTTAATGTCCGCCAGGGGACTAACTCTAGAAAGGGAAATAAATCTGCCACGATCGCTGCCATATTTTTCATAGCCGGGTTTCTGCCAACAGACTTTATTAATTTAGAGATTTTCAGGGCAATTTGTCTGACCGGACGCCTTAAAACCTTAACTTTTCTGGAGGCCACCAGCGCCCGGCGGTAATTTTGGGCATAAAAAACAAGCCTCCTTTCAATATGAGCGAGATTCTGGGAAATTTCATCTTGAAATTTTTTTATCGCCTTTAACTTTGAATTTGCCCGCACACCAGCCAACAGCAATACGACGCCTACAAATATATCAACTAAGTATGTTACAATTAGGCCAATTCCGGTTAATGATAACCAATCAACCAGGTCGCCAATCAAGGCCACTAAAAATAAGAAGGCGTATTTTGGCTTGGAGGGTGGCCTGACCACGCTAGCCCGAGCCTTAACATCATAAAACTCTCGCTGTTGGGCACGAGCTACGGCAAGGTCATACTGATTCTGCTGTTCCGCGGGCGTCAAATCCATACTATGAACTTAATTAATCTGCGTTTTTATGGTGTTTGGGCAAGCTCTTTTTTAGCTTCTTCGATTTCAAGGATTTGCCGCGGATCAGAGGTAATAGTTTGATCTTCGGCGTAAGAGGCTACCACGCGCAGAGCGACGTGGTTCTGGCCGGCGAAAAACAAGCCGTGCCCCACCCGCGACTCCAGCAAAAAATATTTTTCCGCGTCGGTCAAATTGAAAGTCTGTTTCACCAATTCAATTGAAGCAGGCGACTGCTTAAGCAAAAGTTGAAGCGAAGAGTTAGTGACAATCGGCTTACCATAAGGCGAATTCATAAAGTCCGGAATATCTTGAGAAATGGTTGTCAGACCTAGGAAATACTTGCGCGCCCGCTTGGCCACGTTCAGTAGGAATTGACCGCCGACATCATATTTCAGCAACCACCACGCCTCATCCACGATGAGGAGGCGTTTTTTTAGCTCAGCCCTGATTTGAGTCCAGATATAATTTAGGACCAAATACATGGCAATGGGACGGAGCTCTTCCTCCATGTCTCTAATGCTGAAGGTCACTAACTGATTGTCCAACGGAATATTGGTGGGACTATTCAGAAAACCGGCAAAACTTCCCTCGGTATATTTTTTTAGACGGGTAACCAGCGATTGGGTGCCAGTCATGCCTTCAAGTACTTTTTGCAGGTCGGACATCAAAGGTGCCGCCGTATTCTTGAAATCCGAATTTGGCGTGATGTCTTTAATAGCGTAAGTTTGAGTAATGGCCTCGTCCAGAATGGCATCTTCTTCCGGCGTCAGTGATCCCAACATGAGCTTAAGCAGGCCAGAAAGATTAAGAATGTGGGAGCGCAGCACATCGGCTGGATTCTCATCCGGCAATGGCCGCGGCAAATCAAATGGATTCACGTGATCGTCGGAAGAAATAGAAATTTTTACCGCTGTCCCACCCACAGTATCAGAAAGAAATTTATACTCGTTTTCAGGATCAACGATAAATATTTGCATGCCGAACATTAAACTTCGTAAGATGTCAAGCTTAACGCTGTAAGATTTTCCGGAACCGCTTTTTCCGAACACAACTTGGTTTGCATTCTCTAAACTAAACCTATCAAAAAGCACTAATGAATTGTTATGGGTATTAATACCATAAAGAATCCCGTTGTCCGAAGTTAGATCGTAAGAGACAAATGGAAAAAGCGAAGAAATAGGTTCCGTATTAAGCGAGGTGTGTACATTTAACTGGTCGTCATTGAGGGGTAGGGTTGAAAAAATCCCCTCTTTCATGCGGAAAGTGGTTTCCTTAGTATAAATCAGCTGGGCATCTAGAATGGCCTTGATCTTGTTTTCGGTTTCATCCAGTTCCTTGACTGAATCCCCATAAATAGTCATATATACCCCCAACTCGAAAAATTTATCAGTTCCCTGCTGGAGTTTATCCCTCAACTCTTCAATATCATTGATGGCAGTTTCTAGAATCGGATCCCTCACTTTGCCGGCCGCATTATCCTCCATGATTTGGGCTTCGAAATGGCCAAGCTTATCACGGAGACGTTTCAAAATTTCTCCCGTGTCTTCCGGGTGAACGTAGATAGCGACATCCATGGGTTTCTCCAAATTGATAATCGGTGAAAACCAATTGGTGTTTAAGTATCTTGGATAAGTAGCCACAAACAGAGTCCGGGCAAATTTCTCGCCGATCTGGATGTAGTTAGCAGCCACATTAACCGCCGAAGGCGCCAAAATATCATCAATGAGTTTGAGATTCTCTGGCTGACTAGAGGCCAGGGTTTCAGTTTTTTTTCCAAATAGTGGCATAATTATGAAATTACGAGCTGAAAGTGTGGCCCGGATTATAGAACTGATAAAACAAGTTAATTAGTTCATCTTCGGCTAGGGTTTTTGTTTCCAGTCCCATGCCGCTTAGACCCTCAACGATAATATCTATTCTTTGATTAATCTGAAGGCGATAATTTTCAAGATCCTCTTCGCTGATGGTTTTTACAAAAGTCGATGGCGAAAAAATACTTTTAAAGGTATCCAACGGGCCAGTCCGACCTTTCGTGTCTTCGACGACATAAAAAGGAACGGCAATATAGAAGGTTTTGGCCATGATGTCGCCCAGCTCGGTTAGGCCGCGCACAAAGCGGGAATACTCGGCCAACTGAATACGCAACAATTCATTGGACTGTTTTTCCATCAGCTCATCCAGCGATTTTAAATAGGGATTAATATCAAGTTTCCGGGAACTAACCGTAATTTGTAGAGGAAAATCGATTGAGTTGAGAAAATTTTGAAATCCGCGGATAATGGCAATTTGCTCATCATTTGATTTCAGTTCAAAGTTCATGGAACTGACCCTGACGATGGACCGCAACGAGCCATTTTTCAAAATTAAAACAGATCCCCGGATGCTGGCTATTTCCACGAATTCCTTGGTGGTTGATTCTTTGACCGGTTTGTTAGTTGCCATGGTTGATGTTTTCTCCCGGAAGAATGGGCTCAGAGCCATTGATGCCCCCGCCTTTTTTAAAAATATATTTTTTGGGACCGGTCAGGAAATATACCGCCAGCATCATGTAGCGGGGCAAGGGAATGCCGTCAATTCGGTAAAATGCCAAGGCGACGGCTAAAAAAACGATTGGCGCGCTGGCCAATAACCAGTAAAAAAGGTTGTAAAATACATAGCGCAGAACAAAAACTAAAATTCCCCCGGCCGCCAAGTACATGAACTGCTTGATGGTGAGCGGGCCGATAATTTTACTTTCGGTTTCAATGAATTGTGGTACCTGAAAACGCATAACGTCTCATTTGACTAAAACTAAAGAATCTGTTATCAATATAACAGCCTCGGATCTTCCACAATTAAATTATAACAGAAAAGCCGAAAGGAGTGGTGTTAATATGTTTTCGGAAGAGTTAAGGCAAGTTTTGTTGAGAATACGTCAGATGCGGGTTGTTTCCTTCTATCCGGAGTACCCAAACATGGATAAGGGGAGTGTTAAATTCGAGAAGGAAACTAGCAAGGGAAGACTGTATGCTGTTATTGAGAAAACATTATTTCCCAAGCCACGCTTTTTGGTTTGCGTGTGGTTTGGAGGAGCCGTGAATTTGATCTTTTCCAGAATTTACTGTGAAGAAGACCGGGAAGAATTTCAGTATTTTGATTCCTATTTCGAACATATCACAAGGCAAAAAATAGCTAACGATACAGCATTCTCCAGGGCGCAAAGAGAAAGAGGCAGGAAAGAAGCCGAGGAGAATCTAAGGAAATTCTTAAAGGGTGAATTTGATTAAGGAGGGAACTTATGCTGGATCCGGAACTAGCAAAGATGGTGCGGTGGGTTCAAGACGCCCAAGTCGGAACCAAAAGACTAGCTGGTAACATCAACCGCGACTACAATTTTGTCGAGTTTGTAAAAAACAGTTCTGAAGGAGAGGTAAAAGTCGAATTTAGGGAAGAGAGGCAAGGTGACACTACGGTATATAAACTCGTGGCAAAGCTTTTGAGAAAATGGTACGATTGGTCCATAATTATGAGCCGAGAATACTCTTTGGCCTCCAACCAGGAAGAATTCAATTACCTAGGGAACTATTTCGAGTCCTTGAACTTGGCAGAAACTCGTAGAACGGAGGAAAAAGAAAGAAAAGCCAGCAAAGAAAAAGAAAGATACAACGAGCACACGTTTAAGCAATTTTTTAAATAAAAGGGCAAACCAGCCTTTTTTTATTTTGTCTCCCGCAGATCAACAACGTTGGAAATGTTTTGTTCGTGGAGTGATTGAGTTTCTTTCTTTTCAGGTACGACTTTTTGCTCATGTTCAACCCGATTTTCCGATGGAAAGCGTAGAGGCAGGAACGATTCGACACTAATCCAATTTTTTATTGGCGCTAGTAGTTCTCGCGCAATATCAGAAACAATTCTTTCAGTTGTGTCCTGGCCAATTGCAAGTTTGACAGAAAGTTGTGATATTAAATCTTGACTATGCAGACTGTCTAAGAGTAGATCTCTTAATATGCGAGTTAGATCGTTACGCTGATTAATATTTAGCGAATATTTCAGTGATAGTTTGTATAAATATTCAGCCGTCGGGTAACTCATCACAAGTTTTATGACCGGTTTAGGAAGCGTAAGGATTTTTGATACATAAGAACTAAAAGCCGCAGAATCAAAATTTTCTAAACCAATGTTATACGGAGTAAAAAGATAATCTTCTTCTGAAATTATAATCTGAGAATTTATGTTTTGTTCATTCATTTTATTTACGCAAGCGCAGCCACAACAGCCAGTTTCAGGGCCACATCACGGCCGGTTTCAGTTATTGCATCTTCAAGATTTGCCCTAAACTGGCTCCTACGGCGGAAAGTTCCTCTGCGAAGTAAGTTCTGCAAAGCCGCCCGAAAATCGAGATCAATTGCCCAGATGTTACGACCAGTGACAGCATAAGGTATGTTGGCAATATCCTTGGCGGATGTTATTAAACTCTCGATATACTGAAGTCGTGTTAATATCCTAGTTGGATCTGGTGGGTAGACAACATTGTAATCAGCAACCAAGTCCGGTCTGACTTTCCCTACTTCTTTTAGGAAATTTGAGCCTTCGGCCGTTGTCCTTCCGCCAAACAGTGTCATTGCCTGATCAAATTGGGGACCGGTTAATCCTGAAGCTACCCGAGCGTCTCCTTGAATATGTCTGAATAACTCTTTGCGAGCACCGATATTTGTTCTCAGGTCACTGTAATCTCTAACAATACCAGTAGGCGTTGTATACCTTTCGGCGGATGCCATAGCCCCGATCTCAGCCGGGGATAAAGCAGACAACCTACCCTTGCTACTGGAATTTTTTATGAAATTAACTGCCGCATAAGGATTTCTTTCAAGGGATCTAATGGTATCATGGGCGGTCGCTTGATCAAGTTGGCCAACTTCTCCAAGCATTTTTCTATAGGCAAATCCTTGTGTCGTATTAGCATTAAACCGACTTACTCCCGTTCTGATGCCAGCTATATTAATTCTACCAAGATCATATTGTTGTTTGATATTTTCGTATTCTTTATTAGCTCGATTCAAGAATTCTTTTTGGCCAGCCAGGTCGGGTCTATAACCAAGCGCAGTTTGCAGCCTTTCTCCCATCCCCGCCGTGCGCTGCCTTTCAGCTTGCTCGCCCCTATACATATAGCGTAAAGCACCAAATCTTTCAGCTGGCAGTCCCTCCTCCTTAATTCGCTCGAGTGTAGATTTTGCGCCTTTTTGCAAGGCACTCAATCCCGTCACCCTTGCCCCGTAGCGACCGGTCGCTTTGGCGGCCGAATTAACTTTGCTCTCGATTTTATCAAACATGGCCACGGCTTGGGTGCCGGCGAGAAAACTAATTTCTTTGGCAATCTGGAGCCCACCCACCACAATAATTAGAGTGATTGTATAGTAAAATATGTCACCTAAACTAAATAGATTGAAAAGAAACGATAAAGTGCTGCCGTATTGACTGGCTGTATTAGTGGTTGCAATATATGAGTTTATTGTCCCCTTTGAATTAATAAAGATTGCCCCAAAGGCGAGTATTAGAATATAAACGGGCAAAAAAAATGTCCAACCAATAAATTCTTTCCACCATTTACTCCAAGTTTTCGCTCGCAGGTTGGGCAAGATTGATCCTACCCAAGCGGCGGGAGAAACTACCAACAAAAACCAAATCATCGGAATCCTAACCACAGCGAAAATGGCCGCATAAGTCAAAGCGAAAAAAGCCACAGATACAAATATAAGACTGAAAATAGCGGTAACAATCGCCCCTATTTTATTAGTTGTAAAAATGGCTTTGAAAAAATTTAAAGCGGTTTCGCTAATTATGCCGGAACTGCTTAATTTACCAAGACCAAAACCCTGTCCGAGCGTACCAGTGATTGAGCCAATGGGTTTTATGAACAAGTTTATTAGGGAGTTTGAGATATCTACCAAATAAACACCGATGGCAAAACTGAAATTTACGAATAAGGCGATAACAATCAATCGCAACAACATTTGTCGCCAAGAGTATTTTTCGATTTCAAATATAGTGCCGAAAGCCATGACGATCATGATCAAGATAAAGAACATATTTATAAAATTTCTAATAAGCGCCCAGGTAGCCTCGACTTGTGGCGGCAGAAAGAATCCATTAACAAAGAAATCAAAAATAGCGGCCATCAAACCCAACATCCAAGAAAAGAAACTCAGGGCGGTAGATAAGAAGGTTAAGATAGTGATTTCATCAACGACATCTGCTAAAGCTGAGTGAGTTGGAAAAACCAACAACAATACAACAAAAGCCGCCATTTTAGAGTATCGTTTAATTTTAATTAGGGGGTTAATCATGAAAAACAAACGGCAGATAATTTCATCATTGCGAAAATGGGTTAGAGCACTGGGTGAGGCAGGTGTTACGCGCCTCATTCATACAGGCATCAAACGCGGGCTGATCAATTATCTCT
>CAYIXQ010000003.1:0-8710 GCA_964367475.1 uncultured Candidatus Saccharibacteria bacterium | reverse complement strand
GGTGTTACGCGCCTCATTCATACAGGCATCAAACGCGGGCTGATCAATTATCTCTTCAATAGTTTTGGCCTTTTGGGTGCAAGTATTTTCTTTTACTTGCGTGCAGTCATTAAAGCACGCACTCTGGCCGCCAATAATTGGATCAGTTTTTGGTTCGTCGCTAGTATCGAAGGAACCGGATGCATCGCTCCCGAAATCTTCTTCATATGATTTTTGTCCGCCTAAGCTGAATAGCTTATTAGTTAAAGCAGTAGTGACAGCATCAACTAGTCGCAATATAACGTCGGTCAACTTGGTAGCTCCACCTACCCTGCCTAGTTTCTTGTCCAGGGCATTTACAGCCGTGTCGCTAAATATTTTATTAGGTGTAACAATTTTTCCCTGGAAGGTGCAGCGACCTTTCTTGATTACCTCCTGAAATGGACCGAGATCTTTTATTGTATCTACACAGCCAGCGGGACCGTTAGCGTCTGTTCCTCCTAAACCAAGCGATTGAGCTAAGAATCCCTGGCCGGCAATCGACTGATCGCGGGCAGATTGCTCATCAATAGCTATTTGCCTTTGTTGTTCCTGAAGGGTCATGACAAATACACCAAAGAAATTATTTTGTGGCTCAACCAATTTTCCCCAAGCTGCCCAGCCGCCATTGCGAAAGTCTTCTCTATAAGCCGAAACATCAAAACTACTTGGAAGAGTACAGCGGGCGGATACCTGAAACGGCGGCAATCCCGGCACACTCGTTTTATTTTGATAAACTACCCGGCCGCTTCTGTTTTTAACAATTGCTCCCTGAATGGCGCCGGTGTAATTTTCCGCGCCAAAGGATTGGTTTATTCCCTCCTGGAAATGCGGGCAAAGTTTGGTGTCGGCGAGAACGGCCCTGAACACATCGTTACCTCTGGCCTGGGAATCGAGCATATGATTACGCCAGCTAACAATAAAGCGGGGCGTCTTAGAGTCTGTTCCGGCAACAAAATTCGAAATTTTGTTAATTAGCTTATTTTCTAATGCATTGGCAATCTTTCTTACCAATGGCTCTATAATAAATTCATTCAGAAAGTATAAACTGGCCTGAGCGGACTCGTTTTTATACATAAAAACACCCATGACTAAGCTTATAATAACGAGTGAAGCAATAAACTTCTTTATTTCCATTTTAATTACCGGGGACCGGGGAAATATTATTTAAACCCTGAATAATTCCGATGATGGAATTTTGGTAGGGTACGTTCTGGGACCGGGCCAAAGCGGCGGCGCGGTTCAAAAGGTCGTTTATCTGCAGAAAAACATTTTGTACTTGACTGAGAGCGTAACTGGCCTTGAGTGGGTCGTCTTCAATAACTTCATCACCAAGGGCTCTAAACGATGTGGCTAGCTGGGAAAAATGCCAGAGCGCTTCCAGGTGAATTTCTTTCCAGGAAGAAGGAACCCCGACTACTTTTAACGAGTTGTACTTGTTTTCGTAATAATCCGGATCAAAGGTTAGCGAACTGTTGATACCACCGGAAAAGGCTGCTGCCGATGAGAAAAGACCCTCTTCCAGTATAGGACTGACCGTGGCAATATATTTTTTTATAGCCTCATTTGAGTTATCGGTAATTATCTTTATTTCTTTTTCATCCGGTGGAACAACGGTCAGAAGAATGGCGGTTTGTTGCTGAAGGTCGGCCACAATGGCGGCATATTTTTGAGTCGTCATTTCAGCTGGGTCTAAATTCCCGGAATCATTGATCAAAGAAGCAAAGGCAAGATTAAATAGCCGATCGGTTAAATTGGCCGTTGGCGAAACAAAGGATAGACGTGCGTTGTCAGGCGCAGTGTTTATATTATCGTCGGGGTCGAGGGGATCGCGCCGATTAGCCGTTTCTTCACCGTCTTTAAAGCCGTCGCCATCCGTATCGGCATTAAAAGGGTCAGTGGCGAAAATTATTTCATCTCGGTCAGACAGTCCATCCTTATCGCTGTCCCGCGAGGAGATATCATTTGATATAAGACGGTTCTCAACGGCTTCATACAAAATGGCCTTGTTTTGGATGTTTATACCGCCACCAAAAACCATAAATGCTCGGGTAATCAAAAAACCGGCGAAGACTATCATGACCGCAAAAAATATTTTAAGCCTTAGTGACATTTTTAGTAAAAAAAGTTATTCCAATCATTAACCCCGACACCAAAAGTATCGGCCAATCACCCAGCCTATTATACCATGACCGCTCATGGCTAGGTATTATAAACCCTGTTAATATCTGGGCGTTACTATTAGGAGTGATCTTTTCAGTCTTTCCCCACTTGCTGATGGAATATGATCGGCCCATATTAGCCGCAAAAACTAGCGGTTTTTTGTTTTCCGCCGCCCGAAATCTGGCCATAGCCAGAGCCTCATTAATAAGCCCGTTCCAGCCGTGAAAAATACTGGTACTGCCCAGCACGACGAGCGCTTCGCTATTACTGCTTGCGATTTTGGCGGAGGAGGGGCCTAACAGCTCCGAACAAATCAATGGCGCGGCCCTTAATTTACCCCGGAAGTCAATTCCACCCGATGCCTTTTTGCCTATACTAAATTCTCTTTCATCAGTAAATCCACTCAAGCCTTCCGGATTAGATATTTTTATTACGCTGCCCAAGATATAGGGCAAAAACTCTCCACCGGGGGTTAAAACCCTCTTGTCATAGTAATCAATAATATCGCCGCGTGTGTCGAGCATTAAAACCCGGGAATAGTTATCTTCATTTTCAAGTGCCCGCATGCCACTAATAAGCAAGACCGGTTTAGCAAAAAGTGCTCTAAAATATTTTTCTGCCTGTGCCGGGCTTAAAAACAGAGAAAAATCTTTTAAGAAATCACTGCCTTCGGGGAACACAATCATTTCTGTTTCAGGATATTGGATGGCGATAGTGTTAAGCAAATTAAGCTGAATCTTAAAATTTTCCAGCTTTTCCGCCGGACGGTAATTAATTTTGGTCGGCTGATTCGTCTGGACCAGGGCAAAAGCTAACGAGTTGCCAGAAGTAGTAGGGCTGAAATCGACAAAATGCGATCCAACCAGCCCAATGAGTATGATGCCAAACAGCCAGCGATTTTTCTTATTTAAAAGATGATATAGCAGAAGATTTATAGAAACGACAATAAAGGATAAGCCGTAGATACCAATAAAGGAAGACAACCGTAAGGCGAACGAATTGCCGACTAGACTATAGGCGATATTTCCCATAGTCCAATGTGGGCCAATCAGTGTACCCGAACCAAACCACAAAGTCCCAAAACCAATTGATCTAAGATATTCGAGGAGAACAAAAACGCCGGCAATTGAAGCAAAAGAGATCAGAAAAGAACGTCGGCTAAATTTTGAGAAGGCATAACTAAATAGACTGCCGAATAGGGCCAAAGATCCGCTGGTGATCAGATAGAGCGCCAGTATGAGCAGAAAAGATAAAACCCGATTATTAAGGCCAATCGTATCTAACGGATGAAATGACCAAAACCAGCCGAAAACTATTAATAAATATGAAAGACTGGCAATATAGCCCAGGGTAAATAATTGTTTGGTCGATTTTTGGCTTGCCGTGTCAAGGGACATAAAGAGGGGCAGAAACCCGAACCATACTAAAAAGCCAAGGTCAAAATTCCAGCCCGGATAAGCCAAGGCCAGTATAACTCCAGATATGACGGCTAGAAAAAACTGTTTGTAATTTTTTCCCATTCCTCGATAGTTAAGGTTTCGGCGCGTCGTTGGGGGCTGATGCCTAATAATAAAATTTTCTGCTCGATCTTATCTCTGGGAACTTTTAGGTAATTAGATAAGTTGCCGCCCAGTTGTTTTCTTTTGCTGGCAAATCCGGCATGAACAATTTGAAAAAAATATTTGGCAAAATTTTTATCCATCTTCTGCGCCAGCGGGGTCAACTTAATAATTGAAGAATCAACCTTGGGTATCGGATAAAAACTGCCCCGAGAAATTTGGCCCTCGATACTAGCTTTGGAGTAAAATTGGACAGCTACGGCAAGCAGACTCATTTTCGGGGATGTGGCGGCAATCCGGTGAGCGACTTCTTTTTGAACTGTCAGCACAATCGATTGGGGAGTGGGCCAGGATTCCAGCAGGCGGCGTATCAAATGGGAGGTTAAGTAATAGGGGATGTTACCCACTATCTTATAACCCCTCTCTCGTAACTCATAACTTATCGGATTAAATTTGAGAATATCATCATTTATGATTTTAACATTTCTGTGATCTTGATAGCGTTTAGATAAATAGGTTGATAGGCGGTCGTCCTTCTCGACAGCAATAAGTTTTTTGACAGTGCCGGCCAGCCGATCTGTTAAAGTGCCAAGTCCAGGGCCAACTTCTACTATCGTATCGCTTGGTCTAACGTTAACAATATCAATAATTTTGTCATAGGCCCCCGCGCTGATCAGAAAATTTTGACCCAAACTTTTTTTGGCTATAATTCCCGCTTCCTGGGCTCGCCGAATCACTTCAGGCGTAATCAATGGTGTCTTCGCTTTCATAATTGGATAGTTCGAAATCTAAATATTTTGACCGGGGCCGTTCCTTGAGGGGTTCAAATCGGACTAGATTTTCCGGGATCTCAAAAAGGAAGCGGGATGGAGAATTACTCTGACTGCTGCCATAGATCATTCTTCTTCGACAAAATGTGAGATATAACTGCTTTTTAGCACGAGTGATGCCGACGTAACACAGACGCCTCTCCTCCTCGAGCTCTTCGGGATTAAATAGAGACCGGGAATGAGGAAAGATGCCGTCCTCCATGCCTACCAAAAAAACTGTCGGGAATTCCAAGCCCTTGGCCGAATGCAGGGTCATCATAGTGACGCTTTTGTCATGGTTAGCCAATTTATCAGTTTCCTGAATGAGGGCAACTTCTTCAAGGAACTTTTGTAAACCCTCTGGCGCGTGCAAAGTATCGTATTTTTTTGTGGCGGTAAATAATTCTTTGACGTTTTCCCACCGATCTTCTCCGTCAACCGCGCCCTCGATAATATATTTTTCATAGCCGATTTTTTTAATTATATGCTTGATCATTTCGGTGGGACTTAACTCCTCGCCTTTTTGTGAAAAGTCAGCCAGCAGAGCCTTGAACTCACTCGCGCTGCTTGATTGTTTTACGCTCAAATCCTGGTGGGTATTGAGTATTTTTTCTAAGAGCGCCTGGCCGATGCCCCGGGGCGGCACATTATGAATGCGCTCTAGGCTGACGGTATCATGGGAGTTGAGAGCAAGTCGCAGATAAGCCAAAATATCCTTGACTTCCCTTCTTTGATAAAATTTTACTCCGCCCAGAATCCGGTAGGGAAAGCCATACTTAATCATAATTTCTTCCAACGAACGCGATTGCGCGTGGGTGCGGTATAGAATCGTAAAATCATTGAGATTGATGCCCTGCTTGACGGCTGATTTGATAGTTCTAATAATATATTCTCCTTCTTCCCGCTCGCTGTTGGTTTCTTTAAGAATAATCGCCTCACCTTCGGTATTTTCCGTCCATAGTTTTTTATGTTTCTGGTTTTTGTTATTCAGAATAACCTGGTTGGCGGCGGCCAAAATGGTTTTGGTGGAGCGGTAATTTTGCTCAAGCATAATTACTTTAGCTTCAGGGTAGTCTTTTTCGAATTCTAAAATGTTTCTAATATTAGCATTGCGAAACGAAAAAATATTTTGGTAGTCGTCTCCTATGACAAATAAATTTCTATGTTTTTTTGCAAGCAGGTTAACCCAAGCATATTGAAAGGGCGAGGTATCCTGATATTCATCTACCAAGATATATTTAAAAATTTCTTGGTATCTGACCAAAACGTCAGGACTTTTTTTGAAGAGATCAACGCACAGCATAATTAAGTCATCAAAATCCACCGCGTTATTTCTTTTCAGAGCGAGCTGATAGGAGGTGTATATTTGAGAGATGATCTTTTCCGCATACTCTTTGGCCTGGTAGGCGAAAGTTTGACTGTCAATTAGTTCGCTTTTCAGTTTTGAAATTTTACCCAAAACACTATTAGGATTAAATTTCTTAATGCCGATTTCAAGATCAGTCATTACCCGCTTGATTAAAGCTACCTGATCATCTTCGTCATAGATCACAAAATAGTTGTTATAGCCTAGATACTGAATATCTTGGCGCAGAATGCGTAGGCAAATGGAGTGGAAAGTACCCATGATTGGGCTAGTTACCGGCAACTGGCTACTAGCTTCTGGCCGAAGCAGTTTTTCCACGCGCTCCTTAATCTCCCCGGACGCTTTGTTAGTAAAAGTTATAGCTAAGATATTTTCCGGTTTAATACCAAGGGCGATTAAATAGGCCACGCGATGAGTCAGAGTTCTAGTTTTTCCTGAGCCAGCCCCACTCAATATTAAAACTGGTCCTTCGGTGGCCCTAACGGCTTCTATCTGTTTATCATTCAGGCCGTCAAAAATTTTATCCTTTTCTAGTATCACTGTATGTAAAATTTAACAGGAAACAGTTATTGAAGCAAATAAAAAAACTTACATTCAGTAGTCGGCTTTTAACTCCTTGCGCTTTTCTAAAATGTGGTGTTATTCTAGCATTTGCGCGAACCTTTTTTGAAAGAAATGCGGACTCGGCAGGGCGAAACAATTGACTGGGGCTCTGATTTTTTTGCGCTGCTACCAGATTATAACTGAATAATTTTTCCTGAAAAAGCGGAATGAATTCGAACTTTCCCAACTCCGCGCACGATTTCTCCTAGAATTGCAGAGTTAGGCATCTCGGATAATATTTTTTTAACTTCATTTCTTGGAACAGAAAGAACAAAGCCGACGCCGCAGTTGAAAATAGAGTACATTTTTTTGTCCGACACGCCTCTGTTGTAAAGTTCTCGAAAAATACTTTGCGGCTCTAATTTTTTTGACTGATTGATCACAGCGTTAGCTTCGTTCAAAATATCTTTCAGTTTCGTAAATGCGCCGCCGGTAATATGCATCATTCCGTTTATTTTGTGTTTTACAAGTACGGAAAGAACTTCATCGAGATATATTCTTGTTGGCGCAGTAAACTCCTTTCGGTTTTGTTGTCCAAAAATTTCCCTAACTTTTGTAATCCCGTTTGAGTGCAGTCCGTTGCTTTTTATTCCAATCAAAACGTCTCCGACTTGGCATTGATTTTTCGGGAAATTTTTTACAAAACCGGAAACAGTAATGCTGATATCCATACCGGGCATATCGGAATGAATGGATGTCTCTCCACCAGTCATGACGATTTTTCTTCTGCGGCATTCCTTCGCCAATTCGCTTACGATAGCGAGTATCGCCTTATGGTTGTCTTTTGGTAGCACGATGTGATTTTGGAGCGTGTAGGGCGTCGCGCCGACCATGGCGAGATCATTTAGATTCATTGCCAAAGCATCAAGAACTGCGTTTCGAAAAGTTTTCTTGCGCCAATGATAAAATCCTTTCGTTCCGATTCCATCAGTGTGTTGCACTTCGGGGAATGAGATTTTTCTTTCGAAAATCGGATACAATCCTCTTTTGACTTTTACATACGGACTGCTCCATGTACTTTCAATAAGAGAAAGGATTTTGTATTTATACGGCTTTGTCGGATTGTACATAAATATCGGTCATAGTTATTTAATCCACCCGCCATGTATTAAACAGCGATAAACAATTTTTCCGCTAAAAAAATTTCCTCTTTGCCAGAAAAGTTTGAAAGGTCGCCATCGGTAGAAAAACGATACTGTTTATCGTCGGCGGAAAAATTGCTTGGTCCGCGAACAGGAATCACATCGTCATATTCTTGCATGAGTGCTTTTCGCAGGAAATCGTATATATCTTTCTCGCTCACTTTTTCATCGAGGACAAAGCCGAAATAATTTGCTCCCCACATCGGTTTATCGTTTTCATATACAATTTCCTCACCGATAAAATCACGCCCGCCAAAATATGTGTCGTGATAAATCAACCCGTTTTTTTCAAAATGATAATCTTCCGACTTTAAACGCGAGGATACGACTTTTGGCGCACTCTTGTTGGCGTATGTCGCTTTGTTTGCTTCATTTAGAAATTTTGCGAGCGTGTCGATGTTCATAGTGGTTTTTCCCATTCGTGGACAATCGCAAGCGATTTATCCTCTAGTTTGGCGAAATGGACTAATTCGATTGGACGCGTCAATTCCGAATTGACAGCAGACGGCTGGTAGTGTCCGCCGTAATAATCAGCAGACACTTTTTCTTTTGGGCATGCAAAAACTATTTTTGGTATTGCACTCCACATGGACGCGCCAAGGCACATCAAACAGGATTACATTGACGCGTACAGAACGGAGCCGGACAGATCAGAACTTTTTAAGTTTTTACATGCCTCGTGTATTGAAGCCATTTCGCCGTGGCTTGTCAGGTCGTTCAATTTGTTGCCGACAGAAACTCCTTCGCCAACAATTTCTCCATTTTTAACGACAATTACACCGGCAGGAAAATCACCCTGTGCAACAGATTCTTTTGCTTTTGTTATTGCCTTTTGGAGGAATTGTTTATCGTCCATACTTGTATTTTAGCATTTTTTCTGTGTGTCGCGCAAAAAAATCAGAGTGAGGATGACACGGGATTCCTCCCCTTAAACCCCTCCCGCGCCGTCCGAACACCGCATTTTGCCCCGCCGCACTGCCCAGAAACTTCTTGGGCAGAACCCCGAAATAAAAACACCCTTTAGATCGGAAGAGCGTCGTGTAGGGAAAA
>CAYIXQ010000002.1:0-45032 GCA_964367475.1 uncultured Candidatus Saccharibacteria bacterium | reverse complement strand
CGATAGAGAGTTAGACTCATTGATGTCCGCGTTGGTGGCGGTTGGGAATAATTTCACGGAACTTCAGAAACCTCAGCGTGGTTTCTTCATCCGGTGAGCAGACCGTCATTTGTCAAGGTGCGTGGCTATGCCACAACCTATAACAAAACCATGCTGCCGGTCTGCTCAACGGTCCTTAAAATCATTCCTAACCGCCACCAACAATCAATTACTACTTCTTAAATACTCCGATCTTAAAGCCGATAAAACTTAGAATCAAGGCCACGGCCGAACCAACCACCGAACCAACATTGGCCCAAGCGTTGGGATCAAGGCCAAATTGTGGATTAATTAAATTCACAACGATCGAGGCTGCACTGACGTTGATAATCGCGCTTCCCACCGCCACGACCGCAAATTTACCGAACTCCATGGTACGCGATTGATTAACACTGCCAAACACCCAAAACCGATTCCAAAAATAGCTGTGTGTCAAAGCGATAATAAATGATACCAACTTAAAAATTGTATATTTAGGTCCTTTGGTTATATCAGCTAAAAAAAGCAAGCCATCGAGAACACCGGCATCAACAGCAAAGTTAGTAAATCCCACCGCCGCAAATTTACCAAACTGATTAAAAAAAACGATCCAGCGACTAAGAAAATATCCCAGCCTAACGCCGATGATCCAAACGACGGGCACGCCGATCACTAAAATTGCGTGGGAAAAACCAAAAAATCCAGGCACACCAGAAAATACCAGTATCCACCAGCCAAGTAATCCTGCCGTCAGGCCAGTGATTATTGATGAAACAAAGTCTTTTTTAGTGAAATTCATGCCGGATTAAATTTCGAACGGATTTCGTCCTCTACTTCTTCCCTTGGCCGACCGTATTTCAGTCGTGAAATTTCTTTTATCGCCTGGCCAACTTCTAAGCGTCCAGCTTTTTCTTTGTTAGTTTGAATATTGAACGGTTTTGCCGTCTGATTATTTATAAGCAGCCTAACATAAGCATTAAAATTGTCTATATTCATCAAATCCTGGGCAGAAAATACTGGTTCAAACTGATTTTTCAAAACTTCAGCGTCCTCCGCGCCCACCCGGAAAGAAATCATCGAGCCAACATTGCCAAAGACCGCATTTTTTATGTCTTCCCTCAATTGCTTAATAAATTGATGAGCGATAATCAAATCAAGTCGATACTTGCGCGCCTCTGACAAAATTGTGGCAATGTTTTCAGTAGTAAAATTCTGAAATTCGTCAATATACAAATAAAAATCGTTGCGTTGGTTTTCGTCAGTGATATCCACTCGCGACAAAGCCGCCATTAAGAGTTTGCCCACTATAATCATGCCTAAAAGGTTGGCGTTAATATCACCGATCCGGCCTTTAGATAAGTTCACGATCAAAACTTTACGGTTATCCATAACGTCGCGAGAATTAAAGGCGCTGTATTTTTGGCAAACAATCGGCCTGACATAGTCATTTGCTAAAAATGGATTTAGTTTTGAAGTGATGTAAGGTACCATATTTACCAAGGCGGCTTCGCCGCCGGCTTTTTCCGCTTCCAGTTCCCAGAAGTTTTTCACCAACGGATTGGTCTCACGACTTAATTTCTCGCGTCTATAGGCATCATTGGCCAAAACCTTCGGTATTTCCGCCAGGGTCGGGATCTCAACGGCATAGTCATCAAGCAACAATAAAATAGCGTTTTTGAAATATTGTTCGAACATGGGGCCAAACGCTTCCGGCAGATCTTTATAAAGAGATTTTACAATAGACAACATTTCATTAGCCACAAAAGTCTTCTGTTCGGGTTTGGAGGGATCAATTTCGAGCATATTAAGTCCCAGCGGTCGCTCTACATCTCCAGGATTAAAATAAATCACATTCTCGGCACGAGATGAGGGCACCACCGACAATACATATTCGGCAAACTCACCGTGTGGATCAATCACACACACGCCCGCGCCAGCTTCGATATCTTGTCGGATCATTTCTTTCATTAACGAAGTTTTACCGGTACCTGTCTGACCAATGACATATAAATGACGCCGTCGATCGTTGTCAACCATTTTAATCATGGTTTCCTGGCCGCGGAAGATGCTTTTGCCGATAATTATTCCTTCTGACGGCAAGTTGGCCGGTGGTTCAGCCAGCTTGGATTTCAAAAATTTAACTTTCGGCGCCGCCGTCGCGTTAATGGGAAAATGATAAATGCTCCCAATTTCCTCCGTTGACATCATCAGCCGTTGATGGTCATCAAACAGTCGGAAAGAATACTTATAAATTAGATTATTTAATGCTCTGCCGGACGAACGCACCGGTTTTAATGAATTAAGGTCAGGCGAGGTAAACTGGACAAAAGCACTCTCAAGTTCCGACAGAATTTGCTGGGCGCGCGGTTGGGAAGCAGCTGACGAAACGAGACGGATATTGGTATCAAAAATTTGTTTAGCCGACTTTGTGGTTACCGCTTTGATGATTTCTTCATCAATGGGCGTTATCACTCTCGGTTTTTCAGGCGTTGGCGGTTTATTGGGATCCGGTTTTTTGGATTTAGGCGGATGCTTGGCGCGCTGTAATGCTTCTTTGAACTGATAGCCGCCTTGCATTTCTCTGACCACTTTAGCTGCCAGTGTTTTTAAGCCAGAGGCGTGACTGGGTCGAATTAGAATTTGCAGTGAGACGCCTTCACCCTCGTTTTGCAGTTTAGACATCGAAGTTAAGATCGAGCTCAAGGGATCAGCTTCCAAGCCTTGGTAAGTTTTAAAAGGCAAAAAATGTTCTCGAGCATATTGAAAATAACTCGCGGCCGCTTTGCCATCCGGATTAAAAACACTGTAATCTTTTGCCGGCGTTATTTCAGCATTCGGATAGTAAGCATAAATCTGTTTTTCAATAATGTCTTGGCTTGTTGATGGTACCGCCAGGTAGAAATGAGTTTCCTCGCCAATGTGGTGAACGGCCAACTCCAGAGACAAATACGGTTCACCGTAGATAAACTTATTCCAACCTTTAGTATGAATATTGGTAAAGCTAGACAAGAGCTGCTCTCCCACCCCAATTAGATCCTTATTATTTTGCGGCGTCTGATTAGTGGCTGGTTGGTTCAATGAATGCTGCGGAATCCGAATCAAAAAAAGCGACATGTTTAACGCTCGGTGCAACTGACCGCGGGTACGCAAGGGAATGATTACCACTAAACCGGCAATAAAGATGAGGATTAAAACCCCGAAAAGAATTAATAGTGTAAGTATTGGCATTAGACGACTTTTTGAAGTTTACCCCTTTCGATTAGAGCAGCGTGGACTTCATCGATCAGGGCATCGTGCAAAGCGTCAATAAGAGCGGGATTATCAAGAGCCTTGGCTTGTTTTACCGCTTGCTCAATCGAATCAGTAAAACAAATGTTTACCAGCTCCTGAACTTTATCTTTCAGCTCCGGTGATAAGTAGGCGGGAGATTCCACCGGGGGTACTGGGGAAATGTTAGATTTTGATTCTGATTCAGTTTCAGTTTGGCTAGACTGGTTTCGGAAAAATTTAATTCTTTGGCCAATTACGTCTCGGATGATTTCTTTTTCCGATATTTCATTGGATTTTTCAACAACATTACCCCCCTCCTTTAATTGGGCTTTTTTAGATTCTAATAACTGCTGAATCTGGACAATCTCATTTTCCAAACCGATATTTTCCATATCCATGATTATACACCACTTTTCTAAACAATAAAAAACCAGGCGTGAAAATGCCTGATGAAAAGACTAGCTTCGGACTGATCTTCTATTTTTGAACAATGCCTCCGGGAAAGCTCCCACTGCTTGAATCGAATATTTAAGCTTACTTGAATCGAGATTGACCAGCAGGGTATCGTTTGGCTGAATTTGCTCGGTAATTACCAGCTGGCTGATATCTGCCAGCAGTATATCTCCAACTACATGGCGCAGTTGTCGGGCGCCTTCTTTGGGATTCCAGCCAAGGCCTAAGATATATTCTTTTGCTTCTTCTGTAATTAATAAGCTGAACTGGGGAAACCCCTGCCGCGTGCTTGCCTGCCCGAGAATTAGTCGGCGGAGGTTGTTAATCTGGACTTCAAGAATTAGGCGGAGTTCAGCCAGCGACAGTGGTTTAAAAATAACCTTTTCGTTTACTCTACCCACCAGCTCTGGCGAGAATTCACGCCGAGCAACATTTAACAGTGTTTTTTCAAAACGTTCCCTATCGGACGTGATTTTAGCTGGTTTAAAACCAGGCTGACTGGAAACATCAATCTCCCTTAAGCCAATGTTTGAGGTCATGAAAATAAAGGCACGCTCGAAGTTGGTTTTCCTATTCTTATTCGTGACCAGTACTGCTTCTTCCAAAATTTGCAACAGCAGCTTCTTAATCTTGTAATCGGCTTTCTCAAATTCCTCGAAGACCATGATACTAATTTTGACCTTATCGGTATGGCCCCGATCGAGATTTTCTTGACTCAAAATTGGCTCGACAGCATCACCAACGTACGACGGCGGCGATCCGATCAGCTTAGTAATAAAATGATCTTCTGACAGTTCAGTGCAATTTATGGTTAAGACCTTACTGCTATCTCCATAAATGCCTTCAGCGAAAGCTTTAACCAATTCTGATTTGCCGACCCCGGTAGGTCCCAAAAACAGGAAGCTACCCAGCGGTTTCCCCGGTATATTAAGACCGGCGAGGTTTTTTTTATACATTCGGAGTATTGCCTCGATCGCTTCCGTTTGACCGATCACTCTTTCTCGCATTGATCTGCGGAGATTGTCCACTACTGGTGATGATTTACTGGGGTCTACATCTCTGTAGGCTGGCGACATATTCCACCTCACTTTAAAAGAGCTGGCACAAGAAAAGTATCATAGATTTAAAAAACAATAAAGTGGTTGTGGATACGAGCATAAAATTAGCTCAAGTATTGTGTTAGAATAACAACATTAGGACTTACGCGTTTGGCCAAGTTCAAGGCAAAATCGAGGCTTGAGACGAGACGTACTAGCAGGTACGGCGAGTCTCAAACGTAGATTTTAACAAAGAAATTGGCCAAACCCTTGTGGCTTGAGCCACGATAAGCCCTAATAGCCTTGGGCTTCGTGGCTCAAGCGCGTAAGTCCTAAATATGTTAAAAAAGAGGTTTTTATTGGTTTTTGTTATTGTCGCGATAGCGGTGGTGTTTAGGTTTTATCGAATCCAATCTATTCCGCCTGGACTTTATCCGGATGAGGCCATGAATGGCAATAATGCGCTGGAGGCGCTACAGACCGGGGAATTCAAAGTTTTTTATCCGGAGAACAACGGCCGTGAAGGATTATTCATAAATATTCAGGCGCTGTCCCTAAAAACTTTTGGCAATCATCCTTGGGCTTTGCGAATTGTCTCGGCTATATTTGGCGTTTTCACGGTATTAGGGACATACTTTCTGGCTAGGCAATTATTCAACTGGCAGATCGGGGCCATATCCAGTTTTCTAATGGCGACCTCTTTTTGGCATACGCTTTTCTCGCGCATTGGCTTTCGGGCCATCATGGCGCCGTTTCTTTTGGTTTGGGGATTTTATTTTTTTTGGCGCGGGCTTGAACAAAACCGATTGCGTTATTTTTTCGTCAGTGGAATTTTTTGGGGATTAGGTTTTTATACTTATATTGCTTTTCGGATTATGCCCCTAGCCATGATTTTGGCGTTGTTCGCCTACTGGTATTCGCTAAAAAAAGATTTTTCGCATGGGAAATATCAATACACTCGCGATCGGCTTATAAAAGGAATGGCCCTATTTATGATTACGGTAATTATCGTGGCGCTGCCGATTGGACTCTACTACTACAATAACCCAGGGGATTTCCTGGGACGAACCGGTCAACTCTCGATCTTTACTTCCGCTAATCCGTTAGTCAGTCTGACAGTAAATTTGGCGAAGACTTTGGCCATGTTTAATTTCGTAGGTGATTATAACTGGCGTCACAATTACTCTGGCGATCCCCTGCTCTTCTGGCCAGTCGGTATTTTCTTTATCATCGGTTTTACTCGCAACTTAATCAAACTGGCGGATGACTACGATAAACATAGGCATTTGCCCACCGTTAGAGTGTTGCTAATCTCATGGTTTTTCTTGGGCCTTTTACCGGTTATATTGTCAAACGAAGGTTTGCCCCACGCTCTGCGAGCTATTATTCTTGCACCGGTGGTGTTTATTTTTGCCGGTGAAGGTCTATGGTGGATTTATGAATTTGTCAGAAAATGGTACGGGGCAAGAGATTTTCATGACTTGAGACTCGGTAAGCTTCACGTTCATGAAGGAAATTTTATTGCTGGTTTGGTAATAGTGATTTTTCTCATAGCCAGCATGGTCTTCGAATTTGACCGCTACTTTTTTAAATGGGCCCTCAATCCTAACGTACCGCCCGCCTTTAGTGCCCGCTACGTCGAAATTGGAAATTACGTGGAACAATTGCCCAGAAGTATTAAAAAATATGTGGTGGTAAACGTCGACGGCGTTCTTATAAACAATATCCCCATGTCGGCTCAAACCGTTATGTACATTACCGATACATATACCCCGGAAAAGCAAGCGCAAAAAAATATTTATTATTTAACCGAGGAACAACATCGAAGCGGCCAATACAACAAAGCTTCGGTAGTGATTCTACTGGAAAATGAAAATAAATAAGCTAGACTGGTTCGCGATTTTTGTTATTATTTTTGCCGTTTTTTTGGCGATCACCAGCGCCTGGGATGATTCGGTAATTGTGGACGAGGTGCCTCACATTGGGGCCGGGTATTCCTATTTGACCAGGCAAGATATGCGCTTAAACCCAGAGCATCCGCCTCTGGCCAAAGATCTAGCGGCACTGCCGTTGGTATTTTTAGACTTCAAGCAGTCAGTTTTCGAACAAAAATTTTGGCAAACTGATATTAATGGTCAGTGGGAATTCGGCCGTTATTTTATGTTTAATTCTGACAATGACGCGGACACAATTAAGCATTGGGTTAAGTTTCCAATGCTGTTATTTTTTACCCTTTCGGCCACTTTGATCTACCTCTGGGGAAAACGTTTGTATGGGTACCTGGGCGCTATTATCGCTTTAGTGCTATTCGCATTTTCACCTTCCGTTATCGCCCACGCCCGGTTTGTGACCACGGACGTACCGGCCTTATTTGGGGTTTTGTTTGCCCTCTATTTTTTTATTAAGTATTTAAGGGTCCCAAGCGGCAAAAATTTATTTATTTCTGGAATATCATTGGGAGTGGCCTTACTGACAAAATTTTCCACTTTTCTGGTTGGGCCTTTGTTTATGATTTTGGCGATAATCTATGGGTGGGTAATGGCTGGTAGCCAACTAACAGAGAAAATAAACGCGGTGGCGCGGCAGTTTACGCGGGTAATGTTGGTGGCCATTATTGGCTTAGTAATAGTGGTTTGGCCCGTTTATTATTTTCACGTCCACGGATATCCAGTAGAACGACAGATGGATGACACACAGTTTCTCCTCGGATCCTTTGGCAACCGCGCTCTGGCTGATACAGTGATCTGGCTGGCCGATAAACCATATCTGCGAGCTTTGGGGCAATATTTTCTTGGCCTCCTTATGGTTGTTCAACGCTCGACTGGCGGTAACACTACTTTTTTCCTGGGCGAGGTCTCAGCCGCGGGCTGGCGATCGTATTTCCCCATTGTTTATTTCCTCAAGGAAACCTTGGCCTGGTGGATACTCACACTGATTGCAATTCTTATGATTGGTACTCAAGTTAAAAGTTCAGAGTTTAAAGCGAAAAGCATCGCGGACTGGATCAGAAATCACTTTGATGAGTTTGCTATGATTATTTGGCTAGTGATCTATTGGACGACCAGTATCAAAAGCAATCTCAATATCGGCGTGCGGCATTTACTGCCGACTTTTCCATTCGCCATATTATTGGTTAGCGGTCAGATTTCTAAATTAATTAAAAAAGTACATGAGAAAGCCGGCCAGTTAAATCGGGCAACATTTGTTTCAGTAATTGTGCCAACAGCGGTGGCCATTCTTTTGTCGTGGCACTTCTACGAAAATGCAAAAGTTTTCCCCTACTATCTTTCCTATTTTAATCAAATCGCGGGTGGACCGGCGGGCGGCTATCGTTATGTGGTTGATTCCAATTTAGACTGGGGTCAGGATTTGTTGCGTCTAAGTCGTTGGGTAGAAGCAAATGATATAAAGAGAATCGAGGTGGATTACTTTGGCTGGGCGGATCCGGCCTATTATTTAAAAGATAGGTTTATTTGGCTGACTTCCACCAAATATAAAAATGCTGCTGATTTTCTAAAACGCAGCGATAGTGACGGGTGGTTGGCAGTATCGGCAACCTTTTTGCAGGGGTCACAAGGCACTCCCGACGATCACAATAACGTTAATTACAATAATTGGCTTAAGGCCTTCGAACCCATAACCATCATCGGTAACTCAATATTTGTTTACAATATTAAATAAGGTCTTGTGCTTTCTTTATCTTAGAGTAATATGGGATTAACCGAGGCTAATGTGCGCTTCGGGAGTTGTTCTAGACGAAAAATCGGAAGGGACAGGAAAAATGTCGTCCTGTAGCAGTTGCGCGTTTTGTAAACACAACTTTCAGTCAGGACAGATCGTCAAGATTTTCAGTGACGACGCCTGCACCTGCGAGGACCATGCAAAACTTTACATGCAACAGTGTAAGGAAAATGGTTCTCGGGGTGTGATTCTCAAACGTACTGTGAGGGTTATTGGGGGGAAGGCTTTGTGGTTTCCATCCATTAAGGCTTAGTTGTCTAAAGTCCAAGCCAACAGTCAAGGGGCATGGACGAGGTAACTCGTTCGGGAGATTTGCTTGGTTTGGTCTTTAGATATTCACCGTCTGGCATCCCCGGATGCAAATCCTCTGCCAGGCGGCCCGGGAGCGATCAACCGCAGCTGATCTGTTCCCGGGTTCGTTTTAGTAGTACCTTGGCCTAGATTGTATCAGGCCTTTCCACCACACGGCAGTCTCGTTAAGACTGCCTTTTTTATTTATTAGGACTTACGCGTTTGGCCAATTTCGAGGCAAAATCGAGGCTTGAGACGAGACGTACTAGCAGGTACGGCGAGTCTCAAACGTAGATTTTAACAAAGAAATTGGCCAAACCCTTGTGGCTTGAGCCACGATAAGCCCTAATAGCCTTGGGCTTCGTGGCTCAAGCGCGTAAGTCCTATTTATAATAAATCCTATCTTGGATGCGTAGATCAATGTATTCAAAATTAAGAGCCCGAGTAGAACCAGATGTTTTTTTAAGGAATAGTGATAGTGAGTTGATTTGTTCCGGAATATTTGTCATTTGGCTCAACTTTACTAAAAACGGCGCATTCTCACCTATAACCTTGGCGTGGAATTCAGCGAATGAGTTTTCCGGTATGGAAAACTCAATAACAGTTAACCCCGCCTTCACCAATTCTTCTTTGGCTAATAAGATATTTCGGTAAAACTCGTCAGCGATTGAATCGCCGATTTTAATCTCTCGGCTACGAAAATCTTTTACCGTTATATAAATCAGCCCGTCCGTTAAAAAAGTTTGCCCATAGATTGTGCCATGTTTGTCGAATAGATAGCAGGCGGAGGCAGGTTGAAAGCACCAGATTCCTACCGCCTTTCGTTCCGTGACTTCGAAAATAATTTCATGCAGCGAAGTCCGTGAGGATTTTATGGAATCAATTGTGGAAATATTTGCAGAAATGATTGCCCTAAGGTTCTCTAGAGAAAAAAGGAGAGAATTCGATTTTCGGGCAATACCAAACTTTTTTTGATCCAACCAGTCCCTGATTGGACGCTCAATATCGGTTGTTGGCACAATAGTATTACCCCTGACACTAATCGTTTTCACTTCAAACAGGCCGGCAAAAAATAGTAAGTACACCAGGCCGGCTATGCCAAATAAAAAAATAACCAGCAGTAACGCTACTTTCATTAACTTCTGCTTTCTTTTTTTTTGCCTTAGCTGATCCCGATATTTATAAATGGCCAAAGTTTAGTTTAGCATAAAAAAATAGAATCAATGACCTATTCCTCAATTCTTTTTAATTTCCTTTATGCCCATCCATTTTTGGAGAACCTTTGGCACTTTAATCGACCCCTGCGAGGTTTGATAGTTTTCCATAATCGCAATCAACGTCCTGCCAATGGCAAAAACCGTAGCGTCGTTCATATGAACAAATTCCAGCTGGCCGTTTGGCCGGCGCAGTCTGGTGGATAAACGCCTAGCTTGATAATCAGTCATCAAATCAGCTGAATGCGTTTCACGATATTGATTTTGGCCTGGCAGCCAAGTTTCAATGTCAATATGCCTTGCATTTGGATCACCCTGATCACCGGTTGAGATTATAACAACTTGGTAAGGCAATTCGAGCTGTTGCATCAAATATTCCTGAATTGCCACAAAAAAATCCTGTTCCCTGATTGAATCTTCCGGTACAACAAATGATTCCATTTCCACCTTATCGAATTGGTGAAGTCTTAAAATACCTTTAGTATCCTTACCGTAGGAACCGGCTTCTCGTCTAAATGAAGTTGAATAACCGACATAACGTATCGGCAAATCTTTTTCGTCAATCACCTGGTTTATGTGAAGCGGCCCCAGCGTATGTTCAGCACTGCCGATTAAATATATATCATCGCTTGGGATATAATACCTTTCCTCTTTGGGTTCCAGCCGCGCCATTTTATTAAAAATATTTGGTTTAATAAACACCGGTGGAATAACCGGTATAAAAGGCTTTACTTTAATAATCAACCTATTTTTTCTAGCTATTTTCTCGAGGATTTTTTTATCGGTTAAAATACTTAAAGCGAGGTGAATTAAAGCAAATTGCAAGTGGACCAAATCACCTTTTAGGTAGACAAACCTTGTACCAGCGATCTGGCTAGCTGACTCAATTTCAATATAATTCAAGTCTTTACCAAGCTCAAGGTGCTCTTTGGGCTTAAAATTAAACGTTGGCAATTTTCCCACTTGTCTTAAAACTTTATTTCCAGACTCGTTAGATCCAACCGGCGTATCCTTGCTCGGGATATTAGGAATTATATACATTTCAGCTTGCAACTCAGCCTCCACATTCCCTAGTTCATCTTCGAGGATTTTTATTTCTTCTTTTAGCTTTTTGAGTTCTTCAATTAGCTCCGGTAAGGGTTTCCCCTTTGACTTTTTATTTTGCTCAGATTTTTTTCCTTCAACTTCAACCAATATATGCCTGCGTCTCTCATCCAACGCCAAAACTTTATCCACATCGCCAGCGGATTTTTTGTCTTTAACGGCCTTCTTAACCAGCGCCGGATTTTGTCTGATAAATTTAATATCGAGCATTGATGGCTAGAAAACTAACAGAAATTTATATAAGAAACCACCAAAGTGATCACTATCATTTTACCACGACAGCGATTCCAATCCTTTGGCGCCCCATTCCTTCGGAATGGGTCCCCCGCCAAGGATTGAAACCTTCGACGAGAATCGTGGTAAAATGATAGTGTAGCGTTTCTACTACTTTGGTTTCATTAATGGAAACAAAATTACTTCTCTAATTGAATGCGAATTTGTCAGGAGGGCGACCAAACGATCTATGCCAATACCAATACCGGCGGCGGGAGGCATACCGTATTCCATTGCCTCAATGTAATCAGCGTCAAACTGATGGGCCTCTTTGTTGCCCTTTTTAACGTTTCTTTCTTGCTCGAAAAGTCTTTCTTTCTGATCAATTGGGTCATTCAATTCGGAAAAACCATTAGTTACCTCCATACCACCAACAATTAACTGAAAGCGGGCAACGTGCTCTGGATCCTTATCTAATTTCTTTGACAATGGCGAAATATCAAGTGGGTGATTAATAACATAGGTCGGCTGGATAATTTTCGGCCGAGCTACTTTTTTATAAATCTCGTCGGCAATATTGCCCTTGGTCATGGTTTTCTCAATGGTAATCTTTAATTCCCTGGCTTTTTTAGCTAGAGTCGCTTCGTCCGTCTCATCATAATTAAGACCGGAATTTTTTTGAAAAAGATCATTAAATGTCACTCGTGGGTAAGGTCCCTTGAAATCCACTTCGCCAGCCTGAATTTTAGTTTTACTGCTACCAAATAATTTTTTTACTACTCCTGCCAGCAGGCCCTCGACAAAAGTCATCATCTTTTCATAATCCCAATAGGCGGCGTAAAATTCGAGCATGGTAAATTCAGGATGATGTTCACGGTCCATGCCTTCGTTCCGGAAATTTCTGGCGAACTCAAAAACTTTTTCAAAACACCCGATCAGCAATCTTTTTAGGTAGAGTTCCGGCGCGATGCGCAAAAATAGGTCGATATCAAGCGCATTGAGGTGCGTAATAAACGGGCGGGCATTGGCGCCGCCCGCCAAGGTTTGCAATACCGGCGTTTCCACCTCAATAAAATCATCCTTAATTAGATACTGCCGGATGAACTCAATGATGTTAGCGCGAGTAACAATTTTCTTTTTGACGTTCGGATTGAAAATTAGATCCAAATAGCGCTTCCGAAATCGCTCTTCAACATCCTGCAAGCCATGCCATTTTTCCGGCAAGGGCAAAAGCGACTTGGCAAGCATTCGGTATTTCTCAACCTGCAGGGTAGGCTCATTTTGCTTGGTTCTAAAAAGTGCGCCGTTAATCTCAATAAAATCTCCAACATCGGTTGTTTCCATAAAAAATTCAAAATTCTTATCGCCCAATACATCTTTTTTCAAAAAAATCTGAATCTTACCCGATTCATCTTGAATATCAAAAAAGGCCGAGCCACCGTGTTCCCGCCGGGCCATGATCCGTCCCACCAAGACAAAAGCGCGCTTGTCTGCCGCCAGATTATCAAAATCGGCCAACACTGACTTAATTTCATGCGTGCGCCAAGATTTAGCCGGATAAGGATCAACTCCAGCTTTTTGGAGCTTGTTCAGTTTTTCCAATCTAGCTTGGCGAATTTCGTTTAGGGGCATAACTACCCAAATAATATCAAAAAGACCACGAAATGACAGACTTGACAGTCACCATATTTCTGCTATAACAGGGACACGAAGCTGCCAAGCCCTGGCAGTGGCCCAAAAACCGCCCAGAAAGGATAGAGATATGAGAGAGGTAAAAAGAGAGAGAAAAATAATAATCTGTCTCGCCGGCTAATTTATCTCCACAATTTTGTATTTGACGATGCCGCTGGGAATCTTTACTTCCACTTCCGCGCCTTCTTTGTGCCCGATAAAAGCACTGCCCAAGGGAGATTCATTAGAGATAAAACCCTTAATCGGATCGGACTCGGCTGGTCCAACAATAGTAAATTTTTGCTCGCCATGCGTGGATTTAACCGCCACCGTCGAGCCCACGGTCACCATGCCTTGTTTTTCATTGTGGCCAATAATGACGCCCTCTTTGATGGTTTCCTCGAGTTCAGCAATTCTGCCCTCGTTAAAACTTTGGGCTCCTTTGGCTTCAATATATTCAGCATTTTCCGAAAGATCGCCTAATTCCTTAGCGGCTAAGATCTTTTTGGTTATTTCTGCCCGAATAGTGCCCTTGCGCTCCTCAAGTTCCCTTTTTAATTTTTCTAACCCTCCGCGACTAAAATATTGGGACATAGATATGATTAAAGGGGCAAACTCATGAGTCTTCCCCTTCGCTAATGGCTAATAAATTTGGATTATATCACAACCATTAGAAAATATAGCTATAGTTGTGGATAATTGTGCTGGCTAAAATACCACAAAAGAAAGTCATGCGCAACCCTGACGGCTAATCCTTGCCCCTGAACATTTTCAATTAAGATAGTCATAGCAACCATCGGATTCTCATAAGGACCAAAAACAATAAGCAATGAGTTTAGACCCCGGTTGGAAATTTCTGCCGTACCGGTCTTAGCCGCCACCGGTTGCGGCAAATCCTGAAGCAACGTTGCCGTACCTGACAGAACGGTCTGCCTCATACCTTCTTTCACCACGGTCATAAGCTTATCATCATATGGCGCGGTAACCAACACTTCCGGATCATTTTTATAAATTAACTCCCCATCGGCGTTTTTTATTTCTTTAACTACAAACGGCCGCATTAGCTTGCCGCCATTGGCTAAAGCGCTGTTATACACATTTAACCATAAAGGTGTAACCAACAAATCTCCTTGGCCGATGGATATATTGTATGTATCACCCACAAACCATTCCTCACCTTTCGCACTCTGTTTCCATTTTACCGTCGGCACAAAGCCGTTAACTTCACCGGCTAGATCTATGCCTAACGCGCGGTCGATCCAATAGTTTTTGTAATACTGGATAATTTTGTCCACCCCCAGTCCGTGGATGTTACCGAAACCGCCACCTAACGCATAATAATATATGTCTACCGAATCAGCGATTGATTTTTTTAAATCGGTTAAACCATGCACCTTCCAATCGCGAAAGGTATAAATCACATTCGGATCATACTTACTAGGCACTGAAATACTACCATTAGCAAAAACCGTCGTATCTGGCTTTACCACCCCTTCCTTTAAACCGGCAAAAGCCAATAATGGCTTGATGGTTGATCCAGGACTATAGCGACCGCTAATCACGCGGTTGAAGAGAGGTTTATTTTTATCCTCAAGAATTTTGCTAATTTTCTTGGCGTTTTCTTCGGCAAAATAGTTTTCAAAAATATTGGCATCAAACGCAGGAAAACTCACCAGTCCGAGCACGGCACCAGTATTGGGATTTTGCACTATAGCTGCGCCACGCTTCAAACCGGATGCATTAAGCACATTATTCATTACCCGAAAAAGCTGCGTCTGAATTTTTTCATCCAGGTACAATGTCAGGTCGTGGCCAGGTTTGGTCACTGTTAAATCAGACGTTTTGCTATTCAAAGCAATTTGTCGATGTTCTCCCCGTAAAAATTTTTCATACATACTCTCAACTCCAAGCCGGCCAATCCGATCAGTGAGTAAATAATAATCATCTTGTTCCAGATCCGTTTCGTTGACTTTAGCCGTATAGCCAAGCACCGGCGCAAAGGCGGAGCCGTTGACATAATAACGCTGAAAATTATCTACAATGTATAGGCCCTGGGGAGAAAAGACTTTGATTTTTGCTACTTCCTCTTTCGAAAGATATCGCTTAACAATAAAAGATGCGGAATTTTTATTAGCCCCGAAAAGCCGCCCGAGGTCGTCACGAGACATACTAAGAATCGGCTCAAGTTCCCAAATGACATTATCTATTCCTTCAGTCGTTTTGGGTAGGTCAGAATGAATTGCCACCAGATCAAAAATCGGAACATTTTCCACCAGCGGCTTACCATTAACATCATAAATAATGCCCCGCAATGCCGGTACGGAATACTGAAGGGAACTGGTTCGATTTGCAATGCTTGAATAATGTTTGCCTGAAATAACTTGCAAATCGAAAGATTTTGCAAACAAAAAACCGGTCATGATGATGGCTAAAATGTAGAAAATTTTGAAAACTCCCCTGCCAATGGGCATCTCCAGCGTTGAGTACTGACTCAAAGCGTCGGCCAATGTCTCTTCCGGCGCAATATCTGCCCGATCAGTTTCTCTAATATGATATTTTTTTGTCATTGGTATATGAGCTCTATTTTTTGGTTAGCTGTAAAATCGCAAACAGAATAGCAAATTCAATAAACAAGAGAGGTAGTAAATGAAAAAAGACCGTTACCGAAATCTTGGTTAAAAAGATCGAATAAAAAATTAAAACCAAAAACGAGGTAAAAAATAAATTAAATATAACAGACTTATCACTAACCATGATAAAACCGCGGCTTAAATGTATGAATAGGGAAACAATGAAAAAAGAGATGGTAAATAATCCAAAAGTAATGCCTGAAAATATATCGAAAAAAATTATAGCGACCGACGTTTGAATGAAATCTTTTGACAAATTAGCGCTTGAGGCTAAGATCAGAATGGAAAAAATTGGGAATAACGAAACAGGTAAAAAAATAAAATACATGAAAAATCGTTCTAAAATAAAAATCGTTAATGCTATAGTAATAAATTTAGGTGTATCCATTTTATTAGGACTCACGCGCTAATTAATTTATAATGAGAAACAGTAACGGACTGGAGACAGGATTATAATAAAGGTTGGCTGTCACTGACTTAAACAGATTACCGCCTTTCAATTCAGAACGACTAATTTCCCCTACAATCAGGGATGAGGGAAATTTATCCAAACCGCTGGTTATTACCAAATCACCAACTTCGACCGGGTCTTTATTGGTAATAAGATCAATCTCTACTTCACTGTTTGAATCCTTGTGGGCATTGGCGCGAGTACTGCCCAGGACCGCAGTGGCACCCACTTTCACACTAATAATAACTCGGGGATCGTCCAGCAGCAGAACTCTGGATGATCGATCATAAACTTCCTCCACCAGACCCGCCACCACATTTCCGGCGGAAATAACCGGCATAGATTTTTTGACTCCATCCCGAGATCCCCTGTCAATCAAAAGAAATGAGACAGTGCCAGTGCGAGAAATATTGAACACTTTAGCAGTCATCAGCTCCTGCCCTGCCTCTTTACTTTGCCGAAGTTGCCCGCGCAAAAGTTGATTTTCTTTTTCTAGACTTTCCAGTCGAGTTAGTTTACTCAACAGTGATAGATTTTCGTTCTTTATGGCAGCGTTTTCTTCCCCGGTCTGATTGAGGTTAAGTAACGTGCGGCCTAACCTGACAATGAATCCAGCATTGTCTTGAAGACGATTGGTTCTGGCAGTAAAAAAGTAAATGGAATTTTCGACAAAGTGTTTTAGAGAAAATTTGTTAAGTAAAATAATGAAGACGAAAAGTGTGACAATTAAAAAATATCTTTTGTAAAAATTAACATTCACCATGTCAGTGGCCGTCACACCAAACTTTGGCGTGGCGGCCGGCTTAGATATAGGCCTCCTTCGGTGTCCAGACTAGTACCGACTTTAATGAATCAATATGTTCAAGCACTATACCGCAGCCTCGCACCACCGAAGTAAGCGGATCATCTACAATTTTCACCGGCAGTCTAGTCTCATACGCGATTAATTCATCCATACCCCGCAACAAACTGCCGCCACCAGTGATAAAAATACTCCGATTAAGCAGATCAGCAATTAATTCTGGGGGGGTTTCTTCGATGGTATTTCGAATCGCCAAAACTATGCTTTTTATGGATCGGTGCATCGCTTTTCGTACTTCATCAGAATTAACAATAATTTCTTTCGGCAATCCGGTGAGCAAATCACGGCCTCTCACTTCCGTAACAAGTTCTTCCGCCAGTGGATAAGCAGAGCCGACGGCAAGTTTGATATTTTCCGCGGTCGAGTCGCCGATTAGCATATTGTGTTCCTCACGGATAAAACGATTGATATCTTCAGTCAGTTTATCGCCGGCAATTCTCAATGAACGCGAGGCGACCACACCCCCCATGGATATAACGGCCACATCGGTGGTGCCTCCGCCAATATCTACTATTAAATTGGCGGCGGCTTCTTGAATTGGCAGTCTAGCGCCCACAGCGGCGGCCATGGGTTCCTCAATCAGATATACTTCACGAGCTCCGGCGTTGTAGGTGGCGTCCTCGACGGCTCTTTTTTCCACCTCGGTAACACCAGCAGGAATGCCAACCACGACACGAGGACGAGGCATCAAGGCAAATGACTTCTCATGGGCGCGATCAATAAAATATTTGAGCATTTGCTCGGTCACTTCAAAATCAGACACCACGCCCGCCACTAATGGCTTGGTGACTACAATATAGCCGGGGGTGCGGCCCACCATTTTTCTGGCTTCATGACCGATAGCCAAGATCTGGCCGGTTTTTTGATTGACGGCCACAATAGATGGCTCGTTAATAATTATTCCCTTGCCGCGCACATAAACCAGAGTATTAGCCGTACCCAGATCAATACCGATATCTTTATACAAAAAATTAAAGAGTTTACTCATCATATTGGACTATTTAATGTAGCAGAAAGTTTAGTATCAGGCAAAGATAGGGAGGATTGGAGACTATTCCGTCCGGCTCCGGCCGGTGCCGGATGCCGGACTCCATATTCCACCCCGACACCGGCCCGACGGTCTCCGCCAGAGCCATGCAAAATAGTTTCCAATCCGCCCTATTTAACAATACAAAAATGCAAAATAAATTTTTGCTCCATATCAAATTATTTAATAAAAGAGCCCTCGAGATGAGAGCTTTGGGGGGACTGCCTGCAAGAGAACAACAAGTAACTTAGCAAAAAGCAATAAAAAGTGCGCGGCAGAGCTGCAATAGAAAATAGATAAACGGGAACTTCCCCCGAGACTCCCGCTATCTATATCTATGTGGTCGTCACAGCTCCACCACGGTCATCCTAGCAGGAAGGAACGTAGCGAGTCAATGTTAACAAGTTTGGTCTCATTTTCATTACGTTTCTTTAATTCAGCACAATTTTGAGCAAGCGTTTTTTTGCTTACCACCAGCCGGATTGGACAGCCAATGAGATCGGCATCGCTAAATTTTTCGCCCGCCGTTTTATCTGCTCTATCATCATATAGAACGTCAATTTTTTCCCTGGTCAATTGAGAATAAATTTTATTAGCCTCTGTCTCACCGCCTTTAAGAGCAATGAGCTGCGCCCGGTAAGGAGTAATCGTTTCCGGCCAAATGATACCCTTATCATCGTGATGGATCTCCACGACTGTGCCCATAATTCGACTAACACCAATCCCATACGAACCCATAACCACTAATTTTTTCTCTCCTTTTTCGTCAGTAAATCTAAAATTAAAACTATCGGAATATTTAGTACCGAGCGGGAAAATATTGCCAATTTCAATTGATTTTTCTTTGGTAAGTTTGGCGCCGCATTTTGGACAGCCAGCACCGCTTTTTAGCTTGGAAACTTCACTATTTTCAGCGTACTCACACTTTGCGCAAACAAAAATTATATCTTCGCCGATGGGAGAAATTACTTGAAATTCATGAGTGTTGCTAACCGTGAAATTTCCGCCGGCAGCCACGGTATAAATCGCTTTCAGGCCGATCCGGTGGAAAATTTTATGATAAGCGCCTTTAACTTCTTCGTAGTACCTAAACATATCACCCTCTGTTGTGTGAAAGCTATACAAATCTTTCATTATAAATTCGCGCCCACGCAGAATACCAGACTTCGCCCTTGGTTCGTTTCTAAATTTAGTTTGAATTTGATAAGCGGCAAAAGGCAAATCCCTGTATGAGCTAATAAAGCGGGCGACAATCTCCGTTAATACTTCTTCATGCGTCCAACCAAGCACAAAATTGGCTTTTTCTTCGTTCTTCCCGCGGATCTCAAAACCGACCGGCACGTCCCAACGCCTGGTGGTATCAAGATACTTTTTTTCCACCATGGCCTGCATCAACATTTCCTGTCCGCCAATGGTGTTCATTTCTTCGCGGATGATATCGGCAATTTTTTGCATTACCCGCCAGCCCAAAGGGAGATAAGAATAAATACCGGCCGAATTTTTGTAAATAAAACCACCGCGTTCGAGCAGTTGGGCGTTAACGCTAGTTTCATCCTTAGGGTTTTCTCGGACGGTTTTAGTGAAAAGTTGAGACAATTTCATTGTTTTGATAATAGCAAAAGAAACGAAATTAAAAAAGAACGGCCTGCTTAGAAAAATTTCAATAAGTCCTTGGTGGTGATAAAGATCATGAGCATAATTAAAAGCATGAAGCCGGCGGCGTTTATACCCGCCTCAATTTTTTTCGGTACAGGGCTGCCCTTAATTTTTTCGATCAGCACAAATAACAATCGGCCGCCATCCAGGGCCGGAAACGGAATAATGTTTAATACGGCCAAATTTATGGAGATCAGGGCCATCAGCTGGATCAAATAAGCAAAACCTAAGCGGGCAGCCTGGCCGGTAATCATGGCAATACCCACCGGACCAGTCAGTTCCACACCGGCACGTCCTGTAACAAAAAGATTTTTTATTATCGTAGCATAACCGATTACTGTTTCTTTGAGGATGTAAAAAGAATTTTCGATTCCCTTTATTGCCGCAAGATACCAGGGATATTTGACTATTCCGGTTTCGGCCAACAATATACCTAGCGCACCTTGTCCCGGTGGCGGATTAACCCGCGGTACCACGTTTACATCCCGCACGGTCACACTATCGGCTATTTCGAGGGTGATCTCACGGCCGCGGTACGAGTTAATTACATTTTGCATTTGCGGAACAGTTTTGATAGTAGTGCGGTTCGAATTAACCCGGACGGCAATAATTTCATCCAGCGCGCGCAAGTCCGCTTCCTCGGCCGGACTATTTTCGGCTATTTGAATAATCTGAACTTTTATATCTCTGGCCTTGGCTTTTATCTGCTCATCAACCAATCCAACCCTTAGACCTACAGTATTGCCAATCGTCAATAAAACAACAGCTAAAAGAAAATTCATGAGGACCCCCGCTATCAAAACCATGGCTCGGATTCTGGCCGGGGCCGACCCGAAACTACCGGTTTCCCGAGCATGCTCACCATCCTCACCAAAAATTTTTACAAAACCGCCAAACGGAATCCAATTAAGGGAATAAATTGTGCCATTTCTTTTAAGGCCGAGGATTCTGGGCGGAAAGCCAAAACCAAATTCTTCCACCTTCATGCCGGCGCGTTTAGCAAAAATAAAATGCCCCAGTTCGTGGACAAAGATTAAAATACTCAAAACAATTACAAAAATTATTAACGTAAGCATAGATCAATTAGTTTAATAGCTCACTCTCTTTTTTCTTCTCCAGATCCTCGGTTTTTTTGTTATATTCATCAACCAATTTTTGCAATTCATCCTTGGCTCTAAACTTTTCATCTTCCCTAATCGCGCGATCTTTCTCCATGCGCTGGATACGATCCCAGATGTCTTCCCGCGTACGGCGGATTTTAATTCTAGTTTCTTCCGTTTTTTGTTTTAATAATTTAATAAATTCTTTTCGCCGCTCTTCGGTTAATGGGGGAATGTTAAGTCGAATAATCTGCCCGTCTACCACTGGATTTAAACCTAAATCACTTTTTCTGATGGCCCCGCCAATGGCTTCTAGTACCGTTTTGTCCCAAGGTTGAATAACGACGGTGCGCGGTTCGGGCGTATTGATGGAGGCCAGTTCTTTGATTATCATTTTTTGTCCATAAACCTCTACGATAATATCCTCCACCATAGCCGGATTGGCCCGGCCGGTTCTGATCGCGGCAATATTTGATTTATAGAAATCTAAAATTTTATCAAATTCAGGTTTTTTTTGATTGAACAGCTCCTTAATCACCATATTTAAAAATAATATGACTAACGTGCTTGGCTTAAATATTAAGCATAAAGTTTTCCAGCGCCAGCCGAGTGTTATACTGTGGCTGATTAATAACTTTATTTAAAATTTGGAGATTACGCAATATTTGATAACCTTTCGGATCAGCCGTTTTAGTCCTAGCAAAAAGCAGCCAATACATAACTTTTCGGCTTAGTAGCGCCCGGTTTTTTTCATCACCTAGTTTCTGGGCATAACTTAATTTCGTTTCTAAATCAGCCCTGGTTAACGCCAGTAATTCTTTGACCGACTTCTCAACTTCGGCCATCAAATTACTTTCGACCATCGCTTGCTTAACCAGTCCCACTCTGCCGTTAGCTAAAGTTATAAGTAGTCTTTTCCTATCTTCCGACAGATTTAAGGAATTGACCAGATTTGAAATAACTCCGGTCCTATGTGAAGGAAATCTCATTTCCTGGCAACGGGACGATACAGTAGACAAAATGTTATCAGGATTGGATGAAATTAATATCATAATCACTTGCCGATTTGGTTCTTCTAAAATCTTCAAGAGGGCGTTTTGCGCCTCTTCGGTCATGAGATGAGCATCATTAATAATCGCGAACTTATAATTTGGTCCCATTGGGCTCAAAACGGCAAAGTTTTTTAAGCGTCGAATTTCGTCTATGCTTATCGAGCGGCCTGAATCAGAATTTTCCGTTCCTATATATAATACATCATGAGTCCTAAATTTCCCCGTCGCCAGGGCGGCTAACTCCAGGACAAAGGTCCGTTTGCCGATCATTTCCTGACCGCTAAAAAAATAGGAGTTAAACAAAGTGCCAGCCGCCAAGTTTTGGCTGAAAAAGTCTTTGATTTGATCAAAACCAATGGTTTGCCAGGTCATAGATAAATGTTTAAATTAGGACTTACGTGCTTGAGCCACGAAGCCCAGGTTTTTTAGGGCTTACCGTGGCTCAAGCCGCAAGGGTTTGGCCAATTTCTTCGTTAAAATCTCCGCTTGGTCCTCACCATAGTATTACTATGGTTCGTCCCAATGCTCGATTTTGCCTTGAACTTGGCCAAACGCGTAAGTCCTATATAATATTTCAATATTTAAGTATTCAGGAGCTGATTGGCAATTATATCAGCCGAGTTTAAATTCGCGAAAACTCTGACTTTTTCGGAAAGAGATTGACGCTGATCATATGCCTTCTCAATTTCATTGATCAAGATGTGGGGTGTAAGATTATCTTCCTCGATAACAATAGCGCCAAATTTAGCAAATTCTCGCGCATTGGCGCGCTGATGATCCTGCCCAGAATTTTTTAGAGGAATAACAATACTCGGCTTGCCGACCGCGGCCGATTCAAAGATTTGTGATCCGCTGCGTGATATAATGACATCGGCCGCGGCGTATCCTAAGGCCATTTGCTCGACATCAAATACCGGATAGATTCTATAATTATTTTTCAGGCCTTCAGCATATGTGTTCTTTCCCTCGGCCAGCAACTTGGTTATCTGTCCATTTACATTGTCAAAGTTCCTTAGACCCGTCTGGTGGATCACTTGAAACTTTTTTGATAGCTCTACCAGTGATAGTAACAAAACGTCGTTAACGATCTTGGCTCCCTGACTAGCCCCGGTGACAAGAACGGTGGGCTTATTAGGATCAAGCTTGAAAAATGTGTAGGCTTGAATCCTATCTCCCTGCAAAATTTTTTTTCTAACGGGGCACCCGACGACTTCTGTTTTATCTGGCATAAAATATTTCGCTGCTACTGTCAGAGCCAGGTAAACTTTTTTGGCAAAATGACTTAGAAATTTATTGGTAATCCCCGGTACAGCGTCAGATTCGTGAATAAAAATAGGAATTAAATAGAGCCGGCCAATCAAACAAGGTAAAAGCGAAGCATATCCCCCTTTGGAAAAAATGATATCAGGCATGTAAAGCCAGAGGAAAAATAATGTTTGGATTATGCCGATGGGCAATTTAAAAATATCTATGAAATTTTTAAGACTAAGATATCTGCGCCATTTAGAATTTAAGATCTGATATGATTTAAGGCCTAACTTTTGCGCTTCCTGTTTTAATATATCACCATCTCCCATAAACCTAATATCTATTTCGATGCTACTTTGGCTCGCGGCCTCGCCCAAACTTTCTGCCACCGCAAAAAGCGGATAAACGTGCCCTCCGGTATTGCCGCCAACTAGTAAAATTCTTTTAATGGTCATAAATTTGACATGGTGATATATTTTAAGCTAATATGAATTAACTCGAAAGGGAAGAAAATGACCTTCGAGCTTATGGGGTGGTTTTGAGTGGTACATTATTAGTGCGCGTGCCCGGCGGCACACCTACACTAAAAGTATCCGGCCACCCTCCAGATTTCATCTTATCATTTTTAGGACTTACGCGTTTGGCCAAGTTCAAGGCAAAATCGAGGCTTGAGACGAGACGTACTAGCAGGTACGGCGAGTCTCAAACGTAGATTTTAACAAAGAAATTGGCCAAACCCTTGTGGCTTGAGCCATGGTAAGCCCTAATAGCCTTGGGCTTCGTGGCTCAAGCGCGTAAGTCCTAATTTTAAACGTTCGTTTCAGCCCAAGCCTTACCCCGGCCTTACGCGGGGTTTTTTAGTGAGCTTCATCTATCTTTAGCGGCGCCATGGACTTTCGTTTTAATTTTAATGCTTGGAGGCGTTGTTCTCGTTTGATTTGGGTTAGGGTTTTAGCATCGCGATGAAGAGGAATTAATATCATCGTTGATATGTAGCCAAATATGGCAAGTAAAATAAGAACCAGCTTGAAACCAAAAGTATCGGCTAATACTGAACCCAGGTAGGCGCTGATAGCCGCCGAGACACCAATGGCAATATCTTCTAATGACCACTCATAGCCCGTTTTGCCGCGATCAATATGATCGGTAAAAAGAATCCGCCAAGCTGGCACGGCCATTGAATTGGCCATGCCGTAAATAAATTGGATTAAATATAAATGCCAGGGTTGATTTATCAATAAATAAAAAAGCGGAATAGAGGAAATGATGAAGGAGCCAATCACCACAAAATAAAACTCATCTCTCTCCCCATCGGTTCGGTCCATAAAACGGGAGAGGGGCACTGTGGACGAAACTCTAGCCAGCCAATAAAAAGTAGTCGCTAACCCTATGACTTTTAAACTACTGCCTTCAACACTTTTTAAAATAAAGACAGCAAAAATTGGCGCCAGCAGTCCAAAAGCAAAATTCAAAATAAAATCCGAGAGTACTAGGTGGCGGATAACACGATTGACCATGAGGCAATTATACCAAAAAACAAAACACCCATCGAGAAAGACTGCTGGGAACTAAGGCAGGGGCTCAACCGGCACAATGGGAAGGCCAAAGCCAGAATCATTATCATCACCTAACGGCAATAAATCCTGGGCTAGTACATGGAGAAAATCACGTGTCGCGGCCGCCGCATTTTCAGACGCAAATTGCCAATATTTAGCGGCAAGACCGGCAACAAAAGGAGATGACATCGAAGTTCCTGAAAGAATGGCGTAACCACCATTATTATAAGTCGATTCAATATTTTCACCCGGTGCGGCAAATTCAATATCGTGGTCCTCAACCACATATGGAGTAGTAGAAAGATTTATCCCACGTGAGCTCCATTCCGTGACCGCCTTGAGCGGGTTTATCGCTCCCACGGCCACCACACTGGAAATTGCAGCTGGATAATCAATGCTATCTAAGAAAGGACCATCATTACCGGCTGCGGCAATCGGTAATACGCCCTTACTGATAGCATAATTAATGGCATCAAATACCAATGGTATTTCGCTATCCGCTCCAAAACTCATATTAACAACATTAGCTTTTTCATCAGCTGCCATGCGCAATGCAGCGGCAATATCGTCTGAATAGCAAAGTCCGTTGTTACCACACACTTTATAAATCAGCAGTCTAGCTGCCGGCGCCACCCCATTTATTCCCAAGCCATCAGCCCCGGTATCAGCCGCGATAATCCCGGCAACATGAGTGCCATGGCCATTTTTGTCTTCACACTTACCATTGATAACCGGATTTCGGAAGTCGGAAAAATCTTTGCATTGCAAAATTCTTGCCTTAAGGTCGGGGTGAGAGGTTAAAATACCGGTATCAAGAACTGCTACTTTTACATTGTCACCGCCAGCGGTTTTATTCAAACTTGCATCGTTGTAAATAACTTCAATACCCCAGGGCGTTTGGTCGGACGGCACCGGTCTGATCACCTTTTTGCCCCGTGGGGGCGCCAGCACTTTTGGCGTGGCGGTGGGCGATTCAGTTGGGGCTAGGATTACAGATTCGACATTTTCGGCCGGTAAGATTTGTAAAACCTTGACTGGCTCGATTTCCAAACCTAACAAGCGATGGAATTTTACCTGGAAATCCGAAAGCTCGGTGGTGAAACCGTTTTCGAAGTTATGCCTGGCGCCAAGCGCATTTTTCCAGAATGATTTGGTTGATTTTACTAAATAGCGACCTTCGTCAGCCGAGACGTTAAAAGCAGGAATAAGGGTTATAAATGCGGCTAAAAGCAAAGGAAAAACCAAGTTTTTCTTAGTATTCATTAGATTTGTTCCATTATACCTTAATATCCCCCATTTAGACAACCACTTAGCTATCAACAACTCTAGACAACAATCCCAATGTCAGCCATAGTATCAAACTCCCCTGTTGCAGCGAAAATAAAAAATGATCAAAAAATCCTAACATAAGCACGGCAACGCCTAAAAATATAAAAGTATTTTTCGCGATTGCCGCTTCCCTCATTAAAAAGGCAATAAATCCAAGAAACGTAGCCAAGCCGACAATTCCAGTTTCGCTGGATAGCAATAAGTAAATATTATGAACCGGCTGGTAAAAGAATTGGGGATAGAATTTATATTTATTAATCAGGTTCGCCACAAATTGACCATAACCGATACCGAGAAACGGCGCTGATTTTGTTATATTGCCGGCAATATTATTAAACCAGATCCTTTGCGTAACCGTTTCCTCGCCAGCAGATATGCGAAGTCTCGAATTAACCTCTGGCCAATAAACTAAAGTGAATAATAATGTAGTAATTACCGTCAGGAAAACCAGTTTTTTAAGTTTGGCAAAGTGAGCTCGAAACAAAAACAGCAATATGGATGCCAACAAAAAGCCCAAACTGATTATTGTTCGAGAGTAAGTGGTATAAATGGCAATTAACATTACACTATATCCGGCTAACCACCACTTTTCACGAAATGCCTTCTCAAATCGAAAATAAAGATACCAGAAACAAAAAACACCGACTAGCAACCAGGCCGCTAAAACATTGGGATGAGGGAAAGTCCCGTAAGAACGCATCACTTTCTCCTCATCGACCAAAAACACAGCCACATTAGAAATCTCTGGACCGATATGACTTTCACCTAGAATTTTTAAACCAATATTCCCCTGTTTTAAATACTGGGTAATGGCAATTAAGGATTGGAAGAATGCCGAGGCGGAAATGACTATCGCAATATTTTTCAGATTAAGAAAATGCCCAGTGTTTGCTCGCAAGTAAATGAAAAATAATGCAAATTCAACTAACTTCGCGAATTTATAGATGGATAGTCCCTGGATGTGCGCGTTAAATATTGAAAAAAAGGCAGTTATTATGAATAGAAACAAACACCAAATGATTGGACTGGCCGAGGTGGGAAACATTTTAAACCATGGTCTAGAACGAATTGACAAATATCTTTTCAGCAAAAAAACCAATAACAAAACAAAAAGGATGTCGGTAAAATACAGGAAGGCTGCTGTCCATTCGTTAAATGGCCAAGTCCACTGATGGAAAATAAGTCTTAATTGAAACGGAATGCAAAAAATAAAAAAATAAAACGAGTGTTTTTCGACTTTAGAAAAATTCGTCATTTAATGAGAATGGTATAAACCGCTCCCAGCGCGAAAACCAGCATAATTAAGTACAGCGACCAATTGGGAATTCTTATAGAATATTCCGGCACTCGTTCGCCGCTTTTCTTTGCTTTTGCGTAAAGGAAGATCAGGAGAATAGAATGAATGCTTACCGCCACACCACCTACCAAACTGATAATATCAATAAAGTTCCTGATCCCCGACAAAAACAATAGATACGGAGGCACTAACGCAAAAAGCCAAACCGCTCGATTTTTAATCTTGAAATCCTCATCCAAAGATTCTTTCAAAGCGGTAGCGATATTTATAAAAATGGTCGTGGATGTCAGAAAACCAAGCACTGAACCAATGACGACAATTTTAGTTCCCAAAAAACCCAGCAGGCCAGAAATGGAATCGGGAGAAGTTATTTCACCAGAGATGCCAACGACTAAAAAAGTAAAAAGCAGGTACAAACCGGCCGGAATTAGCGTGCCGACCGAAATCGCTTTTTTTAGACTTCTTTCTTGACCAACCAATACTTCCCGCAAAAGCGGAATACCACTGTTACTTAAAGAGAACAGGATCACCCCAAAAGGCAAAAACCAAAAATCAGTCAGAGCGAACGAGTAATTTACAAGCTGGATATTATTAAAACCGACTGCCGCGATCAAACCCACGATCCCGCAAAAAATCAACATCATTAAAAAATCCAGTCTGGAAACAGTTTTTAGTCCAGCCAAGACCAGACTGGCGGCAAATATTAAAAACAACGTGCTAAAAATAACCGGGGAAAAATTTAGATAAAAAGACAGGATATTAGCCAAAAAATCGCCACTTATGATGATGATGGCGATCATCGCCCCATAAATGGCTACCCAGAAAATGAAGAGATTGATCCGGCGCGCCCAGGGACCGAGATATTTATTTACATAACCCACCATCTGATGCCTGTGGTGCGTACGCAGTATTACTTCTCCATAAAGCAGATTAGTCAAAAGCATGAGAGCCACCACAAGACCAAAAAACAATAAGCCGAAACTAAAGCCGGCTTTTTGAAACGCAAAGGGGATACCGTAAAAGCCGACGCCGATGGTTGAGGTAACAAGCATGGCTACGGCACGCCAAAATTTATTGACCTTCATATTGTCAATTATACCAGTTAAAATTCCAAAAAAGAAAAAGACTAGCCGTATAGAGGTTTTACAGTTTACAGGATAGGTTACAGGTTTGCAGTTTCGGGTTTACAGGGGCGCCCTGTAACACTGTAACAGGGCGCCCCTGTAAACTGTTTAGTTCTGGAAAGCTTATGCTTTGCCGTTTTTGAGGGCTACTTTGAGAACTTCGTCAATGTCCCTTACAAATCTGAATTTGAGATCTCTACGAATCTCGGCGGGGATATCATCTAGGTCTTTTTTATTGTCAAAAGGTAAAATTACGGTTTTAAGGCCAGCCCGATGAGCGGCTAATATCTTTTCTTTAACACCGCCGATTTCTAAAATCTTCCCCCGCAGCGTCACCTCGCCGGTCATGCATACATCCTTCCTTACCGGATTTTTAGTAAATAGCGAGATTATAGCTATCGCCATAGCAATACCAGCTGATGGTCCATCTTTAGGAATGGCTCCCGATGGCACATGGACGTGAATATCTTCCTTGTAAAAATCTTCTTTGATACCCAGTTTGGCGGCTTTTGATCTGGTATAACTTAAGGCCGCATGAACTGACTCCCTCATTACTTCGCCAAGGTGCCCGGTCAAAAGTAATTTGCCTCGTCCAGGCATTTTTGACGCCTCAATTGATAGCACTTCTCCACCAACCGGCGTCCAGGCCAGCCCGGTGGTAACACCGATTTCATCAGTTTTTTCCGCTTCCTGATGGCTGTATTTCACCGCGCCCAAATAGGAATGAATAGATTCGGGTAAAATAGCGATGATACCTCTTGTCTTTTTCTCAACAATTTTTCTGGTAATTTTTCGAATAATGGTAGCTAACTGACGTTCCAAATCCCGCACACCAGCTTCCCGGGTGTGTTTACGGATAATATCGGCTACAGCTAAATCATAGAACTTAATGGTTTTTTCCTTTAGACCATGCTCCTTAAAAATTTTTGGCAGTAAATACTTTTTCGCAATGTGCAGTTTTTCGGTCTCGGTATAGCCAGGAAACTCAATTAATTCCAAACGATCGCGTAAAGCCGGTGGAATGGTGTCAAGCATATTAGCTGTGGCAATAAACAAAGTATCTGACAAATCAAAAGGCACTTCTAAATAGTGGTCGGAGAAGGCAAAATTTTGCTCTGTATCAAGAGCCTCCAGGAGTGCCGCCGATGGATCGCCTCTGAAATCCATCCCAATTTTATCAATTTCATCCAACATAAATACCGGATTTCTCGTACCTACCTGATGAATACCCTGGACAATGCGCCCCGGCAAGGCACCCACATAGGTTCGACGATGGCCTCTAATTTCGGCCTCATCGCGCAGTCCACCTAAAGATACGCGGGCAAATTTTCTGCCCAGAGCGCGAGCGATGGATCGGCCAATGGAAGTTTTGCCCGTCCCCGGCGGACCCACAAAGCACAGAATAGGCCCTTTAATTTTACCTACCTGTTTTTGAACCGCCAGATATTCAACAATTCTTTCTTTCACTTTTTTTAGCCCATAGTGATCATCATTAAGTATTTTTTCGGCTTCTCTTAGATCAATTTTGCTGGTGGATTTTTTAGACCAGGGCAATTCCACTAGCCAATCCAGATAGGTTCTTAGATAAGAAACTTCGGGACTAAAGGAAGACATTTTTTCAAAGCGACTTAGCTCTTTGAGCGCTTTAGCTTCAGTATCTTTGGGCATGCCGGCAGCTTTAATTTTGGCTTGTAAAGTTTCGATCTCGCTTTTCTCGCTATCAAGGCCTAGCTCTTTTTCGATACTCTTCATCTGCTCGCGCAAGAACATTTCTTTCTGCATTTTGCCAAGCTGCTTTCTGGTTTCGCGCACTACTTTCTTTTCCGCCTCAATAATTTCTAATTCCCGGGAAATGAAAAAGTTAATTTTCTTCAGAGCATCAACCGCATCAAAAGTTTCCAGTATGTCCTGCTGATCCGAAAGTTCAAGATTTAGGTTTATGGCAATAAGATCCACAATCTGCTGGGCGTCTTTTATCTGGTCCAGAGCGTTAATCAGATCGGGAAATGCCGATGCCAGAGGTATGGTTCTCACCTCAAGCAACCTCTTAAACTCGTTTACTGTTGCTCTGACTAGAGCTTCGGTCTCAATGCTTTCAGCGGTCTGCGATTTCACAAGTTCAACTTTAGCCTTGAAAAAGGGATCGATTTGTGAAATCTCTTTGATTTTAACCCGGGCGATACCTTCGACATCGATTTTGGATGTGCCATCAGGTAAACGATGGATCTCAAATATGCGCCCCACCGTACCAACCCGAAAGAGATCTTTTTGATCCACATCATCATAAATATTTTTTTGCGCTACAAATACTACTAGCCGGTCCTGAGAAAGCGCGTAATCCAAGCTACCCATAGACTTGGATCTTTGGACCAATAGCGGAATGGCCACTCGCGGGAATAGGACTACATTTTTCAATGGAATCAGCGGCAATTCACCTTTGAATATTAAGTTGTTGTAATTAATTTCAGACATGTCAAAAAAGAAGTATGCCTATTATTTAGACGAATTCATTCACCAATCGGTTCAGCTACCTTTATATCTTCACGATCTCGCTCAATGAACATAATCAGCTTAGAAATAAGTTCTGACGGATCATTACTGAAAACAATTCTACCCGAATCGTGCTGATGGGGATCTTTGATGGTTTTCAAGAGGCTTTCAATTTCATCAGCCGCCCCTCCAGTACCAGTCAGCACGCCAATCGGCTTATTATCTTCCAGGGCGATGGTCCATTCATTCAATGTTCCAAAACCACCACAACCGATTATTACCGCATCAGCCGCTTTGGTTAAAATTAGGTTACGCCCCGAATACTCAAATCCAGTAAAGATAATAAAATCAAAAAAATCAGTAGGCAAACGATAGGTTTTAACGTGGGCGGCATAGGTCGAGGCCGGTGAGATACCCACTGAAATTCCGCCAACGCTTTTAGCACCTTTAGCAGCCGAATATGGAAATCCGGTAGTAGCGCCGGTGATTAATATGCCTCTCTGATTCACTATTTCTTGCCCGAGTTTATATGCCTTGTCATTGGCATCAGCGGCACAAAAACTAGTATCCGCCGCCCCAGATACCACAAACTTGTATTTCATAATATCTATATTAGCAAAAAATAGTAAAAAATCAATTTAATTCAAAGGCCTCATTTTCTAGGGGCGATACGGCATCCACCCCAATTTTTTCACGGATTAAATAGGCCAGGGTTTTGCTGGGCGTTTCTTCACCCTGAACCACAAAAACTTTTTTTAGTCGCTGATCAGAGTTTGCCTTTTCAACCCATTCCAAGAGACTTCTTTGGTCAGCATGCGAAGAATAGCTAGAGATATTTTCAATATGGCAATTTACGGGAACGGTTTGGCCAAAAATTGTTATCGCTTTGTCCCCTCGCTGGATATGGCGACCGCGGCTGCCATCTACCTGATAACCCACGAAAAGGATCGCATTTTTTGGATCTGGCAGATATCGCAGTTCATGATGCAAAATTCTTCCCCCATGGCTCATGCCCGATCCAGCAATAATGATTTTGGGCGGCGAAATATTATTAATTGATTTTGATTCTTCCACCGTGGGTGTCATTCTTAACCCGGGAAAATTGAAAATGTCGTCTCCGGAGTCAATCAGATACACCGCCGTTTTGTTAAAGTATTTAAAATGTTTTTTGTATACATCCGTAAGTTTGATCGCCAGGGGGCTGTCAATAAAAACGGGTATCGGCGGTATTTTTTTATTATTTATTAATTCGTTAAGTTCATATAATAATTCCTGGGTTCTCTCCATGGCAAAAGTAGGGATCATTAAAACACCTTGGCGGTCAATGGTTTCTTTAATTACTTTAATCAGTTTTTCTTTTCTTTTTTCCCTCTCCTCATGCACCCGGTCACCATAGGCCGATTCTATCACCAAATAATCTGCGTGTGAAATGAACTCCGTCGGCATGAGTAATGGTGTGGGTGGATTGCCCAAGTCACCGGAGAAAAAAATATTTCTACTAACGCCGGTCTCTCGCCAGGTCAACTGAATGATAGAAGACCCCAAAATATGACCCGCGTCATGAAAAACAACTTTGACTTCGGGAAATAAATTTATTTCCGTGTCGTAGTCAAATCCTTCAACTAATGCCAGCGCTTCCAAAACATCTTCTGCCTCAAAGAGCGGAGGGTGGTCCGAGCTTTTTGCCTCCTCGATAATTTTATTTAGACTGTCAGGTAAACTTACCGCCATAAGATCTTTGGTCGCGGATGTCGCATAAATTTTCCCCCTAAAGCCATCTTTATATAATTTTGGCACTCGGCCAATATGATCAGTATGGCTATGAGTCAGCAGGACATAATTAATATCTGAAGGCCGATACCTAAATGTTTCGTAATTTAAATCTTCGGCATATTTCCTGCCCTGAAATAAACCGCAATCAACTAAAACTTTTATTTCCCCATGCTCCAATAGGTAATTGGAGCCGGTAACCCATCTTGCACCACCAAAAAAAGATATTTTCATGATTCACTAGGATTTACGCGTAAGTCCTAATTATATCACTGAGACAAGCAAATAGCCGACAATACTGGCAGCCGCAATGGGCGGCAACGCTGCCATTGGCCTTCTAATTTTTTGATTAGCGAAAAGAAGGCCCATAATGAATAGCCCGACGGCGGAAAAAACAACTACTACGGCGGCATGCCAGAGCGAAATTCGAACCAACGCGGCAGCCAGAATCAGGGGCAGAATAACGTCTCCAGATCCTAAAATCATGAACTGTTCTCCCGGCACGACGGTTTTCATACTGCTCATAAGACCTCTTACTTGGGCAGGCACTACGAAACCAAATATGGCCTTGGCCCGTATCATAATTTCGGCCAATTTGATCATATGACCAGTTTTATAAACCGCCACAATATCATAAAACGATAGGATAACAAGGATAATTACCGCCGTTATAGGAGTAACAGAAACACCAAGCAATGCACCAATGCTGGCCAGAGTAATAATCATGATTAGATTTTGAATTAAAACTAACTGAACGATCCAGAAAAAAACTACCACCGCCAGCGCCAGTATGGTTGAGTTAAGACTATTAAACCAAAAACTAAAAAACAGCTGAACCATAGTAAAAATGATCAGCGTCAAAAATAAACGGAAGACAAAAGAACCAAAGCGTGGAAAGCGTGAGGTAATGAAAAAAAATACTCCGGCCACCAAAACGATCATTGCCACGTGGTAAAAAGAAAAATCGTTGACGTCTTGTATGGTCTGCCCGCCAAATTCTGGCAAAATTCTAACCGCCAAATAAATACCCAGAACTTGGGTGGCTAAAAAGAGAATCAGAACCTTGCCAAAAAAAGATAAATTCCCGAGTTTATTCATAGTTGTTTCCACGGCCGGCTGGGATAGTTTTCGAGAATAAATTTAAACTTATTCATATCAACCGGAACAGGAATATTGTTTTCGGCTGCCCATTGATCAATTAATATGCGTTCATTATGACCAATCACCCTCGATTGAATTCCAGTGGAACTTAGAACTTCCAACTCGCTGTTAAAGTTTTTGTTAGCTATCAATAATAAACTGGTCACAAAACCAGCGAAGAGCAGAATTATTGTTGAACCCATTAAAGACTCGACTCTGAAGGTCAGTGGATTTTTCATTTGCCCTAAGGCCGCACAATGACCGTACCTCTTTCATTTTTATTAAATTTGTTGTGGTATCCGAACACTCCCTGCCTAGTAAAAGTATAGGCGAAAGAGCTGGTAGGCGGAATGTCGCCAATACTGTCAAACCCCGGAAGATTTGGGGAATCATCGGTTTCGTCAGAAGAAATATGGATGGGGTCGTCGCTATCGTTTTGAAATTTAATAGTGTCACTCACGTGAATTCTTATATTAGTCGGGCTGAAAACACCCAGATTATAAAATACTGTATAAATCCTGGCCTGCCTGCTTGTTGACCTATTATTAATTGTAGCATTATTTATATTCCCTAAATCAGGATTCTGTTTGGTGAAATAAACTAAGGCTCCTCCAAAAAGAACCAGTACAAAAATCACTAACAACCATATTCTGCCTTCCGGTTGGAATTCACCATCTTGAGCCATGTTGAAATCATATCATACACTTACGATCTTTTAAATTCAACAAAAAAACGGCTAGCACCGCTCACTCGCCAAATACAGTATTCGACGAGATATAAACTAATTAGAAGTTATCCAAAGGGACATCATCTAATTATTTCTTAACCTCGCAAAATATTGAGTACTGCCTGCCTATCTGACCAGGAAACGTTTCTGCCACCACCCACAGCAATGCTGGTTTCTGATCCTTTACCAGTAATCACTACGATATCATTAGCCGATGCGTCCGTTAAGGCAACCTTAATTGCCTCTCCCCTGTCTAGAATCCTTGAAACTTTTAAACTTTTAAACTTATCCCCTATTCCCTTTTCGACTTGATTCAATATTTCTTCCGGATCCTCATCATAAGGATCCTCATTAGTTAGAATAATTTCATCACAATACTGGCCAGCTATTCTCCCAAACTCCGGCCGCTTCCATTTATCGCGGCCACCACCCGCCGCACCCAATACGCAAATTAGCTTAGGGCTAAGAGCCCGGGGATTAGAGTTGACAACTCTCTGTTCTTGGCTCCCCGTTCCGTGCTCCGTGCCCTTCGCTTCTTTGAAAGTGCCATAAACTGCCTCGAGCGAGTCCGGTGTATGAGCATAATCAATTATTACTTTAAACTTTAAACCCTTAAACTCTGCCTCTATTACCTCCATTCTGCCTGGGATTGAATCAATTGAGTTAAGCGTCTGAACTGCCTTATTCATGTCTAACCTGTAGGTATCGGCCACACTAAGAGCGGCCAAGGCATTATAAATATTAAAGTCCCCCAGCAATTTTAAATTTAGGTGGTAGCGTGCGGGGTTAATTAAACCGTGCTGACCATAAGTAATTTTAATACTGGCCGGGAAATCTGAAAATTTTTCAAAATAAGGGTCGTCATGGTTAAGGATATGGATATGTTTGGTTTTTTCAAAAAGTTTCTGTTTGGCTCTGAGATAGTTATCAAAACCACCATGACTTTCCAAATGTTCCCGGTGCAGATTCGTAAACACGGCGCCATCGACGGCAACACCGGCCAGACGATGCTGGGCCAGCCCCTCGGAAGTGACTTCCAAAACCACAAACTCCGCGCCCGCCTTTTTTGCCTGCCATAAAAATTTCTGGAGCCTGGTCCGGCCGGGCATGGTCATTTTTAAAGTATTGGGCCATTCTTTATCTAAAATTTTGTAACCGAGCGAACCGATAGCAGCCACTTTCTCGCCCGCATTTTCCAGAATCCTGGTAATCATATACACAGTAGTTGATTTTCCTTTAGTCCCCGTCACACCAATAATTTTTAAGGATCTCGAGGGAAAGCCATATGCCAGTGCGCCAAGCATTGAAAGTAATAAATGATAAACCGGCGCCAGGAAATTGAAAATAGGCGTGGGAATAATCTTTTTAACGGTTCTTAAAAATTTATCAATAAAACCTTCATTAAACATGGGGTAAATAATTGATTCGGGTATCAGTGAACTGGTTTGGGTATAGCTGAAAAACACTATCATTTTACCACGATCGTGGTAAAATGATAGTGATGGAAATTCAATTTACCGGCGCAATTTTCTGGTCATCTGATAAACTCGATACCAAAATTCAGAAATCGGCAGATCGAACGAACCCGGGTATTCAACTATCCGACCACCCCAACCGAGTTTAAATCGGCTTACCCCTGGCCAGTTCTGCGTATCAATTCCCCACCAGTCATAACTCTTTAAACCCTTAGACTTTAAACTTTTTATTATGTCCCAATGCAGCATATATGGCGCCATGTATTTACGATAATCATAGTCCGAAGCTCCATGGAGATAATAGGCATTTCGGCCATCATTCAAAATGATGGCGCCGGCTACCGGTTTGTTTTCAAACCAAGCCAGCATTAAGTTTGTTTCAATTTCGCCTTCGAGTGTAAAGGAATCGAGCAGTTTTTTATAGTATTTCTCTTCGTGGGTGTAGAACTGGTCACGTCGCGAGGTTTTTTTTAATAACATCCAAAAAAAATCTGCATCGTGACTCGGTTTGATTTTCACACCGTATTTCTCGGCTACTTTAATATTATATCTGGTCTTGTGATGCATCATGTTCAAAAGTTCCTCCTCAGTCTGATTCATATCAATGATCACTGTTTTTCGGGGCTGAATTTCTTTTTTGGACACTTTAAACTTATTCTCCATAAATAGTTGCGCAACATGATCGATGGTGGGCTCGATTTTGATGTAAATTGCTTTTTCTTTTTGGGCCAGAGCTTGCAAATAATTGATGAATCTCGCCATCGGATTTTTAAAACCGCCGAATATCTGCGTGGTATTAAGGTCTGGGCCGTGGGGAATATACAGATAACTTTTTCCAAAAGGCAAGGGGTATTTAAATACTATTGCCTTGATATTATCTTCGCTATACTCGAAGAAAGGTCTACCCAGTGACTCCTGAAATTTTGCCCATGGTTTGGATTGGAGAAAAGACATCAAAATTTAGAAATTCATTTTCTGGCAAGTATTTTTAATGCCGCTTTGATCTTATCTTCCGATGATTTCAAATTGGCGGCAATGGATTTGATGGCATCGCGGGCCTGATATTGAGAATAACCAAGAGCCACCAAGGCTTCTACTGCTTCAGAATCAGTACCTAATTCTCGGCCGGCATCCGCACCCAAATCAACGGTAGCGATTTTGGTTTTCAGTTCTAAAATAAGCCGTTGAGCAGTCTTGGGTCCAATACCGGCAACTTTATGCAAAAAAACCTCATCGCCTCGAATAATGCCGAGCTGTAACTGCTGTAAATCAGCTGAAGTCAGAATGGCCTGCGCTGATTTTGGACCAATCCCGGAGATGGATGTAAGCAGTTCGAAAAAATTTAACTCTTCCGGCGTTAGGAAACCATAGAGCTCAATATTGCCGTCCCGCGGATTCATGGAATAGTGAGTGTAGAGCTTGATCGCCTCGCCCGTTTTTGCTATGCTATTCAGACTCTTTTCTGGCATGGTCACCCGATAACCCACCCCATTAACATCCACAATAATATTGCGCCCTGAAATAGCTTGAACCGTACCGGAAATGTAACCAATCATAGTTAAATCCTAGCTCTTTTGAGAAAGTTTATCAAATAAAAAAGCCTCGCTTTCACGAGGCGCGGAAACTACGCCAGTTTTCGACGGTTCTTATTGATAGATGGACCGCGAAAACCAAAACTACAATACAAAATAGAATTCGACTAGCAATTTTCCACAAAGGAACGTCAACATCAGAAAAAGCTGCCACGGCTACCATCACTCCAAGAATGGTCAGTCCCAATGACAATACCAGCGACCCCAAAAAGAGTAAGAAAAACCTAATACTACGACTACATGTCATAAATCACCCTCCCCACGATTTATACAGTAAAACCACAAAATGTTCAAGTTAGCCGCAAAATTTGATCCGACCGGTGATCAACCCCAGGCGATCGAGAAATTAACCATGGGAATTGAACATAGCCTGAAACACCAGACGCTTTTGGGGGTGACGGGTTCGGGTAAAACATTCACAATCGCTAATGTCATCCGGAATATTGGCAAGCCGACCTTGGTTATTTCCCATAACAAAACTCTGGCGGCTCAACTTTATCAGGAATTTAAAGAATTTTTTCCAAAAAACTCTGTCCATTATTTTGTCAGTTATTACGACTACTACCAGCCGGAAGCTTATATCCCTCACACTGATACCTATATTGAAAAGAGTGCCAAGATAAATGAAGAAATTGATCGCCTGCGACACGCAGCCACCCAAGCCTTGCTCACTCGAGACGATATTATTATCGTCTCTTCCGTATCATGCATTTACAATCTTGGTTCGCCGGAAGATTACCAGAAATTAAGTTTAAGAGTATTCGAGGGACAGAAAATTACTGCACATGAATTAGTTCAGTCGCTTACGCGCCTGCAATACGTCCGGGATATTGAGTTAAAAAGAGGCGCCTTTCGAAAAACCCGTGATGAAATCGAAATTGTTTCATCATCCGGCGATAGAATTATAAAACTCAAAATTGGCTCTAACAAAATAGCTAAAATATTTATGGCCGATAGTATTAATCTTGACACCGTCCTGTACAAAGAACCGAGATTTGAGAAAATAATTGAAACCCGGATATTCCCGGCAAAGTATTGGATCGCCACGGTTGATAAAACTGACCTGGCGATTACCAACATTAAGGCCGAGCTTCAGCAGCATTTAAAATACCTGAATAAACACGGTTATATTACCGAAGCGGAAAGGCTCAAGTCTCGCACCGAAGAAGATCTCCGTTCAATTAAACAGGTCGGTTATTGCCCGGGAATTGAGAATTACTCAAGGCATTTTGATTTTCGCGAGGCGGGGGATTCACCGTTTACGCTTATAGATTTTTTCAAAACCAAAGGAGAATTTCTAACGATTATTGATGAATCACATTTAACGATCCCGCAAATTTTTGGTATGCACGGCGGCGACTATTCTCGCAAAATCACTTTGGTTGAACATGGTTTTAGACTGCCTTCGGCCTTAGACAATCGCCCTTTGCGCTTTGCTGAATTTGATAAGAACATTGGACAAAGGATATATATTTCGGCCACCCCTAAACAATACGAATTAAAAAAATCTGGCAAAAAAGGAATAGCCGAGCAATTGGTCCGACCCACCGGTTTGATTGATCCAACGATTGAGGTCCGACCAACAAAGAATCAGGTGCCTCACCTGATCGGCGAGATCAAAAAAAGAGTTGAACAAAGCCAGAGAGTTTTGATCACTACCCTCACTAAGCGCATGGCTGAAGATTTAACTGATTATCTCTTAGAGGCCGGGGTTAAAGTCAATTATATCCATTCTGAAATTAAGACGCTGGAGCGACTGGAAATTATCCACGATCTGCGCTTGGGAACATATGATGTCATCGTGGGCGTAAATTTATTGAGAGAAGGCTTGGATCTGCCGGAGGTATCGCTGGTGGCGATTCTGGATGCGGATAAGGAAGGTTTTTTGCGCAATGCTACCACTCTAATTCAGACCATGGGCAGAGCGGCTAGGCATATAAACGGTCATGTGATTATGTATGCTGACAAAGTGACGCGCTCAATGACGAATGCCATCAGGGAAACCGACCGGCGCCGAAAAATTCAGGAAGAATATAATCAGAAACATAATATCACTCCGGAAACCATTAGCAAAGAAATTAAAAAGTATGATTTGCCCTCTTCAAAACAAAAGACAAAGATTGCTCGCTGGTATAGCTATGACCATATTGAAAAAGGGGATCTGGAGAAAATGCCCATGGATAAGAGAATTGAATATCTGACCAAAGAGATGCAAAGAGCGGTAAAAGAACTCCAATTTGAAAAAGCGCTTGTTTTAAGAGAGGAAATTCAGAGGCTTAAGAAACAAGCCCCTTGACCGGCAAAACCTAGATTTACCTAGGTAGTCGCTTGGCGGCCGGACCTAATAACTCCCCCAATACCTAGGAGAGGGTGGGGTGGGATGAATATACAACACCTCGTTTCAGCCCTTTCAGCCGATTCAAAAGAATCGGCTTTTCTATTATTTTCTATGAACTGGACTAGGCCTAGACGGCTTGTCACTTTGCTGTTAATATTTGAGAACTAATACGTATTAATATGCCCATAACAAAATCGGCCAAAAAGGCACTAAGACAATCAGCCACCCGAAAAGCGAGAAATATAATCCGGAAGAATAAGTATCGGGGTTTGGTTAAGGAATTTCGCGTGGCCATCAGTGGCAAAGAATTCGATAAAGCCAAACAACTTTTATCGCGAGTTTACCAAGCGCTTGATAAAACCGCTAAGGTCGGCACCATCAAAAAAAACAAGGCCAGCCGGCTTAAGTCTCGCCTTGCCCACGCCTTACCTCGATAAAGCTATCCCCCCACTTTCAGAGAAGTACCAGAAAGTGGGGAATAGTTTTTATCCGTGCCTAGCCATATTGGTAGCAATGCCCAGTGAAGCCAAAATAGCCACCAGCGACGAACTGCCAAAACTGAAAAAAGGCAGCGGCACGCCAGTTAGTGGGATGAGGTTTAAGATGGCGCCGATATTTACAAACGCTTGGGCTATGATCCAAACCGCCACCCCAAGGACATATAATTTGGCGAACTGATCTCTCGCATTATTTGCTATCTTGACGAGAGTTAGCATTAATACCAAAAATAAACCCAGGACCACGGCGCCTCCCACAAAACCCATTTCCTCAACAATGACGGCAAAGATTGAGTCGCCCACGGGTTCCGGCAAATAGTTAATTTTTTGTTTGCTTTGGCCATAACCAAGACCGAAGATACCGCCTGAGCCGACGCCCAAGAGCGCCTGATTAATATGATATGAAGCTCCTTGTTGATCGACGGACGGATTAAGATACGTTTTAATGCGATTAAAACGATACGGTTCGAGAGAAAGGGCAGCCAAGACCAAACCAAATGCTAAAAAGAAAATCATTATATGTGCCGGCTTGGCTCCAGCAAAAAAATACAACGACATCGAGATCAATGTGATTAAAGCCAGTGTCTTAATATCCGGCTGAAGAATAAGTAACAATCCAACAAAGCCGAGCACTAGCAAAAAAGGTACTACCGAATATGCCCAATGACCCGAAATATGGCTGTCCCGGCGGCTAAACCAGGCCGCCAGATAAAGAATTATGGCTAGCTTTAAAAATTCTGCAGGCTGGAAGGAGAAATCGCCCAGGTTTACCCACCTTTGAGCGCCTTTCACGGTCACACCAAAACCCGGGATAAATATCAGGACCACGAGCCCAATTACACAAATTAAAATCGGCAGTGCCAACTTGCGCCAGATTTTGTAATTTATCCGTGAGGCGATTAAAAAAAGCGCTAAACCGGGTAGCGCACCGTACAGCAGCTGATGTTTAAAGAAATGGTACGGCGCATCAAACTTTTTCTGGCCCTCTACAATTCCAGCGGAAGATAACATGGCTAAACCTAAAATCACTAAAATAAAAACTAGCGCGGTTAGAGTTTTACCAGCACCCGAAAGACGCATAAGTTTATTATACTAGGATTTAACTGATACTTGCATTAACGGAAAAGAGGAGGAACCTTGGAATCAACCAAAAAGATTATTAATCCTATGATAGCTCCTATGGCGTTAATCATCCAGAACCGCATTGTCACTTGGGTCTCGGGCCAGCCGCGAGCTTCAAAATGGTGATGGATGGGGGTGGAGAGAAAAATTTTTTTCCCTCGAATTTTTTTTGAAATCACTTGAATAATCACCGAGCTGGACTCGACGATAAAAATCACACCGATGGGAATTAAAAGCAGAGGCGTGTTGGTGTACATGGCAATCACGCCCAGCACCACTCCTAAAGGCATGGAGCCCGTGGCGCCCATAAAAAATCTGGCCGGATAAATGTTAGACCAGAGAAAGGCAATCAGGGCCCCCATAATTGCCGAGATAAAAACCACCAGGTCCATCCTTCCCTGATCAAAAGCGATTACTCCATAGGCGGCAAACATGATTAAAAATATCCCCGCCGCCAAACCATCAAGACCATCTGCTTCGTTGGCAGAAAAAGAAGTGGCCACAATGATGAAAATAAAGATCGGCACATACCACCAGCCGACAACAATATCGCCCAGAAAGGGAATGTTGATGGAATTGAACTCAAGTTTGGTGTAAAACCACCACGCCCCACCGATGGCAACCAAAAGATACAGCAGAAGCTGATATTTCATTGATAATCCCCCTCCCTTAGGGCCAATTCTTAGAATTCCCAAATAATCATCGAGCAGGCCCAAAAGGCCGGCTACGACCATGGCACCAAAGGGTAGCCACACCTGGCTTCTGGAAAAAAAATCAATTTTAGACCAAAAGCCATCAATAGTGCCGGCCAAAATCCAAAAGAAAAGAGTCAGGCTGGCAACCGCACCCCAGATAATGAAACCGGCCATGGTGGGCGTACCTTCCTTGGCTTTGTGCAATTTGTTAAAAACCGGGGTTCCTTCCTGGCGAAGCTGTTTGCCCATTTTGAACTTATACAGGAATTTAGTCCAAAGCGGGGTAATGATCAAGCTCAAGAAAAATGAAATTGTCGCCACGGCAAAAATCCTGACGACATTGAACACATTAAAAAATTGCGGTAATTGATCAGTCATAATGATATAAAGCAGTTAACTTATTTTTATTTCCATCTATACGCGCTCCTTCCCCAGTCAATTAGTTTTTTAGTTTCGGCAAAGCGGTCTTGTGATCCCAGAATAATACTGATCAAACGGTCACTACCCTCATTCGCCGTCACCTCCATGGCCATAGTCTCAAGCGCGCCGTCAGTATAGCCAGTCTTACCGCCAATAACGCCATTCACTTCATCGAGTAATCTATTCGTGGAGACAAGATGATGGGTAATTGATCCATCGACTGATGATATATTAGCCGTTTTGGTCATTAAAATTTCCCAGATAACCGGGTACTTGTTTACGTATCTAACCAATTTTACCAAATCATCAGTCGTCGAAAAAGATTCGCCATCATTCAGCCCGGCGGGATCATTAAATTTGGTATTCGTCATGTTCAGCATCTTGGCTTTGTCATTCATTTTTGCGACTAGGTTAATATTTTTTTCCGAGGCTGACCGGCCAAATGATAAGGCGGCATCGTTTGAAGATTTAATAAGCATCATCTTTAGTAAATCCGAGCCACGAATTTTCTCGCCTTTTTGGAGATCAGCTCCTGTACCATCAACGTTTATATCCTCCGCGGCAACGCTATAGGTTTCATTTAAGGGTAAGTTTTCCATAATTACAATAGCGGTCATGAGTTTTGTAATAGAAGCCACCGGCATTTTTTGATTAATGTTTTTTGAGTACAGAAATCTTTCTGAACGAACGTCGTATAGCCCGGCCGCCTTGGCTTGAATATCCGGTTCCTCAATATTGAAATTCCTGATCGGGAGATAATTTGTTTGAGAGATCGGCAAGATAAAAGCTTGGGCTTCAACGGAATGTGACTGACCTGTGAGGTTTTTATTATCAAACGGGTACTTGTGCCACGTCCAAAAACCAGCCAGAATAATTATGGGCATTCCAAAGATAGTTAAAACTAGATGTCGCCTTAGCATATATGAGCTCTATTTTTTAATCTCCAGATGCAATTCTTTGAGTTGTTTTTTTTCGAGCGCAGCTGGGGAATCCATCATCAGCTCCCGGGCATCACCAGTCTTAGGAAAAGCGATAACTTCCCTGATATTCGGCTCATTGTTAAGCGACGCCACTAATCTATCCAACCCCCAGGCAATACCGCCGTGAGGGGGCGCGCCGTAAGAAAGTGCCGAGAGTATATGGCCGAAATTTTCATTAATCCTATTTTCCGCAAAGCCCATAATTTCAAACACTTTTTTTAAAATCTGGGGTTGGTGGCTCCTGATACTGCCGCCGCCGATTTCCAACCCATTCAAAACGACGTCGTACTGGGTAGTTAAAATATCGCCTACATTTTTGTTTTCCATTAACCAACCTACGTGTTCCGCGGCAGGCATGGAAAATGGATTATGAGTAAAGGTCCATCCTTCATCATCACTTTTTTTGAAAAATGGAAAATCAATCACCCAACAAAAGGCCAAGAGATTCGGATCATTCTTATCTTCTCTTAGGTCCGGTCGATCAACACCATATTTTTTCATGACCGCTTTATAAGAAAATCTTGGAAAAGGCATTTGTTGAATTCTCTTTTCTGGAAAAAGGTTTTTAACGATGTCGATTAAGAGCGATTCGTTGAGCTTCATAACATCCTCTCTGTCCACGAAAGACATTTCTAAATCGAGCTGGGTGAATTCTGGCTGGCGATCCCCCCGCGTATCCTCATCTCGAAAACAGCGAGCAATTTGAAAATACTTTTCCAGGCCCGCCAGCATTAAAAGTTGTTTATACTGCTGCGGCGACTGGGGCAAGGCAAAAAATTTACCCGGATAGAGACGAGAGGGAACCACATAATCTCTGGCGCCTTCCGGGGTGGATTTAGTCAGGATAGGAGTTTCAATTTCAACGAATCCATTATTATCCAGAAAGTCACGGATAAATTTTACGACCCTGTGACGGGAAATAATATTCTTTCTAAGCCGATCACGGCGAAGATCTAAATAACGGTATTTCATCCTATTTTCCTCGCCAATTTCCTTGCCATCAGTGTTCAGAGCGAAAGGCGGCGTCTGCGCCTCGGCCAATATCTCAAGAAGTTCAGGTTGAATTTCGATGCCCCCGGTTTCAATTTCCTGATTAATCATATTATCGGGACGCCTCGCAATCTTGCCCCTTAAGTGTAAAACCCACTCCGAGCGAAGTGAATTGGCTGCGGCATACATTTCTTTGTCTCCAGGAGTAATGACCGCCTGGATAACACCGGATCGGTCACGAAGATCTATAAAAATGATCTTGCCGTGATCCCGCCGGCCGCTTACCCAACCAAAAAGATCCACACTTTCCCCTATTTTATCTTTCGTTTCAACGATATTAGTTCTAAACATCAATATTGATAATAAAACAATAAATCAAATTAAGCAAAGAAAAGCATGCCCTAGGGCATGCTTTTCTTCCAGTCCGCCCCCCGCGAATCGAACGCGGAACC
>CAYIXQ010000001.1:0-50312 GCA_964367475.1 uncultured Candidatus Saccharibacteria bacterium | reverse complement strand
GCTTTTTCAGCCTAAAAAATAGTACCACATTGGGCATAGGTTGGCAATGAAATATTTGACAAGTTCAGTTTTTTTGTTATGATTATTTCGATGAAAATTGTGGCTATTATCCCAGCTCGGGGCGGGTCAAAAAGAATACCCCGAAAAAACATAAAAGACTTTTGTGGCAAGCCGATGATTGTCTGGACGATTTTGGGCGCGCTAAAAAGCAAATACCTTGACCGAGTTATCGTTTCAACAGACGACAAAGAAATCGCCAAGGTTGCTAAAAAGCATGGAGCCGAAGTCCCATTTTTAAGGCCGTCAGAACTGGCTATCCCTACTATCGGCATTGAGCCAACTCTTAAACACGCCTATCAATGGCTTTTGGAAAATGAAAATTATAAAGCCGATGCTGTGGTGCTTTTAATGCCGACAGCACCTCTTCGTCAAACCCGCCATATTGATGAAGCTATTGAAATCTTCCAAAATAAAAAAGTCGATTCGGTGATAGCGGTTAACGAAACTCCGGCTAACCATACGCCCTACTGGACTTTAATTCGTTCAAAGACCAGAAAAATCACCCTTTTTGACGGAACGAGCTTAAAAAACATGATTGTCCGAAGCCAGGATTTCCCTCAAAAATGCTATGGTCGAAATGATCTAATTTATGTTCTAAAACCCAAAAACCTATTTGAGAAAAAACCAAATCTGTACGGAAATAAAGTTGAGCTCTATATCATCCCCGACCCATCCAACTACGAGGCCGATATTAATACTCCTGACGAGTGGCGGGACGCGGAAATGAAATTCCAGAACTTAAGAAGAAAAGGAATTCTCAAATAGCAGAAAGTTCCTCAATTGAACGAATGATTGGAAACGGCCGTGGACTATTGTGCCAGGCCTGATTTCTAGCTGTGTGAATGCCAACGAACTTACAACCAACCTCTTCAGCTATAAGTCGGCCGCTTTCCTGATTATCAACAAATATTTGGAGATAATTGTTTTTGTTTACTTCTTCCAAACTTTCTTCGCCTTAATAATCAAATCACAAACTTCCCGGACTGCACCGTCGCCACCTTTTGCTTTAGTAACATAATTAGCAACTTTTTTTGCTTCCCTGGCTCCGTCCCCCACGCAAACCGAGAGACCGACAATTTTCATGATTTCAATATCGCCAGTGCTGTCACCGACAAAACACACATCTTTCAAGCTCGTCTTGGGATGATTTTCCTTCAACCACTCTTTCAATCCGGCAACTTTGTCTTTATTCTGCACTAACGGGACGCCCAACTTCCAAGCACGAGCTTGAACATAGCCACTTCTTTGAGTGGTTAAAATAAATACCGAGACTCCTTCTTTTCTAACAAGATCAACACCTTGGCCATCTTTATGAGAAAATCTTGCCGACTCAAAGACATAAACAAAATCGCGGCCAGTATGCTGGCTGGCGGCTTTTTTGGTCATAATAATTCCGGTGTCAATATACAACGGGGTCAGTACACCATCGCAATCTAGGGCTAAAATTTCGACGTTTTTGAAAAGGGATTTACTAGGCATAAGTTAAAAAGTAACACGCTAAATAACAATCGTCAAATTTAATGTTGCCAAATGAGTGTTTTTCCTGTACTATTTACATAGCTCTTATACAAATAGTGACCTCTTTGGGGAGAATAAAAAAATGGCCGTTTCGTTGAATGTACTCCAGCCGAAAGTCCATACCCACCCTTCAGAGGTGGTTAAGGATATTTCGGCTCCTGATCTTGAGGGTTTGAATGTGACATTCGTCAACATGCCGCTTCGGGAAAAGGCGGTACCTTCTTCTCCCCCTGAAGGCATACTTTTGATGACGACAAACCTTCGTCAGAACTACGGCGTGAATGCCACATCCATCGACCTGAATGCTTACCGTATTCAGGACGAAGAGGCAAAATCGGAAGAGCTTGAGAATGGACGGCATCTTTCTGAAGCTGAGGTTCAAAGAAAGATCGAAAGACACTGCCAAGTTCATGGGAAACCAGATCTAGTGGCGCTTTCGGGCATGATTACCACTCTTGGATGGCAGAAGAAAGTCGCCAAGATGGTGAAAGAAATGTTTCCGGAATCACTGCTTGTTTCTGGAGGTGGATTGGCAACTGAGTTACGACCAACTCAACTCAATCCCAAGGGGCTCTTTGGCTACATCCCTGAACTCGACGCTATCGCCCACAGCGAAGGAGATGATGTTATTATCAAGATTGCTTACGATGCCAAGGTAATCCGGGAAAGGGGACGACGAAACGCTTTGGCAAGCGGAGTGCTTAAGCCCTATTACTACACCGACATCGGCAGCAAGCCGCGGCTGGTCTATGGAGGCGACCGCCCGCGAGACCTTGATATCTTCCCTTGGGCCGACATCTCTCTGCTTGAAGAAGATGTGGATGGCATCAGAATCCTCGAAAAATTAATCAACACTGCTTCCTGGGGCGATCCGCGAACTCAAAATAGTTCGGCCGCCTACTTTCCGATGGCACCCAAAACCTCCTCTGTCTCTTCCCGTGGTTGCCCTTATAGCTGCACTTACTGCTATCGGGGCGCTCAAGGAGAACAGAAATGGGGTATTCGTTCAGCCAGGCATCTAGCTGCTGAAGTTCGCGAACATATCGAGAAATACGGAATTGTGTTCAAGAGCTTCCCAGATGACAACTTCGCTGTTCGGGTGGAAAGAATCAAAGCCATGGTCCTTGGTATCATGCACACGGTGCTCTTTGGTATCCACTCCAACTGCACCTGGATTATGGGCTCGCCGACCGAAACCATTGATAAACTGAAAAAGACTGTCCGATTCATTCTCTGGCAGATTGAGTACTATGGCCTTCACGGTATCCCACCTAGCGCCGTCAACCAGAGAATGTTCACTCTGACCTGGTACCCGGGGACCAAGATGATTCGTCACCTGAAGGTCAGGCAACGGCTCTCCGAGGTCTTTGGGCTGACCCTTGTCAAAACCCACCCGGCCAGAGAAGAATACGAACCGATCTTTAATGAAAATTTCGAACAATACTGTCTTGAGCTGGATGATGCGGTCAAGGTTCTCCATGACCCGAGGACCGGCCAGCCGCTTCATTTCAGCGAGATGACTGATGACGAGTTCCTTGAAGCAAGAAACTACGTTGATTCAGACCAGACATTTAAGATCCTTGATATGCGGCCGCGTGGTTAGCGGCCACACCCCGTCCAACGGGGTTTTTTATTACCGGTTAAAACTGCGGGCGGCAGCCCGCAGATGGATAGGTGCCACTGTCTTCTGCTAGAGTAAAAGGGTGATTATCTATCAGCGCCAGACGCATGCGGTCTACCACACCCGCTATCACATCGTGTTCACGACCAAATTCCGTCGGAAGCTCTTAAAGCGCGGTATTGGCCGTTACCTCTGCTTCTTGGTGAAAAGTCTTCAACGTCAGCATCCCGAGATATACATCATCGAAGTCAACACCGACGAAGACCATATTCATATCCTCTGTTCCATTGCACCTAAGCTTTCCATCGCTCAGGCCGTCAGCATCATCAAGGCCAATACCGCGCGTATGCTGAAGAAGAAATTCCCGTTTCTCGTGCATGGATACTTTGATTCTGAGACAATTTGGTCGATCGGCTATTTCGTCTCAACCGTCGGTATTAACGAAGCCATCATCAAAAAATACATTACCATGCAAGGCAAAGAAGACAGTGGCCAAGCTACGCTTGCTCTGGAATGATGCTACGGGCGGAAGCCCGTAGAGAGTCACTTCATATTAGGACTTACGCGTTTGGCCAATTTCGAGGGCGATTCCCGCCGAAGTTCCTCGGCGTGAACCTTCGCCCAGCAGGCAAAATCGAGGCTTGAGACGAGACGTACTAGCAGGTACGGCGAGTCTCAAACGTAGATTTTAACAAAGAAATTGGCCAAACCCTGCTCGTCGAAGGTTCCAATTCTTGGCGGGGGACCCAGCGAAGCTGGGGCGCCAAAGAATTGGAATCGCTGTTGTGGCTTGAGCCATGGTAAGCCCTAATACTATTGGGCTTCGTGGCTCAAGTGTGTAAGTCCTATCATATATTCATAAGGTTCTAGATAGACAAGAGTTTTTTAGCAAGTGATTTATATCGCAGTTTGCAAGTTAGTTTATGTGTGAGAGAGTTTTTTAGAATTGATGGTTGACTTTCTTGACCGTACGCTAAACTGACTAATCGTCTTTCTTCACCGGCCGGCATTAATGGAAAGCCATGCCAGGCGTCGGGATGTTGTTCGAAAAAGAAAAGGGTGTTGCGCATATTCTGGACTTGATAAAGTTTTGTCTGGCGATCAGGTGCGTAAACGCAGGTGCCGCTTTTACCGTTTAAATCTTTATTAAAATAGATTAGGGTGGCAATGGTTGAAAAAGCATTGCTTCGGTCTTCACGAACTGCCCCGTCAACATGCGGTTCTTGAACGCAACCTTCTTTTCCATAAGTAAAACCGAAAACAGCCACATTGTTACATTTAATTCCGCTGACTTCCTGAAATAAATTTATCAATTCAGCCGAGGCCGATTCGTGAACTACATTAAGCCAGATCGGATCAAGATCATCAAAGTGACAAATGCAACCCTGGTGTTTATTGGCATCATAAACCGGGCCAACATAAAATCTTTTGCGGCCACCACCCGATGGCTTGTCCACAAACTTAAATTTTTTAACATCCGGAAATGTTTTGACCAATTGATCAAACACATTTTCATAAAAAATATTCTCAATCAGACCATAACGAAAACCGGACGGGGCGGTGAAGAGTTGAACTTTTTTTATATTGTCGGGATTAAAGAATTTCATTTGGCAAGGAGTTTAATTTTATCTTTAAAAAATATTCTGATAGGTCCGGTGGTGGCAGAATCGCTGCTATCCACCACACTGATCAAAAAAGTGTAAACCGTAGAGTAACGCCCGAGTTTTCGTTTAATGAAAGACATGGCTTTTTTCAACCACCAGTTGACTTTTCCAAAATTAAGTTTTAACACCTGTGACGGGTCAGAGTTATCGAGTTTTTGTTCCCATTTTATCTCATACGCCGATCCTTGCTGGATTTTATCCATGCCCAATGCCCTTATTATTCTGTTGCGGGCACAATCGAAATAATCATTGCGTCTAGGAAAAATTGATTTTGGATTGGTGCTTTTTTGGGCCGCTAGAATAATATTGGTTGGATCGGGTGAATTATCCTTGATAATTTGATAACCATTCCGGTTCAAGATTATTTCCAGCGATTCTTTGGTGAAAGAATGTAAATGGACTAAATAGAATAAAGCGTAATTGATATGTTCCCCCATAGCATTGGGCAGAGCTAGTACCAAATATCCCCCATCGTCCTGGAGGTCGCTTATCTTATTAATAATTTCGTCTGGATTAAAAGTATGTTCCAAAACGTGATGACTAAAGATGAGTCCAAATGGCTTAAAATTCGCGAGGTTTTTTTGGACCTGATGATTTTCAAATTCTCCCGAAAAAACCGGTATGTCAAAGGCTTCGGTTACAATTTTTGCCCGATGTTCCGAATTTTCCACGCCAACAACTGAATTAAAACCGATATCTTTAAAATTTTTGAGAACCTCGCCGTAACCGCTGCCAATCTCCAAGATTGATTTATTCTTATCTATCGGTAACTGCTGTGCCAAACTAAAAGCGATAAACCGGCTGGTTTTTGGTCCGCTTTTAGCCTCTAGGCCGGTTTCAGATCGGATTTCCTCAATTGAGCGAGTGATTAATTTATCCCAATCCCGCGAATAATAATTCGCCAGCCAATCCTGACTGGGACGATCAATGTAACCCATATACCCACAGGTAGCACAAATACCATATCTAATTTTTTTTGACGTTCGCCTGGATTGCAACTCCGCTACCACTTGTCTTTCCGTGCGACAGGCGGGACAATTTTTTAGCTCTTCAAACGGAATATTCTCATCAATATCCAATTTCCCAACCTTGGTTGATAGTAAAAAATCCTCAAAGATAATATTGTTTTTCATTTTTTAGGTGTGTGACTGAATAAACTCAAGGATAAAATTTCCTATTCTTTGACCGGATTGGCCATCATTTTTCCACAGCTGTTGCGCTGCGGCGGTTTTTTTTTCGTCAGTAAGCAGTCTTGAGTTTTCCAAATACCGATTAATATGCCCTACAAGTTCTTCTCCATCATTTGCCACCAGCACGGCACCGGTATTAAGAAACTTTTTCATATGTTCTTCGTCATGAAAACGCCTGACACTATCCCAATAGTCTTTCTTTTTTAAGCCATCAAAATTTATTAGGATTTGGGGTTTATTCATGGCCAAGGAATCAATGCCCAGTGATGTTGCCGCCCAGATTACAACATCGGCATAGTATATCGAATCAACCAAGTGGAGCTTGTCCTGAAGTGTGAATTCGGCGCCCTTGCCCTGGGTTTTAGAAGTGGTGCTGTGTGATTCAATAATAAAGTTTTTAACGCCTTCAAATCCCTGAATGAGTACCGGTCGATGGGGATGACTACGGATCAGGAATTGAACAGCCTGACTGATATCGCCCCGATCCTGGGCCTCTTTAAGAATCTGGCACATATTGATATCTTCCTCTAGGGACACCAGTGGAAAGCCAGCCGGTGAAACCAGAACCATTTTTTTAGCCGGATCACCGTCAATTTTTTGGAAAAATTCTTCCCGGCTTAAAAACGGGGCTTTCAGATAATCATCAAATTGGGGTATGCCGCCAATAAATATATTTTCTGGCCTAAAGTTGTGCATCATCACGGCTTCTTTTTTGATAGTCTCATTATTAACTATGAGTTTATCCGGCAAAAAACGGCAGAGGCCCTTACTATAATTGTTATCCCACGATCGGATCATGCCAACTACCGGAACAAGCCGAGTTTTGCTTTCTTTTATTAACAACTGGTCATAATCATTATAAATGTCGGTGGCAAAAACGGCTGCCGGTTTATATTTGTCAAAGTAGAGTTGGTAGAAGTTAGCCGCCGTAAGTAAATTATCAAATAATCTGAAAAGTTTATTGGCCCACTTATGACCAGCCAGAATATTAGTTAGAATATTTTCAATTAAAAATTTTATCCTGCCCACTAATGTCGGATTAACCTTTAGGCGATCCCACTTAGTATAGTAAGTATAATGTGTTTTAATGAGAAGAAATGCAGCATTATGAAAAAATTTGTTAAAACGCGAGGTCCGGATCGGTTTTTGATTGAACCCCTCGATAATCACGTTGCCAGCGCTATAATACTGAACAAAAAACTGTTTCTTCTCTTCAGGTACAAGAATAATTATTTTTAAATCGGTGTTGCTTCTTAAAATCTTAAAAATATCTGTATTAAGAACGTTCCGGGAAATAAAGGGGTGAAAGCTGGAAATAAAAATAGTTTTCATTATTTATGCGTGATTAAATATTTGCCAATCACGAGCGCCTCAAGTCGGCTTTGTTCATAGGCTTTGACAGCGTCCCCCGGACTACAAACAATCGGTTCCTCGTGCATGTTGAAACTGGTATTAACCAGACTGGGTAGACCGGTGATATTTTCGTTGTATTTTATAACATCATAATAGAAAGGATTTAAATCGCGGCTGATCAACTGCGGCCCGGCGGTACCGTCCACATGCACTGCCGCCGGCATATTTTTTTTCATATAATCCGTAACTTTAACAGCTATTGTCATAAAACGGGTAGCCAATCTGGATTTGTCAATATCAGATTTATTATAACAGTCATAGGCCCTTTCCTCCAAAGTTACAGGGGCAAAGGGCATAAATTCGGTGCGGTTAAGTCGTTTATTAAGCCAGTCATTGACGGCTGGATCAGTAGCCGGATAAAGAATCGACCGGTTACCCAAAGCTCTGGGACCATATTCCATTCGACTATGATAAATCCCCACTACTTTGTTTTGGCTTAACAACCGCCCGGCCGCTTCGGCCAAATTTTCCGGAACAGAAAAATCAATTTTGTTCTGTACCAAATAATTCTCGATTTCCTTATCGCTATAGGAATTCCCAAAATATACGTCTTTCAATTCAAATGGCCCGAAGCCAGGTTCGTATTTTTTGGCAGTAGCTAGTGCCGCCCCCATGGCTTGACCGACATCAGACATTCCCGGATGGACAAAAACTTTTTGAATGCTGGGCAACTGCATTATTTCCATGTTAAGTTTAACATTGGCGGCCACACCGCCCGAGAGCATTATTGAATTGGCGGGATAACGTTGCAACAGATTTTTTAGGAATTCAAGGGTCACATCTTCCAATCTTTTTTGGAAAGCTGCGGCTACATCCTCACGTCTGTTGTCGCCAAAATATTCTGGTAACTTCTTTCCTCTGGCAAAATACTCGTCGTAAAGACTATAAAGTTTGGGGTGAACGGTAACTTTAAGATCATTTATCCTTAGCAAGACAGCCACTTTTTCATAAAGCCTATTGGAATCACCCAGCGCTGCCAGGCCGGTAATTTTTCCGCCATGCCGATGAGCATTAAAGCCCAAGATGGCAGTAACGGTTTCATAATATCGCCCAATGCTATGAGGCAGTGGAATTTCGTAAACCTTTTTGAGTTGACCGTTTTCGGCCCACCAAAAAGAACCGGTATTGGCAAAGCTGGAACCTTCAATAATAGCTACCAGGCCTCTCTCAAAGCCGGAAGTAAAGTAGGCGCCGGCGGCATGACATAAGTCATGATTGATAAATTCGACCTTGCCTTTAAAACCCTCGGCGCGGAAATGGCGGATAATCGCATAAGTGTGCCAGCTGACTCTGAAAAATTCCTTAATACCGGCTAGTCCCGTTTGGCGTAAAAATCTGCCCGCCGCAAAAGTTTTCGGATTAATAAAAGATTTGAGGTAACTAAACTTTGTAAACCAAACTCGCTGGTGCTGCTGCCAGAAAAAATAGAAAAGTTTTTTAAAACCGGGCTTAAACCCAGAAAAAGCAATGACGTTAATATCGTTTTCCTTAATGTCACTGATTTTCATAACTTCCTTAATCGAGCGATAGGGCGCGCTGCCATCCATTTTTTTACGGGATAATCTTTCTTTGTTAATAGCGGCAACAATACGGCCATCTTTTAAGATGACCGCTCCGGTATCGTGGGTATCAATATGTATCCCTAAAATTATCAATTGGCTTTTTGAATCAATTCGTCTACTTTTTCGATGACCATTTCTGTGCTGATGGCCTCTGATTGTCTGATTGCCTCCCGGCGATTATAACGGCGCGCATTCATAACGTATAATTCAGGTTTCTTTCTTTGCGCCACTACAATTTTGTGAAATTCTCCGATCGGTGGCTGTTCTCGTTCGTCAATCGGGCCGATAATATCTACTGTCGGCACGTGAAATGCTTCAGCAATATAAATCGGCCCAGTATCAACACTAACGAATAGGTTCATTTTTGAAATTAACGCTTTCAGTTCCTCTAAATTAAAAAGGCTGAGAGTGTCGAAAATTTTTGTCCCGAATAATGCTGATTTTATCAAATCCTGGACTTCCTGGCTATCATCGGCCACTCCAATGACAATTATCTTGGCGTGGTATTTTTCTATCAGGTGGTCTGCTAGCCTGGCAAACTTTTTTGCCGACCAGTTTTTTATTTTATTTCCGGATGAAGGCGATATTCCAACAATAAAATCGCCGGCCGGATAAATTCCCGAATTATTAAAGAAATCGAGAACCTTCGATTCGGAAGTTCGCGAAAATGCCAGATGTTTAGCAGTATCTTCAGTTTTAATGTTCAGTGGTTCAAGCAATTTAAGGTACTCCCGGCCGGCATAATGCTCCATTTTATGCTCTTTTTGAACAGCCACCTTCCTTATCAACCGATAAAGTTTGGTTTCGTACGGGCTGTGACCGTTGGTAATGTAGGGCGTGACAATGGCCGTTACACCCGCTAGATATAGTTGGGCAAGCACTGAAAATCTGGGAGCGGTAATGGCGGCAAAATTGATGTCCAGTTTTTTAAATTGGTCAAGCTGTTTCCAAAAACTGTCTTGATGAATTATATACTGATCAACATCAGAATTATTCTCCAATAAATCCTTATTGCTCCCGCTGCCCAGAACAATTAACCGTGCTTCGGGATATTTAAGCTTTATGGCCCTAAACATGGGCGTGGTGCAAACCATATCGCCCACACCGGCCAATTGGACAATTAAAATTCGGCTGGGCTGGCTGGGAATCTTATTGGCCTTACCGGATTGCAAATATCGCCAAAGACATAATAAAAATATAAGAATATTGCGAAATTTTGAGTAAATCATGGGCTGGGCGGAAATTCCAACTGTCGCTAAAATAAAGTAAAACGGGTAGATTGGCAAGGCATAGCGGGGTATGGCATGAATCAAGCTATAAATAAGGTTGAAATAAATTATAAACACCAGCAATACGCAAAATTTTGGCCATTGCTGTCTTTTCTTAACAAATCCGTAAATCACCCAAAAAATTAGTACAAACCAAACTACTCGTAAACTCAAAACGAACAATACTTTTTGATAAGGCGGAATTTCCGGATGGCGACCGTCTGCAAACATTGGGTGGATAGCCACCGAATTTTGCCAATATGGACTTTCAGGAATAATCGGACTATTAAAACTAATAAAGTCGAGAAAAGAAAATAATAAATACTTAAAGGGCTGGTTTAATATTCTTTGACGCCCTTCGGCTGTTAAAATCCTATCAAGCTCTGCGTGACTTACGCCCCGAGCGAGCAGACTATAAATTTTCTCCTCACTGGCCGCCGCTTCCCGAAAGGCGCTGGCGGAAACTGCCGGATCAAAAAATTGGGCAAAATAATATCCGAAAAGATGACCGATTAAATGACTACCATAGTGGGGATAGGTATTTTCCATCAGCTCGGCCCGGGTAATTAGCAGTTCCCCGCCTCGCGGCGTCACGGTGGCATTGGCCGATTCGAAATCCGCTCTTAACAACCAAGGTAATATAACTGCCGTAAAGCCGATGACGGTAAATACAGTTTTATAAATACCTCTTTTAAGATTAATCTTCCTAAAATAAAGAAAAAAATAGACGATAATAAAAACAATCAGGTACTGGGCAATCCCCCGCGTCAGGGTGGTCAGACCTAAAATTAAACCTAAAAATAATGGCCAAAAAAACTTTGTTGAACTAATGGTCTTACCCAAAAACCAGGCGGTAACCACTACCAGAAAAGTAAATATCACATCAGTTTGAATAACTCCGGCTTGAGTAGCCAAACCATAAAATATTGCCGATACGATCCCGACAATAACGGCCTTCCGCTGACCCAAAAAATCTTTTGTGATTAAGTAAGAGAAGATCACCGTTAGTCCAAAGATAAATATTTGGACAACTCGCACGGCATCAAAATTATATCCAAAAACTCTGTATACTCCAGCCAGAAAATAAGGATAGACCGGCTCTATATAAGTGCTCTTGCTTTTGAAAGTAAATGTTCCCCTTTCGATGATATCTTTGGCCACACCATCATAAACTATTTGATCGTTAGAAATCGGTTCCCCCAAAATGCGCTGGTTCCAAAAAAAACCGGAAATGACGGCCAAGCTAAAAAGAAATAAGATTATCTTGAAGTTATTTTTCATGTCGGGAACGCGTCATCTGCCAGAAACCCACCATCGCTAGAATAACGACAAAAACTAATTCCTGTAAATGGAGCATCAGACTTGAGCTGATGGCGACGTTATTGTTTAATCCTAAAATAATCAAACCGAGGCTGGTTACGCTTTCATAGCTGCCAAAACCGGCAAAAAAATGAAATGGAGTAAAACTAGCAACAACGGGAAAAGCGTACGCGAAAACCGCTTCCCAAAAACCAAAATTTATTAGCACACTTCGAAACAAAAACATGCCAACTAAAAATGTCATCAGCCAAATAGCTAACGATAGAACACCGGCATTTATTAAAAGACGCTGATGGTTTAAACTAATTAAAGATGTCCTGACTTCAATAACCTTTCTTAAAATAAAGCCCAGAGCTCCATCGGAGTTTTTTACAGTTAATCGGTGTTCGATAATTCCAAAAAGCCAAAAAAATAGGGGTAATACGATAAACAGGATTAATATCAAAACGAGGCTTACTATTATTAAGGTTATGGAATAACTAACCGTTTGGATCAGAGAGAAAAGGGAGAAAAGAAAAATTATGACAATGCTTAAAAGATCTAAAAAGCGGGCGCCAATCAGCGAGGCCATATTTTTACCAAAGCTAATATTATATGACCTGATAAAGTGAATATATGACAGTTCGCCCAGTCTAAAAGGTAGTATGACATTAAAAAAATTTTGGACAAAAATGATATTCAGCATAGCCCGGAGCTTAACCGCTCGGTTCAAAAGCAGCTCAAACCTAATGGCTCGTAAAACATTCAGGCCAAAATAGGCCAAAAAAGCCAGTACACTGTAGGTCCAGTTTAAGTTTCGCCCCAATTCTCGGACATTGGCAAAATCAACCTGCCGGAAAAGCAAAAAAATAAAAAGACCGGCTAAAAATACAGAAAAAATTATTCTTGAGATGTTCATTTTATCTTCTGGGCAATAATGAAAAGGCGGTCACTGGCTCTGAATAGCGAAGCTAAAAGTGAAAACGGCATAAAAACAATTAAGCTGAAAATATTTATTGAAAAAAAGATGACAAAAAGTTTAGGAACCCCGTGCGCGGCTAGCCAATATCGAAAACAATGGACGAAAACATTAGGGGCGATACTGTGCCTCAATTTCAAAATTTTGAAATTTGTGGCCTTTAAGTAATTAGTCAATGTAATTTCGCTAAAATCGTAAAGATGTCTTGGTGGTTCGCCACCAAGCCAAAAATCTCTAAAGATTTTTTGACTCCATGAACTAAAATTAGGAACCCACATCAGGATATGGCCGCCGGGTTTTAGGATTCGATTGACTTCAATCAAAAATCTTTTTGGCTGATGAACATGGCTAATGATAAACTTCAGTCTAACCAGATCGAAAAAGGATTCAGGATAATTTTTAGACTCCAGCTCTCCTTGCTCAATATTCAGCCCGAATTCTCGACGACCAGTACTCACGGCGTTATGACTAATGTCTAGGCCCTGAACGGTAAATTTCCCTCTATCCCGCAGAAAGGCCATATCTTCCCCGCTGCCGGTGCCAACTTCCAGGATTTTAGCGCTGGGTGGCAATATTTTTTTCAGGATTTTCAGTTCCCGATAGAGAATGATTTTTTTAAGCCACCATCTGATTCTGGTTAAGCGAACATACGCCCAATAATCAGATTGATAATATTGGTTAATTTCGCCAATCTCCGGCCGTGGATTGACGAAAGCCAGTCCGCAATTCGAACATTTAACGACCGAAAAAAATTCGCCTGTATTTGTCAGACGATCTGGAGCAATCCATTGAGTTTCCGATTCCCGACTTCCGCAATAATCACAGGCAATGTTTTCCATAATGATCAACTATAGCAATGTCGCCCCGCAGTCAAAAGATTCGAGGTTGGGGTACATGGGTAATCCAGCGGCCACCACCTTGTCTAAACCAGGATTGGCTCTGATCAATTTCCTTTAAATGATTCCAGGCAAACAAAAACGCGCAATCCACATCTTTAAATTCTTCCTGGGGCACAATGGGAATATGAGTCCCCGGATAAAATTTTCCTTGTTTTACCGGTGTATTGTCAGTGATGAACGGGATTAAGTCCGGACCGATCTGACAATAGTTCGTTACGATCACGCCTTTGGAGGTAGCACCAAAACCACAGACCTTTTTCCCGTTTTTCTTTAAATCATGCAACAAATCCACTAAAGCGAGGCGAGATCTTTTAATATTAAGATTAAGCTCATAAAGCTTTTTTTCCAAATCGGTTTCCTTAACCAGCCAGTGGGCTACATTAGCCGAGACCGGAAATTTTTCTTTCTTGCCCACATACATGCGTAATTCACCTCCGTGCACATCGATATGTTCGCAATCAAAGACATGGTAACCAAGCGGGTCCAGCATGTTATTAATAAAGGAAATGGTGAAATACCAGACATGCTCATCATAGATCTGATCATAGGAAGTCTTTTCGTATATATCCAAAAAGTATGGATCTTCGAACACGAAAACGCCGTTAATTCCAATCAATTTAGCAACGCATTTTAAGTAATTCTCAAAATCTTCGATATGGCATGAGACGTTGGCGCCAAATACTAACATGACCTGGCCTTGCGCCAAAATTTGCTCGACCGCTTCATCGTTTACAAAATCCACAATTACCTGATGACCCTTGGCTTTTGAAACTCCGGCCACATTCCCAGAAGGTTCGATGCCAATTGCCGAGACGCCCAATTCCTTCCAGGCCTCAAGCATAATACCGTCATTACTGCCGATTTCCACGACTATCCCATCCTTGGCATAAGGCAAAAGTTTCTCTGCCGTCTGTCGAAAATGACCTTGCATACCACGAGAGGTCGAAGAAAAAAAGGCATAGTTGTCATGGAACATTTTTTCAGGCGGGATTTTGTTTACTAGACCAATAGCCTTAGTTACCGGATCATAGCCTAAAAACATGTGATAAAAAAATTCCTGGCCAAATTGATCCGGGGTCAGAAAAGCGTTGGCAATTGGCATCCTGCCAAAATCAATATAGGGTTTTAGATTAATTTCCATAAGTGTAATAAAAGCCGATTAAATCAGCATGGTTGCCCTGCAATTCTTTGAATGTTTCTTGTATGCCACGGCGAAGATCACCTTTGGGTTTAAATCCGAGTTTTCTAAACTTTGAATCATCAACTTCATAAGAAAGCTGGTTCATAATTCTCGAGTCAACAAAATCAACGCGTAGATCCGGCCGATAAATCTTAATCACATTGACCACATCTTCAACGGTAAAATTCGTGGTCAGAATGTTATAAGTTTGGCCGTTAAAAATATCTTTCTGAATTATCAAATTAACCGCCCTGATACAATCTCCCAGATCAAGATAGGGTCTTTTTTGTTTCCACGCTGTTTTCCAAACACTTAGCGGCACATCATTTATAGCTTGCCAGATGAATTTATTAACTGCCGTATGAAAACGCATGCCTACGGAATAACCAAAAATAGTTCCAAATCGGCAAACAACAAATTTTAATCCCCTTTTTCCCAATTTTTTCAGGTATTGCTCGGCTTCAAGCTTTGACTGGGCATAGGGGCTTTGGGGGCGTAATTCCTGACAGTCCTCATCTACGCGTGAGGCTTGGCTACCATAAACGCTTGTCGTGGAAGGGAAAAGTAATTTAACCTTGTGTTTTAAACAGTAGTCGGCAAGCCTTTTAAGACCGCGGGCATTAACCGAATCAACTTCTTCGGAACGTTCGTGACTAGTTTCGGCATTGGTTAAGGCCGCCAGATGAATGACCATATCAGTGTTTCTAAGATAAGTATTAAAATTTACCGTTCTGATATCATCTTCAATAAAACGATAATCAAAAAAATGCGGCAAATTGAACAGAGAATGATGTTTCTGGCTCTCAAGGTTATCCAGCAAGAAAATTTTGGAAATTAACTCCGGGGACATCTCCCTCATCAAACGGGATCCAATATGGCCTAGGGCCCCGGTAATTAATACTGAAATTTTCTTTTTTGCCATGTTTAGAGACAGCCTCGTTATGATTTTAACATTCTTAGCCTAGTTAAGCGAAGACCATCTTTAAGAGTAAATTTGGGTTTCCAGCCGGTTAGATAATGCAAGCGCGCGGATGAAATTAAAGTTTTTCCCAGCTCGATATTTTTTTTGAAATCCGGCCAGGAAATATATTCAATTTTACCTCTGCCAAAAATATCGATGATGGCCTCGGCCACGTTTTTGACACTGTGATGTTCGTGATGAGTGGCAAAAAATGTCTCGCCATAGAGCTTCGGCTCATGCGCTGCCAGCCACATAATTTCACAAGCATCATCCACAAACATAAAGTTTCTCATTTGACTGCCATCACCATAGATGGTCAGGGGTTTATTGTTAATGGTCAGATGGATAAAATAATTTACAAAACCATAATCATGACTAGCTTTACCGTAGGGACCATAGAGACTGGCAAATCTTAAACTTACGGTTTTTAATCCAAAGAGATTGTGAAAAATCCGGTAATATTTTTCGGCTACACCCATGTTGGCTGAGTAAATATCTAAGGGTCGCTCACTGTGGCGTTCATCCACTACTTCATCGAGCGCCCGGCCAATTACTGTGCTGGAAGAAGTAAACACCACCGCTGCTTTTGGATTGTAGTTTTTAATAGCCAAAAGTAGTTTTAAATTGCCTAAACAGTTAATATCGGCATCAAATAAGGGGTTACCAGCTGAATGAGAATGAGAAGTCTGGGCAGCGCAATTAAATATAAGATCCTGGTCCGATATAACTTTTTTTAACAACTTTTCATTACGCATATCGCCCTTAATGAAAATAATTTTCTTTAAAACGTCCTTCAAATTATCTTTCGTGCTCCTTAGCCGAGGATCCAAAAAGTCGATTACCGTAACTAAGGTATGGGGCTGTTTTAAGCAATAGCGGACAAGATTCGCGCCCAAAAAACCTGCCCCACCCAGTATAAGTATCTTTTTGATTTTCGCTTTCTTTCGCATGGTAGTTTCGACAATATATCACATATTGTCCATCCTGGAAACCGTTGTCAAATGCGCCTTATAACAAATGAAAAGCGAGTAGTCTGGCCGGAAAATTTGGCTATAAAACTTATCGGTAAAAACAAGGCAGCCAGAAAAAGATTATATATACTGAAAATTTTTGCCAGCCGTAGAAAACCTTTTTCGGTAAGTAATCGCTTTATGCTGGCTAGCCAGTCATTCGGGACTAAGCTATATTTAACTTTAAGAATTTCGAAGCCCGCTTCTTCCGCCAAACGTTTAAATTGCGGCTCACCGAAAATATATAGGTGGCGAGGCACATCAAAACCAGCCCAATACCGTCCAAAAAATCGTCTTTCCCAGGAATTAAAGTTTGGTAGGCTAATTAAGGCGACCCCTCCCGGATTCATAATCGAGTAAAGTTTTCCCAAAGCTCGCTTGGGAGATAACATATGCTCAAGCACAAAAAACATAATCACGAAATCAAATTTTAAGCCGCCAAAATCATGATCTTCAAGGATATCCTTAGACACATCAAGCCCGTGCTTATTTACCGCCCAGTCAACGCTGGCTTGATCCATTTCCAATCCGTAAGTCTGATAACGTTTACCTAAATAGGCTAAAAAATCTCCCCGCGCGCATCCGATTTCCAATATTTTCCCACCCTTAGTTAAAGTACTGTCTATGAATAACTTATCTGGCAGCCAAAGAATTTTTTTTAAGAACATTATAAAAAAATTCCTCGCCCCGTAGGGAATATATTCGCCTTTGTAATATCCAGGTATGGCAGTTTTCAACGGTCTTGGATTTAAATAAATTTGGCCGCAATTCTGACAGCGAACATAGTTAAATAAACCCGGTTTAAATAGGTAATTGTCAACGAGGTTTTTATAAATTATTTCTGAATCATTACTTCCGCAAAGGTCGCAATTGATTGTTTCAAAATTATTCATCAGAAATCCAGGTGACAGACTTTATTTATAATTTCATAAATGACATATGCTTGCTTATCAATATCATATTTTTTTACGACCTCAATTCTACCATTTTTTCCGAGCTGTTCTCTTAACTCCCGATTTTCAATCAGTAACGAAAGTTTTGCCACCCATTCATCAATATCCCCCGCCAAATAACCATTGAAGTCATCTTTGACCACCATTGAATTTAGGCCAACATTTGAAGCTACAACGGGCAGACCAAGACTCATATACTGCATCATTTTTCCCCCCAATCGCCCCTTATTAAAAGGCGTGTCGTCCAAAGGCATAAGGCCAATGTCAAATTGTTGAAGATCGGCAATTTGAGTGGCTAAACTCCAATTCTTTTTAATCAAACTAACACCTTTGACAACATAATCAGAAGCTGCGCCAATCACCATTAGCCTAATCTTGTCGCCATACCTTTTGCCCAGACGAGTAAAAACCGGATTAAGTTCTTTCAATAAATAGGTAGTCAAAGGACTGCCCACCCAGCCAATAGTTACGACATCGCCTGATTTAGATAAGCCGGGTACAAAATAATTTGTATCAATGGGGCAGGAAATGATAGTTACGTTTTGATTAAATTTTCTGGAATATTCCGCCAAATGCTCGTTCTCGGCAATCACCCATACAGCTTGTTGAATCATTTTTGAAATTAATTTAGCTTGGTAATTAACAGCCGTAAAATAAATTAGACCTCGTTTTCGGTAAATAGGATTAATTTCGAAAACGGCATCCTCAATTTCGTAAATAATTCTTGGGTTGCTGATTTTCAAAAGCCATCTCCAGAGGAGGGGAAAAACTTCTCTTTGCAGAAAAACCGCGTCATAATTTCTGGCCAGCCAGATATACCAAAGTTTTTTGAGCATGCCCAATGAAACATAGAAAACAAAATTAATTGACTTGTCGAAACGACCTATTTTAACCAAATCAAACATAATCCGATAAAATCTATCAGAATAAAAATGACGACTGTCGCAGACTATGCCGCGTTTTCTTAAAAGAGGAAGAAACTGTAAAACGTGGATCCGGCTAGTGCCGCCGATTTCTGAAAATTGAGTCAAAAACAAAACTCTCATCTACTGTGTATTACCAAACTGCCTTTGAAGAGTATCCGATCGCAGCTCTAACTGCATTGGCGATTTTATCAATCTGGGTATCGGTTAAATTCATGGCACAGGAAAGGTTGACGCCGCGATCAGAAACATTATAAGCGACCGGATTTCTTTGTGAGCAAACTGCTTGCCACTTATCGGCAAACGGCTTTAAAGATGAGAGTGGAAAAAAGAATGGACGAACGGGTATATCCATTTTAGCCGCTCGTTCAATCACTTGCTGTTTGGTCACACCATGACTTTTGCCAAAAACCACCGTGGTTGCCCAAACGCTGTTGTAAACATATTCAGGCTCATCGTTGAAATAAAGGTCTGGAATATCGGCTAGTCTTTCTTTGTATTTTTTTAACAGCTCCCGCTTCTTATCAACCAATTCATCAAATCTGGTAAATTGAGCATAGCCAATGGCCGCCTGAACGTTAAAGGGCATAAATTTATAAGTCACGGCATCATTTTGATACATCGGCGTATCAGGTCCTCGGCCATGGTCACGCCACACCCGGCAAAATTTAAATAGATCGTCATCATCTAAAAGCAGCATTCCTCCTTCGCCAGTAGTTAAGGTTTTAGTTCGATGAAAGCTAAAAACTGATCCTACCCCAAATTTACCCGCTCTGATTCCTTTATACTTGGAACCGAGGGCTTCAGCCGAATCCTCTACCAAGGGTATGCCGTGTTCTTTTGAGATGGCTAAAAGTTCATCCATATGCGGCATGTTGCCATATAAATCAACCACAATAATGGCTTTGGTTTTAGGAGTAATATTTTTTCTGACCGATGCTGGATCGAGACACCAATTCACTGGGTCAATGTCAGTAAAAACCGGCGTCGCCCCCAGAAGCACTGCTGAAGAAATGGTGGCAATCCAGGTGCAATCCGGAACAATCACCTCATCCCCTGACTTGATACCCAGGGCGGTTAAAAGCAGGTGAATAGCCGTGGTGCAATTGGGTGTCATTAAAGCGTATTTCCGATCATGAAAGGCGGCAAATTCTTTTTCAAATTTTTCTACATAATCATAGCAACCCTCATACCAATGACGCATAGCGTCCTCGACGGCTTTAATTTCAACCTCGGTGATCCAGGGACCAGCCATGAAAATTTTATCTGATGAGTTAGACATTATTCTCTCGCCTCTTCAATTTGGAGTCGCACCCAGTATTTTTTCCCCTCATGGAAGAAAAAACCTGATGGCCGACCCCAAAAAGTTCTGGCTCTTATTATATTTATTAAATCCCTCGCTTTGTAAGTTTTTTCCAAGTCTATGGTTGAATGTGGATTTATATCCTTGGCCCAGTGAAAGGTGGCGCGGTCATTGGCTTGCGGTTTAGGTTTAAAATCAAAACGCAATATTTTGGGGTAAGATTCGGAAAAAAGGTCTAAACAAGTCTGTATTAGTTTTTTATACAATGAATCTCCGGTATCAGTGATATCTATAGTTAATTCTTTTTGAAATAAGATTGGGCCCGAATCAATACCTTCATTGATTAGATGGAGCGTTGCCCCAAAAGGCGTGCCATCTACAATCGCCCAATAATATGGATGCATACCGCGATTATAGGGTAAAAGGCTAGTATGTAAATTCACCCACCCGATTTTGGCTGCCTGAATGGCATCCTTTTTGACAATCTCTGGCCACCAGAGCATGAAAACAAGGTCAATATCGTTTTCTTTTAATTTTTTGATAAACTCGGGATCATTGGCACTGATCTGACGATAACACTGAACGCCGTTTTGGGCGCACAAGTTGGCGATTTTTTTTTCGTCGCCGGTAGTGTCACGAATACAAGTAGCCACAAACTTTACCGGATAAGATTCGGCTAAAACTTTTGAGATTAACTTTACGCCCATTTCATAAGCAGCGCAAATCGCAACGTTGGCCTGTCTAGCCATGATGACTAAATATTACCAGTTTTTTCGGTCATTGGCAATATTAAAGTACTAAACAAAGGAGCAATCCGATCGCCGATCCGGTCGGCTAGGGAAAGGGAGCGGAAAAAAACATGAAAAAAATCACTATCATTTTCCCACGATTCTCGTCGAAGGTTTCAATCCTTGGCGGGGGACCCATTCTGCATAAAGGGGCGCCAAAGGATTGGAATCGCTGTCGTGGTAAAATGATAGTGATTTAATATCCTACATACCCGCTAATGTTAACGGGTAACTTGCGATGGCACCAACGGTGGTTATACGGCCACCTTTTTTATTTATTTTTTGTTCTCCAGTCGAAACCAATAGTCTGATCATCAAAAGAAATTCGATACTCATCGGGGTTAGAAGGATCGTAAGGTTCAGTAGTGTGATAAAGCATGCCAATCGGCTGTGTTCCCAGGACCCGATAGCCGTGAGCCACGCCTGGCGGGATGGCAATAAGAAGCATATTGCGGGCGTTGGGATAGAGAATATCGGTTTGACCCTTGGTTGGAGAATTATCTCGGAGATCGTATAAAACAACCTGGGCCGAACCTTTGACCAAAAACCAGACATCCCATTGTCGTTTGTGCCAATGGAACGCTTTGATGACGCCCGGCAATGTCTCGCTATAACTGGTTTGTTTTATCTCGTGAAAAGTCTCCTCGCCAAACTTGCAAACTTCCGCAAAAAAACCACGGTCATCATAAAAAGATATAATTTTTTTCATTTTAACTCCGTCAATCATAGCTGGTAAATTATGAATGGTATATAAACATATTTTTAGTCACACTATCATTTTACCACGATTCCCGTCGAAGGTTTCAATCCTTGGCGGGGGACCCATTCTGCATAAAGGGGCGCCAAAGGATTGGAATCGCTGTCGTGGCAAAATGATAGTGGTGCGTAGCCACGGGCAGAATCTAATCCATCCCCCTCTTATTTATCAAATCTGCTAGAAATCCGAGAATGGTTATCTGCACAAACGCCACAAAAAGGATTAGAGTTTTTTCAGTAAGATCGTCGAGTTTAATAATATCATATAGAAAAGACCAGGCTGACAGAGCAAAAAATACTCCGGCCACGGGTACGAAAAACTTCAGAGGATTGTAAAAAAGGATCATTCTCATTACCAGCACCAAATAATTTACCGCGTCGCGGATTGGATGAACTTTGGATTTACCCACTCGTTTATGATAATCAATGGGGATGTATTTTACTCTATAACCATCTGCCAAAAAGGCTAGAGTAATATTGGTGGTTAAAGAAAAACCATTGGGTAAAAGCCGAAAATATTTTAGCGCTAAATCTTTGCGGAAAATTCTTAATCCGGAATTCAAATCGGGAATTTTGAAACCAACCAGATAATTAGCCAACAGGTGAATGGGCCATTTAGCCAGACGTTTTACTTTGGAGTGGTGGGTTTTATTTACAATTCTGGCGCCGACCACCATGTCATAGTCTTGACTGTATTTCAAAAGATCGGCAATTTTTTCTGTAGGATACGTGCCATCAGCATCAGTGATTAAAATCTTATCAGCCGACGCGGCTAGAATGCCACTCTTAATAGCGCTGCCATAACCACGGTTTGTGTCGTGGTTGATCAGTTTAATCTGCTCAAGTTTCAAAATAAGTTCATGGGTTTTATCGGTTGACCCATCGTTAACCACAATTACTTCAAAAGCAAAGGGACAATTGAGCAGGGCAGAACGTAATTGATCCAAAAAAGCTTCAATATGCTTTTCTTCATTATGTACCGGCACCACCACTGACAAATAGGGTTCAGTCATTAAACCTACCATATAATAAAAGCCGCCTGGCATCAAACTAAAATCCCGCCGAACGGGATTTTAGTTTTTATAAGAATCGAGGCTTATTTTACCTTTACGTATGTACCAATCACCCACCCTAGATCAGTACCATCTTTCTGAATCAAGTACCAACCATTAGATTTTTTGGTATAGGTATACTCTTCTCCTGGGTAAGCTTTAGCAACAATATTGCCCTTGATTGAAGTTTTATTGCGAACATTTAACCATTTGATCCCACCACCAATTGTCAGACTTTGACTAGCTTCGGTTGATACGCCAGCCACTATCGTTGCGCTTCTGACGTAGGCCGGCACTTGTTTTACAGACGTATAAGCTGTTCCTTTCGGGTACCAGCTAAATTCTTTGTTGTTAATACAGAATACTTTTTTAAAGAAGTCCGGATCGTCCTTAACGGCTTGGTCACCAGACGTGTTGATCCAGCGCAGGGTACCTTTGTCCTCACCAGTTACTTCAACCGCATATACTTTAGGATCATTTGATTCGCAATTTCTAAAATAGCTGGAAGTTCCAAAAACATCACGCGTAATCGAAGCAACGGTCTTGACCTTACCGAATCCTCCCAGATGGCCATAGAAGCTGAAGATGATTGGATTTAAGAATAACCTCTTGAAACCAAACTGATTAACAATATATACATCTGGATCATCAGTGCCAGAAGCACTGACCACGTCCCCGTCTTTCAAATTATATTTGGCCAAATCAACCGATCCGCCAGAAGAAGGAGTTGATGCCGCCGGTGTTGGTGTTGTCGTCTGGGCAGATGCTCCACCACCGCCGCCTCCGCCGCCGCCAGTGACACCGCCGCCGCCGCCAACCAATGTACTACAGTTGGCTGATTCAGGGGAGATAATTACTGTCTTTTGGGCAGCACCGGATGCCAAATCAATCACTAGTTCTGAATAGGCAGATGGACACGAGTAACTGTAACTGCCATCGTTGGTTAGTTTTTTTCGATCAGAAGATCTCAATGTGAATTTCTGACCGCCAGAAATTGTCAAGGTTATTCTATCAGATGTAACCTCAACCGAATCTCCATCTGAACCGGCAAGAACTTGAAAATTTGTGGTTGTTCCGGCCAGAGTTAATTCAATAGTTGTCTCCTCCTGAAAATAGGCGGCGCCGACGGCCAAAGCCGGCTGAATACCCAGTAAGCCAGCCAACACAAAAATGAGAGAAGCAAGCAGGATTTTAATCAAATGAGGAATAAACTTGGAAGAAGGAGGCGGAACGATTTTCATTATTTTTATTTTTTTTGCAAATTATTATAGCTCTGAATTGACTGATAAATTTGCGACTCAAAGCTTAAGTTTTCCCAAAACAGCACCTGTTCTCTATTAATTATCATCTGATTCCTCGGTCCATGTGGTTCGGTTTCTCCTAATCTTATCAGTCTGCCTCTTGTAGTTCTAGTACCCGTATCGGTGATTTGCTCTTCAATCTTTACGTAATAGACGTCATCCAAAAACATGAAGTCATCCTTTATATTAAGTAAGTGCCCGAAGTATATCTGATCATTTGTCAAAAAAACCGCTTGGTAAGTATCAGCCGCGACTAATGCCATTTCGGCGCCAGGTTTCCAGAGTAAATATACCTGATAACTAAGCAAGAAAACCCACAGAAGAACAAAGACAACACCAATGACTGCCAATATAATTACCAACCGCTGGACTGAAAATAAGGTTTTGATAAATGCCTTTTTGATAGCCATCAGCCCAGATTAACATTCTTTGACAACTATTTACAGCTCGTAGTGCTAAAAGTACCAGTCCCATCGTTAACCCTCAAATAAGTAAAGCCAGCCCCGTCCCGATCCTTAATTTCTAAGCAAGCGCCCCTCGAAGCATGAATGCTATCAAAAGTGATACTAGTAGTCGCATTATTCGCGGCACCCACAAATAATCCACCGGACGCCGAGGCCACTCCAGCCACCTCAAAAGCCACATCCAGAGTATTGACCGCACCGACACCAACTCTGGTATTGGTTGAATCAACAGTCAAAACCGTGGTGCCGCCAGCTGCGTTTTGAAATCTAAAGGCGGTCGTCGAATTGGCTTCGGGCCTAACTTGACCATTGGCTAAGAAAAGAATCCCAGAAATAGAGGCCGGTCCGGCAAAAGCCACGGAAGCATCAACTTCCAGGTCGCCAGTAATCAACAAGTCGTTAGAAGCAGTAATATAATTTGAATGGCCGGTAGCATTGGTGCCAAATCTAGAATAAGCCACCGTGGCCCCACTATTACCGATTTGAATAGAATTCTCGGTAACCAAGTAATTAGCTGAAGCTGTGCCGCCAACTTCAAAGAAAACGTCAATTGTTCCGGCGGCAATTCCTACCCTGGAATTTGAAGTATCAATTGTTAGAGCGGAGGTATCACCCACTGCGTTTTGGAATCGGAAGGCAGTCGTCGCATCGGTGCGGGGTCTGACTTGGCCATTGGCTAAGAAAAGAATCCCGGAAATAGAGGCCGGTCCGGCAAATGAGACCGAACCATCAATTTCTAGATCGCCAGAGATAAGAATATCATCTGCCGCGGTTATATAATTAGAATGACCGGCGGCACTGGTGCCAAATCTAGAATAAGCCACGGTGGCCCCACTATTGCCAATTTGGACTGCGTTACGAGTAACTAAATAGTTGGCCGATGCCGTCCCACCCACTTCAAACGAAGCATCTAACGATGAGCCATAATTAACTCCCAACCTTAAGGCTCCAGAATCAAATAGCACCAGGGTTGAAGTGCCGGCGGCATTTTGAAAACTTACTGCCGAGGTGCTGTTGCTTTTAACCGTCAGGGTGCCCGTTGTTGAAATATTCGTACCGATGGTGGAATCGGCTTGCGCCCATCCGGAAAGCACAAAAGCTGTCGAAATTATCATCGACCCGACAATAATACGCGTAAAAATTTTCTTCATTATTAGTTACGCCCTCAACCTCCCCGAAGGGATTGGACGGCGACGATTACCAAGTTATACATACATTTTAGTTCACCTGCCCAAACCTTGCAAAGAGAGTTATGTTGATAACTTTTTAAGCTAGTTATCTTCCCAGGATAATAAAGTTACCCGCGGAAAAGAGGGTTTTCTGGAAAATATTTTTAGCAAAAGCAGGTTGGCCATTTTCAAGAATAATATAATCCAATCTGTACTTAGCGATTTCCTTAGCAAGATTATTTTTCATATATTCAGCCCTTGTCAGAAAGACATCGATCGCAATTTCCGGCAAATAAATTTCAGCTTTAGTTGGTAACCTTAATAATTTTCTGACTTTGTTTGACTGGACTGTATGACCGTATTCATCAATGTACCTTACCCCATAAATAGATCTGACATTGGTGATCACAAAATCACGGTCAAATTTTTTATCGATATTATTTAAAATAAAGCGGTCAATTACTTCCACGTCGGGCAGCAAAAAAAGATTAGCATTCCGGGCAAAAAACACATTGTTATGAGTGTAAACCGCTGCTAGTTGAGAAATACTTTCGTTGGCCATTATCACCGAGTCCCTAGACGTGTTTTCATTCAGCCAACTAAATATTGGCGCAAATTCCTGAGCAGTGACCATTTCCCTGCTATAACTAAAAGCCATCTCGGCATACTTGATAATACCGGCCATACTTAAAAGGATAATAAGCGTTCCCAGCCAAAGGGAATCAAAGGTTTTTAGCTTGTATTCCTGCTTTCTAGTTTGCGCCCAGAGATAGGCCAAAGCAAATACCGAAACAAACACTCCAACCATGTAATAATGGGAGGAGAATTCAAAATTGCGCCCGGTAATAATGTGCTGATTTACTGCCACTATTACCGAAAAAATGGCGGCAGTGAGGAAAACAGAGGTTTTGGAATAATTTAATAGCTTTAGCCGGTACAGAGTAAAAAACAGTAAAAGCGTTGGCACGGCCCATTTAAGTATGTTAATGCCAGATGGAAAATGAGTATAGATCATTTGGAGCCGCGTTAGTGAATCCTCGTAAAATTGCAACTGTGACGCTTTGAAAGTGAAATACAGATAACCGGAACTAAGCATTAGCCCACCAATTACAATTTTCAGCAAGGCCGAGCAGTAATCCAAATTTTTGAAAAAGAAGTAAACAATTAATATCCCGAGCAGAATCAGGTAGTAAGCCCAGTAATAGGGATAAATGTAGAAAAGCAGCCCAAGGTTCAGGACATTTAAAAAAACAGTCTTTCTACTCGTCCCTTTTGTGAACAAAATCCAGAGGAATAAAAATTGAGTCAGCCAGAATATAAAGTTAAACTGTGGGCTAATTGGTCGGGTAAATTCAAACAGGAAAATTCCAAAAAATAACAAAACCGAAAACATAATCGCCCATAACCGCGAGGCCGTAATCCAATAGAGAATGAGATAGCCCAGCATGAAAGAAATTGCCGGCAAAATAAAATTATAAATTAAATGGCCGGTTTGGATGTTGATATTTAAATATTTAAGGCGCTGGGCCAGTAAAAATTCTGCCAGAAATAACTGTTGCGGCAGTCCCATTTTATGTTCCCACAGGTAGGCGTTACCGAGCGTGGGATGTTCATCCATGACATCTTTGATCCGGGCAAGATAAAACAGTTCGTCGTTGGCAACTTGGCGATCAATCCCTTGATACCTATCTCCCAGTTCCGCTCGAAAAGTTAAAAAAGGCCAGACCATCATCCAACCCATAATCATGGCAAAAACTATAGCCAGCCAATGTTTCTTTATTTTATTTTTTAAATATTTTCTTGAAAATCTTAATCTCCATGGAAGCCAGATTGATTCCCAAATGACTTTGCTCGACATTTTAGACTGCCCCTCGCGGCGTTCATTATATATAATCGGTTCCTCAAAAAATTTATAGCCCGCCTTGATCAGTCGATACTTGAGTTCCACCAAAAAAGCATAGCCGTCAGATTTAATGGCATCCAAATCAATATTTTTTAAAACACTGGTTTTGATACACATGAAACCAGTAGTCATATCACTAATGGGTATGCCTAAAATCGTTTTCGCATAGCAATTAGCGAAACGACTAAGCAGACGCCGTTTCCAGTTCCAATTTTTGATATCACCGCCACGGACATAGCGGGAGCCTACCACAAAATCATATTCAGTCAGTCTTGCCGCCATAGCCGGGATCACAGCCGGGTCATGGGAAAAGTCCGCATCCATCATTACCGTTTGTTCATAGCTGTCTCTGGCTAATATTTTTTTAAATCCATCGATATAAGATCGGCCAAATCCGCGATTGTCGGAACGCAGAAGGAGATCAAGCTGGGGATAATTTTCCACGGAGGCAGTAACGACGCTAGCTGTACCGTCGGGTGAGTTGTCATCCACCACCAACACCGCCGTTTGCAGATTCGTTTCAAAAATCGAGTGCGCCAGTTTCACCACATTATCTTTTTCGTTATAGGTTGGGATTATAACACAGGTTTTCATTTCATTTTACAAATTCAATAATTTTTTCAGCTCTTTTTTGCCAAGTAAAATTTTTGACTCTTTCATATGCTCTGGCCGAAACCGATTGGGCCAGTTGGGGGTTTTGAATTAATTTTGAAATACCATCAGCCAGAGCACGCTCGTCATCGGGGGTGACAAGTATTGCGCAAGTTTCATCTAAAACTTCGGCTATTGTTTTCAGTTTAGATGCTATGATGGGCCGCTGGGAAGTCATATACTCAAAAAGTTTCAGCGGTGACATATACAAATCATAGTGGATATTGCGAGGGAAGGGCATGACCAGAATATCAAATGCTTTTAAAAAAACCGGCACTAAGTAACGGGGCTGATGGCCAACAAACCAAACCTTGTCCCCCACCCCAATGTTTATCGACAATTTCTGATAATCAGCTATGTCAGCATTTGAACCTCCCACAATTACTAACCCGAGATTAGTAATCTCTTTTTGCAGAATGGCCACCGCCCAAAAAAGAATATCCAATCCCTTATCCATGCCCATCGTTTTCAAATGACCAACATAGCCAAGTAAAATTTTGTCTGATGGCAGGCCGGTCCGTTGTCGGGCATCGTCCCTACTTATATCAATATCAAATTTAACCGGGTCAACGCCATCATGCGCCACCATAATATCACTTTCCCTAAAGCCGTGATCCACGAACACATTTTTTAAACTTTGGGAAATCGTTATCACTTTAATTCTGGCCCGCTTAAGTCGAGCATAGAATATTTTTCTTGACGCGGAAAATTTATGCGCCTCAAAAACCACTTTTGACTTAATAAAACTGGCTAGAAAAATGGGTAACTCATCTCTGGAAATTACTACGTCGGAATTGGTGTCCCAAATATAAAAAAACAAACTTACCGCGGAAATAAGATTTTTTAAAATGACCGCGACTCGATCCAGTTTTCCAGGCCAATAAAAATCAGGCGAAGGCAGAATTTTGAAAACAAAATTTTTATGGATGTCGTAATAGGTGTAGAAATCTTCTTTCACTAGTCGTTTTCGCTTTGGCACGACTAGTTCCACCTGATGTCTGGCTAAGGTAAATGCCTCGCACATTTTGGCGATTTGGTAGCCATAGGCTTTTTCTGTTGGCATTCGTAAATTAGCAATATAAAGTATTCTCATATTTTCAGATCTCTTAAGACTAGGCTCACCTCTCTTTTCCATGAGGATACCCGATAGCCAAGCTTTTCCGCCTTGGCCACGTTTAGCCACATCTCTTTAGGTCGGTCGGCAATTTTCGCGGCTTCAGTTTTGGTTACCGATAAGCTGGTTACTGGCACACTAAATTTCGGAAAATTTTTAACAATATATCTCCAAATATCTGCCTTATTTACGCGATCGTGACTGCCCAGATGAATAATGCCCGGCTTAAAATACCCTATTATCTTTACAAGTATAGCGGCTAAAGTTTGGGTGCTAATTGGATTAATTACCACATCGGAGAAAAGGGTAAATGATTCATTTTTCCGGGCGCGTTCCACAAACCACTGAATAAAACTGGGATGAGCGCCCGGCGGTCTGATACCAATGGGATTAGACCTGATGATCAACGTATTAGAATATCCGACGACCATCTTTTCGGCTTTTAATTTAGTTTGGCCGTAAAGGTTTAGCGGTTTTGTTTCGCTATTCTCCCGATAGTTTCCCCTCTCTCCGGAAAATATCATTGGCGTCGAAATGTAAATAAATTTTGCCTTATAAAAGCTGGCTAGATCTCTAATATTTTTTGCACCAGTAATATTCACTTTTCTGCAAAGAGCCGGATTGAGCTCGCATTTATTGACTTCAGTCACGGCAGCGCAATGAATAACAACATCAATTTTTTCAATTTGCTTTTTGAGCGCCGTCACTGTTTTCGCATCGCCGATATCAGTCGCGAGCTTCATAATATCGTTTATATGTTGGCCATTACTGTGATAGAGGGCGATTACTTTGTATCTTTTTTTTAAGACATTGATCAATTTCAAACCCAACATACCACTGGCCCCCGTAATTAAAATTGTTTTTTTACGATCGATCATAAACTTATCAAATAATTCTCTAATCTTTGAGCCACTGATTGATTACTAAAATGTTCTGTTATATATTGGCTGGCATTGATACCGAGTTCTTTGCGATAACTTTCATTACTAATTAGTTTTTCCATGGCCGCCCCAATGGCCTCAATCCGCCCAGGTTCGGCTAACAGTCCGGTTTTCCCGTCTAAAACACTTTCCTCCAGCGATCCACTTCTGGTGGCAATCACGGGCGTGCCACAAGCCTGCGCTTGCAAAATTAAAAGACCAAATTGCTCTTCCCAGCCCGCAAAAGGTTCGGAAGGATGTACAAATACATCGGCGGCGGCATACATGGGTGCCAGTTGATCAACCGGCTGCCAGGGTAGAACCGTGCATTTATATTCCAATTTTAATTCAGAAATTGCTTTTTTTATTTCTGTCTCCAGATTACCCATGCCCACTAAAACTAGGTGAGCCTTGGTAAATTTCGGCGCGATACCAGCAAATGCTTTAATGGTAGGAATTACACCTTTCCTTTCTGTAAAAGTAGCCGCGAAAAGAAACACAAATTTATCTTCCAGGGCGTGTCGTTTTCGAAAATCGGTCGTTTCTCTCGCGCTCGGATTAAATACTGCTATATCAATACCGGTTTGCGGAATAACGGCCATTTTTAGGTTGGGATTAAATTTAAAATAAGGTTCGTGTATTTCATAAGCCCGCCTCATTCCGAATAAGCCACCATAACTTAGCCGAAAATTTTCCCGCAGTAGCCATTCCGTGATCTTTAATTTCAGCCCCTTCAGTCTATTTTGGTAAGGCACGTTTTGCCATGTGAAAAAAATGTGTTTGAGCCCCAACCGACAAGCTAACCGTGCGTAAAGATACGTAACCAATAAATTTGGCTCATACGCGCTAAAGAAAACATCGCCCGGTTGGCTTTGGCCGCGTAAAATCTTCCCGAGTCCCGGCATCCAGCCTTTTAATAATCCTCTAACAACCGGATACTTCGAATGGAAAAAAAACGTCCGAGCGGTGAAAATATTAAAACCGGGTCGGGTTTGAGCGTAAACTATTTTCTTTTTACCCTTAGTCGATTTCCATTTTTTGGGAATCACAAAGACCAAATTTGATTTATCTTTAAAAAAATCAAATACCTTATAAGCATGATCGTATATATAGGTATAGCTGGTAATAAATATTTTCATAATATCAAGCGTCCCGCGTGGATAACCCAAGCTGGTTGCCTATTTTTGCAGAAAAAAACATATTTGAAAGCCAAACAAATTCGGCCAGATATCCCGCAAAATTGGTTTACCATTCGATGCTTTAAAACCTTTTATGTTAACCCCCAAAGCTTCGGCCATATACTGAAAATCTTTGATCGACCAAAACCGTAAATGTTCATGGGGGGCGAATTCCCACTGTTTTGGAAAACGTCCGCCCAGCAGCTGTAATCGGTATTTCCAATAAGCCACATTCGGGATGGATAGCAACACGCCTCGGCGGGCAATGCGTAAGGCCTCTAAAATTATTTGTTCCGAATTAACCACATGTTCAATGAATTCGGACATGATGACGTAGTCAAAACTTCCGCTCTCGAATTTCGGCAAATCAATTTCGGCGTTTAGTTTTATTACATTCAGTCCGCGGGCGCGGGCGATTTTTAGACCCTCTTCGGAAATATCGCCTCCTTGATATTTAACTCTTTTGTCCCGCACTAGCATCTCGCCAAAGTAGCCATCGCCACAGCCAATATCCAAAACACTGGTTTCCGGCACAATCCAGCCGAAAAAAATCCGATAACGCGGCCGTGACCCAGATTTACGGCGCTCCTGCCAGTATTTTTCATAAAAATCACTCATGGTTAAGTTCTTTCTCAAAAATATTAATCAAGCCACGTCCAATTAATAAAGGTCGGGCATTATTTATAAATTTATCATAAGCATTTTCCGCCAGACGGTCGCGCAGCGTTTCACTATTTTTAAGTTCCATTATGGCCGCCGCTAGCTCAACCTTGTCAGGCTTAATCATTTTTATATCAGCTTCATCAAATAATTCGCGCAGCGCTGGGGTATCGACCGAGATAATCGGTTTTCTGCAGGCGGCATATTCATACACTTTATTAGGAATGACCCGACTGGTTTTGTCCGTTTTTCCAAAAATACCAAGACATATATCAGCAGCCGCGATATAACCCGGCAAATCCTCATAGGCCACCCGGTCAATAAATTGGATGTTTGTGGGCGACAGCTCGCGCGCTAGTTTCATCACCATGGCAAAGGTCTGGCCCCGCCCCAAGATTTGAAATTCAACGTTTTCCTTTTCCAGTAACTTTGCCGCCCGGATGATTACCTCCACGCCTTGCAGTGGTATAAACGAACCGTGAAAAAAAACTTGTATTTTTTCATTTGCCCGCGCTGACCGCGGATAAAAAATTCGGTCATCCGTGCCCACCCAAACTCGCCTGAATTTGGCGGTTGGCAGGGAGTAAAAACCGGTAATATAACGGATATGCTGGTCGGTATCGAATAACACCACGTCTGCTAACTTCATCGCTAACCAGTCTAAAAAACGATAGAAATAAGCGCGTGGATGATGCTGACCGACTGTTTGCCGATCATTAACATTCGAATCATATAAGGAAATGAAGGCGTCAAATACAATCGGCTTACGGGTAAGCAGGCGGGCCAAAGGCATAACGGCATGACCTAAAAATCCCACTAGCATAATGTCATAATCGTCATTAATTTTTCTGAATTTTAAAAAAAGCCTAACATATTTTCTTAGGCCCGGTGAGCTATCTTGACATTCTGTTACCTCTACCCCGTTTTCCTTTAGACCCTTTATAAGCACCCGATTACGTGAATAATCGGGGTCGTAAGAGCCAAAATAGACTACGCGCATAGATTTTACAGTAGCACATATTTATGACATACTACAAGAAAAATCATGCGTCCAAAAGTAATCCTGGTAGCCACCATTGAAAGAGCCCCGGCTTGCCTCCGAGCATTAGATGCCCTCGGTTTTGAGGCTCTTTTTTTTGAATTCCGTACTGGCCTGGCTTACAAGAGTCAGTTTATCAGGCGTTTGATTCGGGCCATGCCCAGCCTTAAGTTTATCAAGCGAAATACCGTAGCCAATATCAATAAACAGTTGATTGAGACTGTGGAAAAATACAAACCGAATTATTTGATCGCCACGGTGGCCGAAAATATCTATCCGGAAACAATTCTCAAAATCAGAAGCCGGGGGGTGGTCACGGCCAATTGGTTCACGGATCTTTTTACCCACTGGCATATCATCGAAGCTATTGCTCCGGCTTATACTCTTTTTTTCTCGTCCGATAGCGGTATCCTCGAAAAACTGCGCGAGTTAAAATTTAATAATTGTTTTTATTTGCCCGAAGCCGCCGGCGAGCTGCCCGCGCAATTGTTCTTGGAAAATAGAAAAAATATTTATGATTTAACCTTTATTGGCAGCTATAACCCGGAGATGTGGAAACACCGCGAGAAATTTTTAAGCACGGTAAAAGAATATGGTCTGAACATCTGGGGACCGGAGGCGTGGAAAAAAAGCAGCTTGAAGGAGTCTTACCGCGGTCCCGCCCGGGGTGAGCCCATGCTGGAAATCTACCGTCAGTCAAAAATTGCTTTTGATATCCCCTATAATGACAGTCGCTCACAAGGTATTGGTATGAGACCGTTTGAAGTGATGTCCTGTGGCGCCTGTCTGTTTGTCTATGATGTCCGCCAAGATATGGCGCGGACGTTTGTGCCGGACAAGGAGTACGTGCCTTTCCGGACTGACGCGGAACTGATGGCAAAAGTGAAACATTATCTGGCCAATGAAAACGATCAAGCCGCCATCGCCCGGGCCGGTTATAACTCGCTTGCCACCAAACATTCGTTTAAAGAAAGAATTAAAACCATCATCGATACGGCGAATAAGATTTTGCCAAGTTAAAAAGTATAGGTATCTCTAAACCAAATCAATAATCTGGTTAGACCGGTTTTGACATCAACCGTCGGCCTGTATTTAAGTTTTCGCTTGGCTTTGCTGATATCCGGACAACGGCGATTCGGCTCATCCCCCGGGTAAGTGGGCGGGTAGGGAATTTTTTTTACTTTGACCTTATGATGAAAAAGTTCCTCCACTAAATTGGCTAACTGCAACAGATTGATCTCGTTGTTATCATTGCCGATGTTGTAAATTTCGCCGTTATTTTTGGAGATTAGTACTTTTAAAAATCCGATAATGGCGTCACTGATATAGCAGTAGGTTCTGGTCTGCCGACCAGTGCCATGTACCGGCAGTGATTCGCCTTTTAAAGCACTGGATAAGAAACGTGGCATTACCCGATAATCATCTGGCTTCATGCCCGGCCCGAAGACATTGAACGGCCGGATAATTCTGACTGGTGTTTTGTACAGCCGATGATAGACCATGCATAAAGTTTCGCCTAATCTTTTTGATTCATCATAACAAGCGCGGGGGCCAACCGAGGAAACATTGCCCCGATAAGTCTCTGGCGTGGGAATAAACTTTGGGTCAGGATCACCATAGATCTCGCTGGAACTAAAAAAAACCATGCTTTTTACCTTTTTTTTATTGGCTAATTCCAGTAGGTGCTTCGTGCCGGTGGTAGCCACCTCGATCGTCTCCAGCGGGTATTTCATGTAGTAAAAAGGTGAAGCAATGCCAGCGGCATGGATAATGTAGTCGATCTTTTGCGGAATATTAATGGGTTGGCAGATATTGTGTTTTTTGAAAGTAAAGTACTTACCATTGTACTGGCCCAAAATATTATTCTCACTACTGGTAATGTGATTATCAATGGAAATAACCCGACAAGGTTTTTTCAATGACTGCTCATTCAATCTTTCAAACACTCCCAAAAAATAGCTGCCTAAAAAACCGGAGCCCCCGGTTATGAGTATCGTTTTGCCTTCAAATACCGCAGCTTCTTTTTTCAAAGCAACAACGATAATATTAATGTCTTGTTGAACTAGTGGATGACGCACGAGTTTCTATTTTCTAAACAATCATTGGTTTGGGCACCGGCACGATAAATTTTCCGCCAATGTCCCGGAAACGGGCATGATTCTTCATAATGGGTTCGGCAAAATTCCAGGCAATGATAAAGAGGTAATCTGGTTTTTGCTTATAAATTTCTTGCGGGTGAACGACCGGAATATGTTTACCCGGTGTGAACAAACCTTGTTTTTGTGGGCTGTCATCAGCAATAAAATCAAGCACTTCGGTGCCAATGGAGAAGAAATTAAGCAACGTATTGCCTTTTCCGGGCGCTCCGTAGCCAGCGATTTTTTTACCTTGCGTTTTTAGCTTTGTCAGCAGGCTAATTAATTTAGCTTTGTTCGTTTGGATACGGGTGGCGTAATTTTTATAGGTAGCAATATCGTGCAGCTTGGCCCTAGTTTCCATAACCAAAAATTTCTTAACCGCTGGCGTTACCTCGTGGTGGGCCTTTTTTTTCTGGGCAAAAACTCTAATTGATCCGCCATGGGTTGACACTTTAATCACATCAAAGATCTCCATGCCCAGACGATCAAACAGCTCCCGCATGGGTTTGACCGCGAAATATGATAAATGTTCATGATACACGGTATCGAAAAGATTTTTCTCAATAAAATCAACCAGATAAGGCACCTCGATAATGAACACGCCGTCTGATTTGGTCATCTCCCTTACCCCAGAAATTAGTTCATCTAGATCATTGACGTGGGCAAAAACATTGGTACCGGTAACTATATCCACTGGACCATATTTACTTAATACTGCTTTGGCCACGTTACGATTAAAAAAACTAGTCAGGGTAGCGACCCCGTTTTGGCGGGCAATTTTGGCCACGGGAATGGCTGGATCAATACCTAAGACTTTCACGCCAAGCTTTTTTAAAGGTTTTAAAAGTATACCATCATTACTGCCAATATCCACCACCACTGATTTTTTATCTAAACCAAACCGGCGATAGACGCCAAGGGCGAGGTCTTCAAAGTGTTTTATAAAAACGGGCGAGGTTGAGGAAACATAAACATAGTCCTTAAACATATATTCGGGCGAGATAATATCGCGTAATTGGAGCATAGTGCAGTCGTGACAAAAATGCACATCCAAAGGAAAAAGATATTCCGGCTGATAAATTTGTTCTGGCTTCAAAAAGGCATTGGCCAGAGGCGTCGGCCCAAAGGAAAAAACTTTGGTCATGTTTTTCCCATGGCAAACCCGGCAGGTTTTGTTTCGTTTTATGAGATTTAACACTGAATCAATAATAGGACTAAGTCCTAAATATATCGAAAAACTGTTAAAATATCAATAAAAAAGCCGACTTTTGCAGGATCGGCGTCATATTTCATTTCCACAGTTAAAGGTAAAAACTAAAAGACCTGATACAAACATAATAAATTATGTACTTAGAAGTGTCAAGGTCGTTTTTTATTTATTTTATATAGACCTACAATCCGTTCAATCAGTTTCTCCAAATTATGATTTTCTGAAACTGAATGGAAGAGAAATTCAGACCGTTTTTGCTTTTCAGCCGGTGGTAAATTCATCAGTTTTAAAATCTTATCGGCTAGATTCGAACTGTCACCATATTTAAAGATTAAATTGTCAGCATATTGGCCAAGGGACTGCTTAAACGCCATATTGGAGGTGAGAATAAGCATTCTTGTGGCCATGGCCTCCAGAACCGTACGATCTAGCCCGCCTTTGGGCGCTAGGTTAATCATTAAATCAGTTCCCTGATAAAGTGGCGGGATTTTTTTATAAGGCACCATCCCGAGAAACTGAATATAATTGCGCAGATCATATTTCTGAATCAAACTCCGCAGGGATTCAAAATAAGGGAAGTCATATTTCATTATCGGCCGACCAACGATTTTTATTTCAAAATCTATTTCCCGGTCCTTTAATATTTTTGCCGCGGCTAGCAAAGTCTCATAGTTTTTAATTGGGCTAATCCGGCCGACGCTTAAAAACTTCAATTTTCCGTTCGGGCTTACGGCCCAATTTCTTTCCGCTTTGAAAAAATTAAGATCTATTCCATGTCCAAGCTCGATAATTTTGCCACTTTTAAGATTTAAACTTTCTTTGGCCGCCGTGACCACATAATCAGAGAGGAAATTGGCCAGCTTGAGTTTAGTCGTCAGACTGCGGTGCAGATACCAGAGGATCAGTTTCTTACCGGCAAGTTTGGTGATCGGTGCGGCCGCAATAGCGAAAATTGGCGACATATGGGCGAAAACGCCTACCGAACTTGGCACAAAACGAAGCAGGAGATAATAAAGCTTAAAAAACTGCAATAATTTCGACCGGCTATATTCTTTTCCCAGCGAGTGAACGAAAACATTTTTGGGCAGGTGATGAGCGCCTTTAGCCAGAGCGATCACATGGACCCGGTTAAAATATTTCGCCAACTCATCAATCCAGCAGATAAATGAGCCAAGTAAATCGTCATTCTCATCGACTTTCTGGGTAATGATTAGGAGGTTAGCCATAGTTAAATGGTTTTAAATATATCATTGAGCACGTTAAATTGCTGTAACAGTTGCGCTTGATTCTGATGATATTTATTCATCATTTCAATATTTCCCATTTTTAAATATGAATAGGCCAGCACCACTTTGGCCGCCTCATCTGTATTCTCCGTTCCGATGTATTTAATAATAACATCAATCGCCTCCTGGTATTTGCCAGTATTAATTTTTGCCACGGCCAGGAGCAATACATTTCCTCTGCCATCATAGGTATCAGCTAAAACTTGCGCGGTCTCGGCCGCTTTCTCATAGTTATTTCGCGCGAAATATACACGGCTAAGATTGACGAGTGTTTCTTGATGGAGCGGGCGTAATTCGCGTGCCCGCTCAAGCAAGGCCTGGGCTTCGGATAACTTTGATTCCTTAAATTTGACTCTGGCCAGCAAATTCAGATTTGGAATGAAATCATGAAAAGAGTCATAAACCTCCTGACTAAGTTGGGCCGCGAAGTCTTGGCGGCCACCGTCAAAGTGGATTTTCGCCCAATTGTTTTTTGCCACCAAACTGTGGGGCGATTTTTTAAACATATTTTCAAATAGAGAAAATTCACTTGCCCAGACCCGATTTTGGAGGTATGTGACAAAGGAATATGAAAAAAGTAGTAGGCTAAAGATGGCATAAATCACCCAGCGGAAATAACTTTTATTTATTACTTGGTCAATGACCGCGGCGACCAATAGGACTATACCCACGGAGGGCAGGTACATTAATCTCTCGGCAAAGATCGTGCCGGTCTGAATCAAAAGATTCGAAACTATTAAGTAAGGAAGTAGAAAAAGCAGTGTCCCTAAAACTAAGTATGATTTTTTCTTCCAGCCAATATAGGTTAGATATAAAAGCCCAACTGTACTGATCAATCCCACGATAGCTTCCGGTGAGCTAAATAAATTACTGAATAAAGGAATCTGATCAAAAGAATAATCAGCCGTCAAAGTGGTAGGTACTAAAATCTTTTCGATGTATAGAAAAATTAATTTGAAAGTTGTGGCAACTCTGGTAACGAAACTGGCAGATATTAAGGGATTAAAAACAAATTCGACACTTGGATCAAGGAAATATTCCTTTAAAACAGCATAACGGGCAATTAAATAAACAGCGCCAGATACGCCCAAATGCCATAGCCATTTGAAATCACGACCATAAAAAAATGCCAAAATTGCCAAAAGAATGGGTAGAAAAAGGGTTGTTTCTTTGCTAAACATAGCAGCGGCAAAAAAGACCGCGGAGAAAAGATATTTCTGCTTATACCAAAGGATAAGGGAAAGAATTGAGAACAGAAACATTAACAGCTCCGCCCGACCAATAATTGAAGTAATGGCTTCCACATGGATAGGCAAAACCAAAAATAGCAGAGCGGTCAAGAGCGCGATTCTTCCGGAACGACTAAAAGTAAAAATTAACCAATAAACCAAAAATGAATTGAGACCGTGCAGTATAATATTAACCACATGAAAACCGGTGGGTGTTCCCCCGATCATAAAATTAAAAGCATAGCTGATCATGGTCATAGGCCGGTAAAGGCCCGCTTGGGGGTAAGTCTCAAAATAGGGTTGGCCAAAAAATTTTAGAAAATTAACCGGTTCTGAAAAAAACGAATGCGCGAGAACAAGCTGGTCGTCGTAGACAAAGGCCCCATTTAGGCCATTGCCAAAAACGACAAAACTTAGTCCCACTAAAATAAAAAGTATAAATAGATTATTAAATTTTTTAACCATGAAGAGATTTTAACTTATCAGCATATTGCTTGATTGCCGCTTTGTATTCAAACTGCTTGACGTATTCCAGCCCGAGGTTGGATAACTTTTCGTATTTTTGGGCATCCTCCAGCAACTGCCGAGAAGTAGCGGCAATATCATGGGCATCCCATTGGCATGGTTCATCAATTACTCCCGCCGCTTGTAAGTCCCGGGCGATCCCAACATCAGTTGTCACTACCGGCACCCCACAGGCCAGGGCTTCAAGTAAAACTCTCGGGCCACCTTCGTTATATGAGGTAACCACTAGTAACTTGGCTTGATTAATTAGGGTCGCAATTTCTGACGCATCCTTGGCCCAACCATGAAAAGTGACTTTATCTTCCAGCCCCAAATTTTTAACTTTTAACTTTAAACTCTCCCGTAAAGGACCATCGCCAACAATCAGGGCTTTTCCAGCCAATTCGGCCACAGTTTTAAGGAAAAGTTCAATCCCTTTATTTTTTACTAAACGTCCGACAAAAATTAAATCGTACCGCTTTGAGAAGTTTAAAAGTTCAAAAGTTCTAAGGTTTAAGGGTTTAAAGGTTTCGAGGTCAATATAGAATGACGGGATCAAAAATATTTTTTCTTTTGGTACACCAGCCGAGATTAAATAATCGGGTATCTGATAATTATTTACCACTCGGACGGCTTTAGCCCGGGCGACATCAAATCTAATACCCAGCCGGAAAAGTTTTTCATAGATCCATTCCTTCAATCCGGCCGCGCGAGGATAACCCGGCACGTGGTGGATTTCCAGGAGGTACGGCACGCCAATTTTTTCCCAAAGCCAGGTGGCGCCCAGGCCATTATAAAACGGCGGAAATTCATGAACCGTTATTAAATCATAACCAATTTCGCGGTAAAGGGCTTTGCCTTTTTTAATGATCCAAAGCGGCTGTAATAATAGCGGCCAGGGGGAAGGATGAATAAAAATATTATCAAACGGGTTAAAGACCGGGCTGGAACTGGACGCGAATGGACAGATAATGTCAATCCGGTCCCAATGTTTGTGAAACTCTTCCAGAGTATTATAAAAAGCGCCACGTTTGCCTTCAGCCAGAGCTCGATCGCCCGAAATCATAAGGAGTTTCATAAAAATTAATTTCTCAAACTTAATAATAATTTTCTGGTTTCACTGATCATTTTTCCCGAATTGAAGTATTCGGCTGTTTTTTTTCCGTTTTCAATAAATCGGTCTCTTAGTTCGGGGGTTTGCCAGATCGTCTTGATGGCTTCGATTAGGTTAAATTCATCATTATATTTGACCATAAAACCATTTTCGCCCTGATGAATGATTTCCCGATTGCCACCCACGTTAGTGGTAATCACCGGAATACCAGCCGCCAAGGCCTCGACGATTTGATGAGAAAAACCTTCATAGCCCGTATTTTGAATAAAAATATCCGCGGCGGCCAAATAGTTTAACAATTCGTTCTTAGATTTACTGCCAGCTAGATATACTTTATTGACTAAACTTAAGTTTTTAACGGCGAGACGAAGCTTAGGCATTTCCGGCCCATCGCCTACAATTACCAGCCTAAAAAACTGGTTTAACTTTAACAGTTCGGGCATAAGCTTGATCAACATGGTATAACCTTTCCATGGCACCAAGCGACCATAGGCTAAGATTACATTGCCAGCCACGCCAATCTTTTTCCTGGCCTCCTCCTTTGAGTTTGCTGGCATATTAATATCGATACTGTTGTAAATGACATGGACTTTAGTTGGATCAGCTCCCCAGCCCCTGACAATTTTAGCCAAATATTCCGAAGGTACGATGATGGCATCCGCTTTTTTAGCTGTCTTAGCTTGAACCTGGTATAGGTATTTAATATAGCCGGTCTTTTCGGATTTTTGAAAATCGTCTAGGAGCAGGCCTGTTTTTCTAGTCAGCGCCGCTCTTTCCCAGGCAGAATCACCCGGCACTTTCAAGATAAACTTTTTTCCAAATAAACGGGCGGCTAAAAATGTCAAATAGCCAGCGCTTATATTGTTAAGGGAAAGCACGGCATCGCACCCTCTCACCAGTACCAATAGCCTGATAAAATAGATTAAGTGGCGGAGTCCCTTGGGAAAGCCCTTCCATATTCGAGTCACCGGAAAGGGATAATTTTTATCCCCGGCATAAGTTAAAACGGGGGAATAGGTAATGATCCTTATCGAGAATTCAGCACCGATGCCAGCAGCGAGCGTATTAATATAAGAGGCTGGGCCACCGATTTCGGGAGCAAAAATTCCAGTAGCAATAAGTAAGCTAGGTTTTAGGTTGTCGTTCATCGCACGAGCGAAAAAGGTTAAATCTAATAATATGAAAAATGGCCGCTAAGCCGTCTTTCCAGGTAATTTTTTTGCCCTCGGCATAAGTTCGACCGTTATAAGAAATACCGACTTCAAAAACCCTCAATTTGTGCTTGGCCACTTCCGACGTTAATTCGACCTCAATGCCAAATCGGTTTGAAACTAGATGCGGGGCAAATTTAGCCAAGCTTTGTCGGCGGAAAACTTTATAACAGGTTTCCATGTCAGAAAGATTTAATCCAGTAAAAATATTTGAAAAAAACGTCAAAAAAATGTTTGCCAGATAATGATCATAGTAAAGCACTCGTCGTGGCCGGCTAGTCACAAAACGCGACCCATAAACTACATCGGCCTTATCATCCATAATGGGACGAAGTAAATGTATATACTCCCGAGGATCGTACTCTAAATCGGCATCCTGGATCAAAACCAGGTCTCCCGTTGCCTCCTGAAAGCCCCGCCGGATGGCCGCGCCTTTGCCACGGTTCTTTTCAAGAAAAATCACTTTGTGTTTATCAGTCAGCGCGGACAAAACCTGCCGACTGCTGTCAGTCGAACCATCGTCAATAAATATCAATTCTTTTTCGATAAAAGTTACGGAATTTATTAAATCTACCAACGGGCCAAGCGTTTTGGCCTCGTTATAAACGGGAATAATAATGCTTAGTTTTTCATTTCTCATGGAAATATATATCTCTAAATTGTTCGGCAATGGTTTGCCAATCATATTTTGCCTGAATAATCTGCCGGGCGTTATTGATGAGATTAATTCTTAAGTCATGATCGCGGAGGATCTCCATAACTTTTTCCGCCACACTTTGACGGTCAGCTACTTTGCAAAACAGTCCCGTAACTCGATCCTCGAGAAAATCTGGAATACCGCCTACGGGCGTGCCAATGATTGGCACCCCGGCAGCCATGGCCTCCAAAAAAGAGATACCCAGCCCCTCCGACACCGAAGGACGAACAAAAACATCAGCTAATTTTAAATAAAACGGGATCTGATTATTTTCAATTTCTCCTAAAAAAATAATCTCACTCCTCAAGTTAAGCGTATCGGCCATTTTTCTTAAATCCGCCGCCAATTGTCCGCTCCCGATAATTAATAATTTAACGTCGGGAATTTGCTCCTTTACCAAACTCATTGCTTCGATCAGATTAGCCAGGCCATTTTTGGGAACCAGCCGGGATACCGAGATCACCACCCGATCAGATTCTTTGATGCCGAGTTTTTTCTTCAGGGCAAGATTGGCGTTTTCAACGATCATAAATTTTTCAGAGTCCACTCCATTTGAAATTAAACGTGTTTCAGCGCGGTGATTAATCGAGCGGGCATAATTAACCAGATAGTTACTTATGCCGGTGACGATGTCGGCTTTTTTTATAATAAGATTTCTGAAAAACTTTATCCACCAACTTTGAGCATTAAGATTTTTTCCCTCTTGTAATGATAAAATAAATTTAGTTTCCGGTTTTAGACATTTGATAATCCAGGCGGCACCGGCCCCCTGCGATGCCTGATAGGCATGGATAGCCGCGTAGCTTTTAGCTCGCATGAGGTGCAAAGCGCGCAACGCGCCTAAAATCGGAAATAGATATTTATCAATAAATTCGTAGCCAAATCCAATTCGGTGAATACAGATGTTATTCTTGCTATCAACGGTTTTCAGAGATCTACGGTTTTTAGGTGTAATAATATCAAAAAAAACATCTCCCAGTCGCCGGGCCACAGACTCAATGGCGATTTCCGAGCCGCCAATCAATGGCTGGAAGGCGGTCGTAAAAAGCAAGATTCTCTTTGATTTTTGGGTCATCTTGTCATACAATAATGCCATAGATCATGGAAAATATCAACCTCGTTAAAAAGGCTGATTTAAAGCCAAAAATAAGGGTTTTATTTATAATTACCCGATCTGAATATGGCGGCGCTCAGCGTTTTTTACACCAGCTGATATCCCGCCTCGACCGGACTAAATACGAAATCACGGTTCTGACGGGCATTTTTTCTGGTCAAGATTTCCTGATTAACTATTTTTCTAGGACTGGTATAAATGTTTTAAGCGTGAAATCTTTTAAACGCGTCATTAATCCCTTTTTTGATATTATCGCCACCAAAAAAATCCGCAACCTGATCAAATTGCTTAGACCCGATATTCTTTTTCTCAATAGTTCCAAGGCGGGCTTTATCGGGTCACTGGCGGCTCGATTAAGTAGTAGCCGTAATATGAAAGTTATTTATCGAATCGGCGGTTGGACCTTCAATGATCCCTGGCCGCGGTGGAAAAAAACTCTTTTTATTTTACTCGAAAAAATTAGCGCTGCCTGGAAAGATGATATTGTGGTTAACAGCCAATACGATTTTGAACTAGCTAAACGTTATGGCATTAAACCTCGACAGAATTTACTTTTGATTCATAACGGACTTGACCCTTTCCGGCTTGAATTTTTTTCGCGTGATGAGGCGAGAGTTAAATTGTTTGAAAAAATATCATGGCGGTTTGGCAAAATTTTTCAGGCTAAATATATTATTGGTACAATTGCTAATCTTTACCCTACCAAAGGAATCGATAATCTTATCCGTGCAGCCGCCCATTTGAAAGATAGGGATGACTTGGCGTATATGGTGATCGGCGACGGTCCCGAGAGACCAAGGCTAGAAGAAGCCATCAGCCTGAACGGTTTGGAAAAAAAAGTTTTTTTAGTGGGCCAGATACCCGATGCTTACCAATATTTGCCCGCTTTCGACATATTTGTCCTTCCGTCTGTTAAAGAAGGCTTTCCCTGGTCATTGCTAGAAGCTATGGCCGCTAAGCTCCCGGTGGTGGCAAGTTCCGTGGGTGCCGTGCCGGAAATTGTTGAGCACAATAAAAGCGGATTTTTGGTTACTCCCGGCCACTGGCAAGGTTTAGCAGAAACAATTAAGACTCTATTGGAAAATGAAATGTCGGCTAAAGAAATGGGGATTCAGGGCCATCAAACCCTGATACACAAGTTTGGCTCTGAAAAAATGATAAATTCTTTTGAAGAGCTGCTTTCTAAATGAAATACTTGAAAATCATCGCTGTTATTGCTACCTATATCACTCTGGGAATATTTTTTACCCACAGTCTTGATTCCATAAATCAGGATATCGGCCGACATCTGAAATTAGGAGAAATTATCTGGCAAACAAGGAGCGTTCCGGATACCAATCTATTTTCTTTCACGGAACCAGATCATCGGTTTATTAACCATCACTGGCTAAGTGAAGTAATTTTCTTCTGGATAAACAGTGTTGCTGGATTAAATGGTCTCATTGTTTTCAAAATAATTGTTTTACTTTCAGCCTTTACTTTTGTTTTTTTATCTGTCCGCCGGCTAGTACCGTTTTGGTCATTTTTACTCTCTTTTACCGCTGTTTTTTTCATTCTAATCGAAAGAACCGATGTTCGACCAGAAATTTTTAGCTATTTACTCCTTTCTTTTTTCATTTTTTCGATATTTAGGTCAAAATATGAAAACGATTCCCGCTATTTGTTTTTTTTACCGTTGCTTCAGATAATCTGGACCAACAGCCACATTTATTTTGCCCTGGGACCGATATTATTGTTCTTTTTTCTCGCAGATAAAATTATCAACGGGGCCGACAAAAAAACCTGGCGTCGGTTAGCGGCCATATTTGGATTTACACTTGCTGCCACCCTCGTCAATCCACATTTTATTCACGGCGCCTTGGCGCCCCTTAATATTTTGCGTGAATACGGCTATTCCATCGTTGAGAATCAGTCAATTTTCTTTCTGAAAGATTATGGCATCCTCGAAGAAAAAATCAATGTTTTTGAAATATCTTTGGTGGCGCTGATCGCCTCTTTTGTTCCCGCCTGGATGGTGAGAGGGCGTAAACTGACGTTTGAGATATTGGCTGGACTGGTGTTCTCGGTTTTAGCCATGAGGATGATTCGAAACTTTAGTTTATACGGTTATACCATGCTACCGGTTATGGCGCTTAACCTAAGTTATTTCAATTTAAACTGGTTTAAGTCAAAAGTGGTAAAGCTTATAGGTGGAGTGATTTATCTTCTTTTGCTGTCTTCGGTTAGCTACTGGTTTGTCTCTGCCAGTGTTACCTCTTTGGCCGGCAGCAAAAAGTTTGGCCTGCAAATACCAGAAGGAGCAAGACGAGGGGTTGAATTTGTTAAACAGTATGAAATAGCGGGACCGGTGTTTAATAATTTTGATGTGGGCAGTTTCCTAATCTGGAAACTTTATCCCGAACAAAAAATATTCGTTGATGGCAGACCAGAGGCCTACAGCGTAGATTTTTTTGAAAAAGTTTACAAACCTATGCAGGAAAATCCGGCCGATTGGGAAAAGTACTCGGAATTATACCATATCAATTACGTATTTTTTGATCACCATGATATCACTCCCTGGGCCCAGACTTTTTTGGGTAGAATTTCCAAAGATCCCCGGTGGCCAATGGTTTATCTTGACGAATCGGTCGTGATTCTCCTGAAACGGACTGGGGCAAATCAGACCGTCATCTCGAGATTTACTCGATAACAAATCCCCCCCACTTTCTGGAACTTCATAGAAAGTGGGGGGATAGTTTTAAGTTCAGCCTTCTTTACTTTAAGAAATTGGCGATGAATCTGATGATGTTAGCAAAGAATGAGGCGTCGCCATCACGACAGATTCCATCCTTTGCATTCCAGCGATCACCGGCCGCTGTGCAGTCCATAATCGTATTAGCCAGAGCGATGGTGCTGATATATTGGGCTACATAGTGTTGGTGGCGATTGTAGGAAGTTGGTGGCGGAGATGGTGGTGGCGTAGCTTCATTTGTCGGTGGCGGGACATATTGCGTGGGAGGCGGAGTGTAGGCCGTGGTTGGATATGGTGTTGGATTTACCCTGCAAGCGCTTACACCCGAATCCCAGTATTGACCATCCGGACAGGCTGGTGGTGGTGTATAAGTTGAGGTTGATGTGCTGCTGCGGCATGAATTTGTGCCATAGTCCCACCATTGACCGGAAGGACAGGAAGGCGGTGGGGAATAGGTGGTAGCAGTCGTACTCCTACAAGCATTGGTCGCTGAATCCCACCATTGACCGGATGGGCAGGAAGGCGCCGGTGTATAAGTGGTAGTTCCTCCTTGATATGTGGAGCAGGAACCAAAACTAGAAACGCTTGAACTACTAATAGGACCGCATTTTGAACCATCGCTGTCCGACATACAGTAACTACCCATACTATGTGAACCGGTCGGACAAGAACTTGGGCCCGGAGAATAGGTTACACTGCCAGATGGATAAGGCGTGTAACTAGTTGAGGTCGAGCTACGGCAAGAATTTGTTCCCGGATCCCAATAAAAACCATAGCCGCAGGAACCGGATGAAGTACAGCGGTTAGCCGCACCATCCCACCACTGACCGGAAGGACAGGCGGGAGCGGGCGTGTAGCTCGTAGTACCTTGGTATTGGGAACATGATCCAAACGAACTGACGCTGGTTGAACCAAATGATCCGCATTTACTAGTGTCGGCATCCGACATGCAATAACTACCCATATTATGTGCGCCGGCTGGACACGATCCGCCCGGTGGCACACCAGGTGGAATAATTTCGTCATTATCGGTAGTTCCATAGCAACCCGAATCAGCCGGGTAATCGATCGCTCCATCGCCATCATTGTCCAGACCATCAGAACAGGCAAAGGTACCACCCGGACCCGGAGTATAAGTCGGTTGATATGGACCACCAGACAAGCAGCCAACGGTGGCGGCAGTATCGCCCTCCTTAGCCGATTTGGACATGGGCCCATCACAATATACCGCCCGGCCAGAGCTGTCATTGGACATCCAGTGACAGCCATTGCCCAAAAGATTGATCAAAGACTGGGAGCAACTAGAACCGCCCGGTCCGGGAGAATAAGTTGGACCTGGCGGCGGTGTGGTACAGCTAGTATCCGCCGAATCAATAGCGCCATCATAATCATTATCAATACCATCAGAACATTGGCCCGGCAAACTGCCTTCCCAACTACCACCACCGGGAGGTGACGAATTACATTCCACAGTGGTATAATTCCCTTCACTATTAGCTCTACCATAAGCAGAGCAGCGGCTAGGATCGGCGTTTAACATGCAATATCCGCCCATGTCGTGAGCAAAGGAGGGACAAGAACTGGCCGTTCCTGAGCCCCGGCAAGATTGCGTTCCCGGATCCCAATAAAAACCATAGCCGCAGGAACTGGATGAAGTACAGCGGTTAGCCGCACCATCCCACCACTGACCGGAAGGACATAATCCGGGAGATCCAGATGTATAGGGCGTTGGGTAAGGTCGACAAGATCGTGTAGCCGGATCCCAAGCGGAAGGCGGCGGGCAGTATTGGCCTTGATCGCCGGGCGGTACAGAATAGGTAGTGTATGGTGTACGACAAACCCTAATACCAGGATCAAAATACGATGGTGGTTGACAGCCTTCCACTGGCGAGCCAATGGGCGTAAAAGTTGGATAGATAGTGACAGACGGCACATAACAGGCCGTTCTGGCTCTGGCATAATCACCTGATTGGATCGCCGCAAAACACTCCGGACTTGGACCAACCGGAGCACCAATAACATCACCACCCCGCCTAAAATCCGGATAATAAGGAATGGATGACTGTCCTGGTGGCGGTGAATAACCCGGTCCGGGTTGGGTAAATCCTGGTATTTGTCCGGGTGGTTGAAAACCGGACTGACCGGGCGGCTGAAATCCAGGATATGGTCCTTGCCCGCCGGGAAAGCTGGAGTAAAAACCTTCAAAGCCACGCGCGGGATCATAGGTAGCCGTCCGGGGGGCTTGTACATTTTGATTAAACTGCTGGAATTTCTGGATCACTTCTTCTCCCCGAAACACGCCCTGTTTAGCGCCAAATGAGAGACATTCTGGACCATGATTTGCATCTGAACAATAAGCCAAACAGTCGCTTGACGAGCGACAGTCTCCCGGTCCGCCTTGAGAACTGATGTCTCGATCTATCTGATCCTTACTATCTACATATCTTTTACCTTCATTAACTTTGGACTCAATATCACTAATTAAACTGCGAACCTGGGGATTATTTCTTTCTAAACCAAGGGATTTGACCTTGGCAATAGCTCTTTCAGATCCCCGAAGACACTGTTCCCCCGTTTCAAAATTCGCATCCCTGCATCTTTCCGGATCAAAACCAATTTCCTGGCGCATGATATCATGAATTTGATCAAAAGCCTCAAATTGCCCGCGCTGTTCGTCGGGAATAAAATCTGAACAAGATTTCGGATCGCGAGTACAAGTATCAAAATTAACCTCGCCGCCTTTTTCTCTGACCTTACGCACAAATTTTAGGGCATATTCTTTTTCTTCCGGTTTTACAAAACCTTGCCCAATCAGGAAATCCATACCTTTATCCACGGCCTCTACATTTCCTTTCCTGCCTTCATTCTCCATATAATTGCCAATCGCAGAAGGGTCAGTTAGTACTCGGCCATCCAAAGTCGTAAACACAAGATTATCAGCTTTTTTTCGATAAAATATCCCGGCATCTTCAACCTGCTTATAGGCTCTTTTAAGTTCCTTGGTACCATCAGTGCCAAAAAACCTGGTGGCGATTTGATTACAAACCGGCGGAATTCCTTGAGCGCGAGTTTCCGCGCTGGGATTTAAACAAAAGTTACCGCAACCCTGAAGAGTATTGTCGCCACACTGAACTTCTCCTTTCTGAAGAGCTTCTTTTAAATCAGTTGAAGAATCAGCAAAATCCGCCGCTTGTCTGGATTGCTCCGGCACAAAATCCCTCACCCGTGAGTCTTTAGCCAAACGGGCGCAGGCACGCAAAAGATCTACTGGCGCCGTGTCTGGATCCATATTTCGACACTGTTCATACGAAATTCCTGCCTCTTTAGCGGCGGCAACAATGGCCTGTTTTTTCTCAACGATTTTGGGTGTCAGGTCAAGATTTGTAGCCACGGTAGGATTTTTAGCATTCACTTTTTGGGCAAGTTCATTGGCTACCCCTACCAGACATTCAATACTTTGACAGGTCTGTAATTTAGTCGCTACTTCCCCCTTGATTTCGTCCAAAACCGTATTTACCTGGGCTATCTCTTCCGGCTGGTAAAGATCGTGTTTTTTGCCAATTTCGGCGCAGGTTTCAAAATTCTTTTCGGCATCACAAGCTATAACGGCTTGTTCTTTATTGGTTATATCCTGCCCTAAAGCGGAGCTTAAATCGTGTAAAGCGGCGGAAATATCTTCTTCGGCCGCGCTTACAAAACCTGCCACCAAAAAAGCCGCTACCAAAACGGTACCAGCTAAAAATACGACTCTAGATATTTTCATACAATTAAAATACGATTTAGGCATCCGGCTGATAGGCTAATTAATCGGAAAAAACCCCTCGAGATGGTTTTAAACCATATCTATTTAAAGGGGTTTAAAAGATTCTTCGCCTTTTCAAACGGATTGGCTTCCACCCCTTCTAAAGGATTGACAGCCTTAAACGGGTTAGCCACTTTGGCCGCTTCTTCGGTGGCCTTCTGGGCAGCTTCTGCCTGAAGTTTTTTGACTTCAGCTTGAGCTCGATTGTAACCTCGCTTGTCTCCGTAACTTAAACCGGCGACGAAAGCTCCGACCAAAACAGCGACGCTGACCAAAATAAGAATTGGTCTGTTACTCATACTTACATTTATTTTATAACATCCTGATGAAAGGTAAAATGGGTTTATCCACAGCCGACTCATTAAATCATATTTAAGACTTACGCGCTTGAGCCACGAAGCCCAAGGCTATTAGGGCTTATCGTGGCTCAAGCCACAACAGCGATTCCAATTCTTTGGCGCCCCAGCTTCGCTGGGTC